>JAHDGF010000064.1 GCA_020627785.1 Saprospiraceae bacterium
ACATCCATACCGCAATACAGAATTTAACTCAAATAATTATTGAGTATATTCACAAACTGCCGTTATGTGGGATTAGCCCAAAATTATAGAAACCACTATTCTAAAAAATATCCTTCAATAAACATTTCTACACGAATTTTTAAAATAAACATGTTCCATATAAGGAAACATCGTATATTTGAACATGCCACGATTTTCTAAGCCAATAAAAGTTAAATTCCTAAACGAAGCTGATAACTACTTTGGAAATCTTGATAGCAAAGTTCAAAAGAAATTTTTTGTTTCATTTGATAAGCTTCAAGCCGGTTTCAAAGGAAAATGGTTTGAACCTTTAAGAGATGGAATTTGGGAATTTAGGCAAAGAGATAGCCAAAAGTTCTATAGAATTTATGCTTTTTGGGACAAAACAGAAGAAAATGAAACTCTGGTAATCGGAACCCATGGCTTTGATAAAAAATCCAATAAGGCACCAAAATCTGAAATTGAGAAAGCAAAACGGATTAAAGAAGATTATTTTAAAGCAAAAAATAAGGAGAAATGAAGCTTACAACTCTTAACGATCTTAAAGACAAACATCTTGGAAAAATTGGTACATCCAAAAGGGATGAATACGAACAAGAACTCAAAGTTGAATTACTTGCAGAAGAAATTAAAAGTTTAAGGCTTGAAAACGATTTAACCCAAGATCAATTAGGCGAGCTTATTGGTGTTCAAAGAGCTCAAATCTCAAAATTAGAAAACGGTAAATCCAACATAACCATTGGAACACTTCTTAAAGTTTTCGACGCATTAAAAGCGAAGATTAATTTCTCTGTAGAACGTATAGGAAAAGTATAATTTAATCGAAAGAAAAAATAACCCCACATAACAATAAATGATAAGTAGATAATGATCTCATTTGTGCTTCACTGTGCTCGCAAATATGGACTATCATTTGCGGAAGCTAAATTGAAAAAAGTAGGAGTCCAATAAAAGAAGGTTACTTAAATTTTTACTTAGGTAGAACCTAAATGGAAATCTCAAATCCTTTTCCTGAATGGTCGCAGATATTCATGTGCTAATTTGTTCATTCAAGTCAGTTAGCAATAAGTTTTGCAAATAAATCCAATTCTTGAAAAAAAGATTCAATTTGTGTTCGCACTATTTATTTTTCAAAAGTGGAGAAGAAAAAAAATCGAATAACTTTTTTTGTTCCTAAAAAATTAGAAACGATTCAAGTTTTAAACAAATTGGTTTTACCTGTTGTTAAGTCAAATATAATTCTAAGATATATTTCGAAATCACATAACACGGCCATCCAATGAGAAACAAAATATTATTACTAATAATTTTTTTGGGATTTTTCTCTAACATTCTTTTTGCTAGTAAAATAATTGTTTGTACAGATATTGGATTTGATCCCGTAGATAACACCTCCTTTTTGCAATTTGCTTTTTCGCAAACTACTGAGGATACCATTGTAGTGGATAATGTCGGAATGGACTGGAACACTGGTCCGTTGCGGATTGAGAGAAATAATATTACCATAATCTTTGAAGACGGTGTAGTGCTTCGTGCACTGTTTGGCGAGTTTGATATTTTTGAATCTTTAATCAGAATTAATGATAAATCTAACATCAGTATCATAGGTTACAATGCTAGATTCATAATGAATAAGCAGGAATATATTGATTTAGCTGACAGCGAATTTCGTCATGGAATTAGTTTAAACTCAGCATCGAATATTCATATTGAAGGACTTACCATATTGGATACAGGAGGAGATGGGATTTTGCTTACAAGAAGTTTTCAACCCAATAGCCCAAAAAATTATTGCGAAAATATATTAATTAAGAATTGCAGATTTTCCAATAACTATAGGCAAGGATTGTCCGTAACTTCTGCCAAAGACTTGACAATATTGAATTGTGAATTCTCTGAAACCAATGGTACACTCCCCGAAGATGGTATAGATTTAGAACCAGATATTCCAGAAGAAAGACTTGAAAATATTCTTATTAAAGACTGTAGAATTTTCAACAATTTTGGTAATGCTATACAACTAGCATTGTTTATGATGGATGATAACTCTAGAGATGTTTCTATAACCATAGAGAACACATTTATGGCTAACAATCATGACCCCTCCAACAGTTTTGATTTTGCAGAAATTGCTGCAACAGATAATGGTTCGAATGGTGTTGATGGTTTTGTGGATTTCAAAAACTGCTACATCATGAGTAGCCAATGGTCAGCAGTGTACGCTTCAAAAACGGTGGAGAGTTTTGATTTGAATTTTTCAAATTGTGTGTTTAAGGATGTGTCAAATGATCCTGTTGATTTGAATAATCCAATCTTTTTAGAAGTAACAGATTATAGTAATCAAGTACCTAGATTTGGTGGCGTAAATTTCACAGATTGTACGATCATTTATGATGAAAATATTCCTTTCTTTAATTTATTTGAAAATCTTCCAACATCCGAAGGCTTAGGCAATGTCACTGGCAATTTTTTTGTTATCAATCCAAATAATCCTGGTTTTTTTATTGGAGAAAATCCAGAGAACGTAAATATTACTTATGAATATTTTGAAACTGTACCAGTAACCGAAATAAGTTTGAATGCAAGTCAATTAAATTACCTTGAAGAAGATAGATATATTGATTTTGAAATTTCTAGGATCGGAAACTTAGACCTACCAATAGCCGTAGAATTTGAATACGAGGGAAGTGCTGAATATGGTTTAGACTATGATAGGATTAATGGGTTTTCAATAATTCCATCTAATAGTTCAAGCACGATTGATACAATAGAGATTATTCAAGATTCTATAGTAGAGCAAGATGAGAACTTAAATCTAACAGTTATTGAAAATGATTGTATTCAGTTAGGTCAAGTTGGTGAATTAGATTTTGTGATTAATGATTTGACAACTTCAACGAACGAAGCTCAAATCTTCAGAAATGATAGATTTAAAATTTTGCCCAATCCTTCAAGTGAAAAAGTGACCATTGCAGTTAATTCTTTAAATTTTGATATTACAATATTTGATTCTAATGGAATTTTTGTTGATTCCGATACAGGCCTTATGAATGCAACTATAATAGACATAGCTCATCTACAAGCAGGCATATATTTCTTGCAAATAAATGATAGAACAAATAGCATAATTACCACTCAAAAGCTAATAAAGAAATAGTGAGGTCTGAAAATATCCCTCAAGTCGGTATTTCAGCAGTAAAATCATGATCTGATCACAATACATACCTGAAATTCCCGCAAATACCTCTCGCTTAGTCATTCTAAAAGTTCATATTAATCACAATCCTGTCATAATTGTTGCAATACTCAAATTAGTTCTAAATCCTTCACAATATTTCTTTCGTCATTTCAGCCTAAAACCCTGATTTATACCTGTAATCATCACGTTTTCTAGAATATTTTAGTCAAAATCTCGAGTTAATAATTTGGTAACATTGGCGTAATGTTGAATTAATACATCAAAACTATTTTCGTATCAAATTCGAAAATTGCAATAATTCCTAACTCGAAAATATTTAAGACAAAATGGTTAAGTCAAATCTCTTTTTTAGTTGTTTCATTCTCTTAGTTCTCCTTTTTTCTGGTTGTGCGAAAGAAGATGATGCTTGTTTAGAACTTATATGTCAACAAGGATTCACATTGGTAGAAGCTAATGGAACCTGTGAATGTATTGAAGATAATACAGAAGAAAGTATAATTAATAAATTTGGTCTAATCGAGACTGATGAAACATGGGTTTCTGACAAGATCTATAAATTAAATGGAAAAGTAATTGTTGCGGATGGTGCCTCACTAACCATCGAACCAGGCACAATAATTAAAGGTGCTGAAGGGACAGGATCATTAGCGAGTGCCCTAATCGTCGCGAGAGGTGGTAAAATCATGGCATGTGGGACTGCTGATCAGCCAATAATAATGACTTCAATATTAGATAACATCGAAGTTGGTCAAACCAAAGGAACAAATCTCGATGAATCTCAAAATGGATTTTGGGGTGGTTTGATTGTTTTAGGTAATGCTCCTGGTTCATTTGAAGGAAATGTTGAAGAGTTCCAGATTGAAGGAATTCCTGCTGATGATACCTTTGGATTATACGGAGGTCCTGACGCCAGTGATAATTCTGGTTCACTTTGTTACATTTCTATAAGACATGGTGGTGCTTCCATTGGTGAAAATAATGAGATAAATGGATTAACTCTTGGAGGTGTCGGTAATGAAACATTGATTACCAATATCGAAGTTTTTGGAAATCTAGATGACGGTATTGAGTTTTTTGGAGGAACTGTTAATGTTACCAATGCCTTGGTTTGGGCACAAGGCGATGATGCATTTGATGTGGATCAAGGCTATTCTGGAACTCTAGATAATTTCGTTTACATAGCAGGAGATGACTCAGATCATGGATTGGAAATTGATGGTCCTGAAGGGTCTGCTAATGGTAGATTTACATTCACTAATGGAACATTGAAAGGACTATTTACAGAAATTGCAGATTTTAGAAAATCATCCATGGGATTGGTTAGTAATTGTAAAATATTTGGATTTCCGGATGATGCCGATCTCGAAATTGATGACGACGAAAGTTCTGCAAATTATTTTTCTGGAATGTTAGAAATAAAAGGTTTAGAATTTGTGAGCAGTAAATCTGTAAGCGAATTATGTCATGACCTTTCTCCTTCTGGAGATGATGCAGCTTTTGATCTACAAATGGAATTAGACAATGCATCTGTTAGTTCTTCTGAGATAGGAGCGGACTTAAGTGCATTTGAATGGACTTATGCTTACAGCAGTGGTGCATTAGACTTTTAATAGTCTTCTCATTTAATAGATAAAGACCTAAGATAAATTTAAATAAAATTAAAGTTTCGATTTCTAATGAAGAATCTATATTTCACTTTTTGTTTCTTGATTGTTAGTTTTTCCCTCTTTGCTCAGACTGGAAAAGTTGAAGGGGTAATCACTGATGCCAATAGCCAAGAAACCATCCCTTTTGCAAATATTGTAGTACTAGAAAATGCCTCAGGGTTTAATAGTGATCTAGATGGGAAATTCAGCTACGACCTTGCTGAGGGCACATACACCCTTGAAGTGAGTTATATTGGTTTTCAGAAAAAAACCATCGAATCTGTAGCAATTATAGCTGGACAAACAACAACTTTAAATATCGAGATTGAAGAAGATAGCCAGAAGTTAGAAGAAGTTGTGATCGTCAGTAAACAAATGAGGAATACTGAGAATTCCCTAATGACTATTCAGCGAAAGTCTTCAAATGTAGTAAATGGTATTAGCTCTCAATCATTAAGAAGAAGTGGTGACAGTAATGCGGGTTCTGCGATGAAGAGAGTTACTGGTGTATCTGTTGAAGGTGGAAAATATGTATTTATCCGAGGACTAGGTGATAGATATTCTAAAACCATTCTAAATGGTCTTGAAATTCCAGGACTTGACCCTGATCGTAATTCGCTTCAAATAAATGTTTTCCCTACCAATATCGTAGATAACCTAATGGTTTCGAAAACGTCTAGAGCGGATTTTTCAGGAGACTTTACTGGTGGAATCGTAAATATCACAACCAAAGATTTTCCAGAAGAAAAGACCATGTCTTTCTCATTAGGTACGAGCTATAATCCAAGCATGCACTTCAACAATAATTTCTTAGGTGCACAAAATAGTTCAACTGACTTTTTAGGCTTTGATGATGGATTAAGAGATTTAAATATTCATAAGCATCAGGTAATTCCAAATCCAATAGATGATCCTACTTTAACACTTTTGACATCTCGATTCGAAAACAACATGTCCACTGAAAGAACCAACAGTTTGGCTAATCTGAATCTAGGGTTTTCAATGGGAAATCAGATAGAAAAGGGAGAAGCAACCATTGGATATAATGCAGTTTTGGGTTATAGAAATAACACAACCTTTTTTCAAGATGTACAGTTTAACAATTATATAAAGTCATCAGATTCGGATGAGACTGACTTGTTATTGGACAGAGAATCTAATGGTGATATCGGTATTAATAATACCTTGTTAAGTGGTATGGTTGGAACTGCATTAAAGTATAAAGGACATACTTTAAGTTTAATGGCATTACATTTACAAAATGGTGAATCCAAATCTGGTTTATTTGAGAGAAGTACTTACATAAGAGCTTCTAATCAATTATTTAATGATAATGTTGAATACACAGAAAGAAGAATCACTAATTTCCTTTTGACGGGAAACCATTCACTTAAAAATGGTTTTGATATTAACTGGAAATTTTCTCCTACACAATCTAGTATAAAGGATAAAGATATTAGAATAACTCCTTTCAAACTAAATGATAATGGCAAGCTAGCTTTTGAACCTTCTGAAGGAGCACAGCCTAGACGTTTATGGAGAAACTTAAATGAAATTAATTATTCAGGAAAGATAGACTTCAAAAAATCTATTACAGTATTCGATAAATTAATTGATCTAAGTTTTGGTGGTGGAAACATTTATAAGCAGAGAGATTATGAAATAATCAGCTATCTCGTCAATGTGAAAGGTCAAAATTCATTAGATCTATCGGGTGACCCTAATGAACTATTCCTTACTGAAAATTTATGGACACCTGAGACACAAATAGGAACTTACATAGCTGGTAACTTTGAGCCAACGAATACCTATGATGCAACTCAGAATACTTTAAGTGGTTATGTAATGACAGACCTTGAACTAGTAAGTAGATTAAAAGGTAACATTGGACTTAGGGTTGAACACTTTACCCATAATTACACAGGCCAAAATAATACAGGATCAGTTGTTTATAATAATGAGAGAATAATTGATCAAGTTAATCTTTTGCCTTCTGTGAATCTACTTTACTCCCTTACGAATAATATGAGTTTTAGAACTTCATTTTCTCAGACGGTCGCAAGACCATCATTTAAAGAAGCTTCTATAGCTCAGATTTATGATGCAATTTCTGATCAAACTTTTATTGGGAATATTGATCTGGAACAATCTAACATTGATAATTATGATGTTAGATGGGAGGGCTTCTACTCTGAAGGTCAAATGTTTTCTGTAAGTGGTTTTTACAAAGACTTCAAGAATCCAATTGAGTTGGTTGCATTTAGCTCTTCAGCACCAAATGATCTTCAGCCTAGAAATATTGGAAATGCAGAAGTGATTGGACTTGAGTTTGAGTTCAGAAAGAATTTGGGCTTTGTTGCTGAGAATTTAAACGGTTTGTCAACAGGTGCCAATTTTACCTTTGTAAAATCAAGAGCTGAACTTGACCAAAGTGAAAATGGAGAATATGAATCAAGATTGGCCAGTAATAGAAACGGTGAAACGATCAGTACGACGCGTCAAATGCAAGGTCAGTCTCCATACATCATTAATGGATATCTGAATTATACAAATGTAGAAAGAGCTTGGGAAGCGAACATAAGTTATAACGTGCAGGGACCTAGCCTTGCCATCGTTGGTATCGGATTAAATCCTGATGTATACACAGTTCCTTTCCATGATATGTCAATCAAAGTATCCAAAGGAATAGGTGAAGAAAATAGAGTGCGATTGAGCCTTGGGGCAAATAATTTATTGAATTCTAATAAATCAAAAGTTTATAAATCTTTTGGTTCAGCAGATAAAATATACGAGCAGTTTAGACCTTTCAGAACATTTAGCTTAAGCTTAAATTGGAGTATAATATAATCGAACGCTACTGAATAGTTCTAACTAGAAAATTTAAACAAAGGGATATTTTTAATCAAAAATATCCCTTTGTTTGTATATATCTTTCAACATAAAGCATTCACCATCAAGCAACTGCCTTTTTCTTCCTCTTTGCCCTGGATTAAATTTGAACAAAAGAAACGAATTTCTACCTTGGGTGCTCTATGAATGAATATTTCAAAACTGTCATTCTAAGAAGCACAGGAGCTTCTGAAATAGTCTCCATGGAAACTATCCAAGAACTATGGAGTGGTTATGGGAAAATCATGCGGGTGAACTTAAACAACGCACCCATCAAAAGCGTTGTCGTTAAACATGTTCAATTGCCTGAAAATAAATATCATCCTCGTGGCTGGGGCTCTGACTTTGGGCATCAACGGAAAATAAAATCTTATCAGGTCGAAACAGCATGGTATCAAAACTATAGCAAGAACACCTGTGCCCGTCTACCAGACTGTTTGACAATCACAACTGAAGGGGATGAAGTCTTAATCATTCTTGAAGATTTAAATCAAGCGGGATATCATTTGCGTAAGCGATCACTAGATTGGGAGGAGATAAATGCGTGCCTCCAATGGTTGGCGATATTTCATGCGAGTTATTTAAATCAAGCTCCAGATAAACTCTGGGAAGTTGGCACCTATTGGCATCTTGAAACTAGGCCACAAGAATTAGAAGTATTAAGTGATGTCGCTTTGAAGGAAGCGGCAGTCTTGATTGATGAAAAATTAAATAATTGTGAATTTAAAACCATCGTTCATGGTGATGCAAAATTAGCTAATTTCTGCTTTGCTGAAAATGGCGCAGTGGCTGGGTTGGATTTTCAATATGTCGGTGGTGGATGTGGAATGAAAGATGTTGCATACTTCATCGGTAGCTGTCTGACTGACCATGATTGTGAACGACTAGAGTTAGATATACTTGATGGCTATTTTAAATTTCTTCAAGGTGAATTTGATTCGCCGATTCACGCTTTAGAAAAAGAATGGCGTTCGATGTATCGTGTTGCTTGGGCAGATTTCCATCGCTTTTTGAAAGGGTGGAGCCCTGGTCATTGGAAAATCAATAGTTACAGTGAACGCGTAACTAAAGAAGTAATCAATAACCTTTAGGATGGATTTGATTCAATTAACCAAGCAGGCGATTGAAGCCGCGCTTGTTGCTGGTAAAATTATCAAGGGATATTTACAAAAGGATATAGACGTGGAGTTTAAATCTGGCCCTTCGAGTTACGCGACACAGGTTGTTACTGAAGTAGATCAAAAATGTGATGATGTTATCCGTGAACACTTACGGCCAATAAGTGTGCAGAATGACATTGCTATTCTATCAGAGGAGACAAAGGATGATGGAAGTAGATTTGAAAAAGATTTTTTCTGGTGCATTGATCCCCTTGATGGCACCCTAGCTTTCATAAATAACCAACCAGGTTTTTCTGTCTCTATAGCCTTGGTTGCCAAGGATGGCACACCTTACATTGGTGTTGTGTATGATCCTTGGACCTCAAGCATTTACTTTGCAATAAAAGGCAAAGGAGTCTATAAGAACAATGCACCTTGGAAGATTGAACATAGGAATAATTTTCTAACTTATGTGACAGATAAAAAGTTATTCGAAACTGCTCGTAAGCACGAAATCGAAAAAATACTTCACCGTCATCTGAAAAGATTGAATCTTGATTCTGTGGAAGAGAAAAGCGGAGCAGGATCAGTGATGAATGGAATCTATGTTTTAGAAAATGGTCCATCGTGTATGTTGAAACTCCCTAAGGAAGAAATAGGTGGAGGAAGTATTTGGGACTTCGCTGCCATTGCATGCATTTTTCAAGAATTAGGTTTGCCCGCTACTAATTTTGCTGGTGGTAAATTAGATCTTAATAAATCTGAGGATAGCTTCATGAATCATGAAGGAGTCTTCTTTGGTAATTTAGAAATCTAGATTTTTTATTACGCTTGCGCAAATGTTTATTTTTAAACTGTACCAATGCATTTGCGGAAGCGAAATCAAGCTTGAATTATTATGAATACTATGTCATAAAATGATTGAAAAATATGGTTATGCGGAATTTTGATGAAGCCTGTTTTTACGCCATGATATAAAGCGCATACACCATACCGTCATAATTATGATTGCAAGTGGCAGATATTCAATTTTACCAGCCAATACTCTCCCGATAATGCTATTAGAGAAAACGATCAATATCCAATATCCGCCAATGGTATGTAAAGAATTCCATTGGGTCATAGATAGTCTCTTTCTGCCTCTGTCAAATGATGTCATTAACATAAGGATTGTGAAAACATAAGCCAAGCCACCCAATGATATTTCTGTCAACGATCGCTTTATAAATACCGCATGAAAATTCAAGTGCAACAGAAATAAAAAGAATAAATGGATTAGGTGAATAATTGCGAATGAGATACCAAAGTACTTTCGGTTTTCTAAGATCCATTGGGTTGTATTTTTTTTCAACGCTACATGGAATGAGGATGCTGAAAACGCGACACAAAAATATATCAAACTAAACCTTGCCGACCATCTAATATTCATGCGGAGACTGTCTTCAGTAAATCCAAAACTTCCATTAATCAACAGGAAGAACAATACTGCAATACCGACTAACAGATATACAATTGACCAGTTTGAAATATTTGGTTTGATTGGTGAGTTAATTTTAGTTTGGGAATTTCTAAACTAAAGATAATGGAAGTTGCTTGAAGCTGAAACTGTTTTAGTTATAAAGAGTCCTATATTAAATGTAAACAGAATTGGCTTGATACTTCCCAATGATGTGTATGAAGATATTTATCACCAAGAAAAAAAATCTTTTCCAATTTATTATATTCACTTTACAAAATTAGATATGACGAATAAACTGGCAAATAAGAATGTACTGATCACTGCAGGTGCTCAAGGAATCGGTGAAGCAATCACTAGACAATTTATTGATAATGGAGCTAACGTTAGCATTCACTATTTTTCTAGTGCCGATACTGCTAATGCTTTAGTGGCTTACGCAACAGGGAAAGGTTTGAAAGCAGTGGCAGTTGGCGGTGACCTAACGAATGAGGCAGATGCCATTCAGGTTGTTAGTAAAACTGCGGAGACACTGGGTGGTATTGACATTGTTATAAATAATGCTGGTTCACTGGTGGCTAGAAAGAGATTAGAAGAGATAGAGCCTGATTTTTGGAATAAGGTGATGGATATTAATCTTAGTTCTATGATGTATGTGTCTAGGGCCGCGATGCCACACCTGATTAAAAATGAAAATAGTAGCATGGTGAATTTAGCTTCATTGGCTGGGCGTAAAGGGGGACATGCTGGCTCACTCGCATATTCTACAAGTAAAGGCGCAATATTGACTTTTACACGTGCACTTTCATCAGAATTGGGTCCACATGGTGTTAGAGTCAATGCGGTTGCTCCTGGTCTGATTTTAGGCACTGCTTTTCACAATACACACACGACTCCAGAGTCTGCCGCAAAGACGGTAGAAGGGATCCCAATTAAACGGGCGGGTAATGCGGATGATGTGGCAAGAGCTGTTTTATATCTGGCTTCAGAGTATGACGGATTCATTACAGGCGCTACACTGGACATTAATGGAGGTTCATATAATATGTAAGATTTAGATTTTTCCTATGGTCAAGAAATTACAATTTGTATTTACACTTGCCTTGCTCTTATTTGGATGCAATTTTATAAATGCTCAGGTAGATTCCATTCTTTCAAAAATAGCTTTTGAATCTGATTTTCGTTTCAGAATTGAACAAGATTGGGATTCTAGAAAATCTGATGGAACATTTCGTGATGATCGCACCAGACTAAGATACAGGGTAAGGACTGGAATGAAGTTTACAAAGGACTGGTATTCCTTAGGGGTGAGAATCAGGACTGGAGAGCAAAATAAACAGCAAGATCCTCAATTGACCTTAGGTACTGGCTTTAAAGAATTTGGAACTTTGCCAATAGGTTTTGAAAAAATTTTCTTTGAGGCGAAGTTTGAAAAGCTGAGATTTTGGCTAGGGAAAAATTCTTATTCTTTTGAAAAGAATAACGAACTTTTTTGGAGTGATAATGTATTTCCAGAGGGTGTCTTTTTAGAACGGAATTTTAATTTTAACTGGAAGTCGCTAAATAAAATTTCTTTAAAAGCGGCCCACTATATTTTGTCCTCTAATGGAAAGTCTTTTGCAGATGATGCTTATTTTCAAGGATTTCAAACTTCATTCCAATTCTTAAATCAAAAGTTCACCTTATTTCCATCCTTGTATCTAATGCGTAATATTCCTAATATACCAGATGGTGATCATGCCTTTCTTTTGGATTATTCAATTTTTCATATTGGAGGAAAAATAAATCCGCTTCCATCAGGAAAGCTATTGTTGGATTTTGACTTTTATCAAAATATGGAAGACTATTCAGGTGACGATAAAATTGCTAAAGAATTTGCAAATGAAAAAAGCGGCTACTCTTTTAGTCTGCAATATGGAGCGCTAAAAAATGCGAAAGACTGGGTGTTCAAAATCACCTATACCTCATTGCAAAAATTTGCAGCCTTAGATTACATGGCGCAGAATGATTGGGCGAGATGGGATTATTTATCTTACAATTCACCAGACGGCCGTTTAACCAACTATAGAGGAGTTGAACTAGTGGTAGGTTATAATATAACCAAGTCTATAAATATGATTGCAAAGTATTATCATGTGAATGAACTAGTACCTACAGGTCCTTTTGAGGAGACAGGCCAAAGAGTAAGACTAGACCTTAACATAAAAATATAAATTTAGCACTTTGGTAATTTTCAAAGTTCTATGACTTAATTTCTTTTTTTTATTCTGTAAAGGCATTTCATGATCCTTTCGTTTAAGTAACCAAAGTCACATTTACGTGATTAGGCGTTAATCAGTTTCCCTAAAAAATTTGCGTAAGCGAAAATCTAAAATTATTAATAAAAGAAGGCATTGATATTATAGATGTCTGGAATGAAATGAGTTAATTGCATCTGTGAAAGAAAAACCACATTGCTTGATGCCTTTTATTCATTACCATGTCTCAAATAATGGTTTGGCGAAGGCTTGTTGTGTGGCAAATATTACTTACGGAAATACAAGTAATCAAACTCTGGAAGAAATATGGAATGGTGAAAATATTACTCAACTCAGAAATAAATTTTCAAAAAACGAGACAGATCCTCGATGCTTTGTGTGTCATAAAATTGAGGCTAGCGGAGGTAAAAGTATACGCTTAGAAACATTTGATAAATTTGATTATCGAAATATAGAAGATGAGCCAAAGCTTCCGATTTATTTTGATATTCGATTTTCTAATGTTTGTAATTTTCGATGTAGAACCTGTTGGCACGGGGCTAGCTCTAAGTGGTTTAATGATGCTAAAATGCTCAATACTAATATCGGAGAAAAAGCGATTATTAAAAATATAGAGGATCTAGATAAATTTATTAGTTCTTCCCATGATGCCTTATTGGGTGCAGAGGAATTTTATTTTGCGGGAGGCGAACCGCTGGTTACGGAGGAGCATTATAAATTGCTCGAATGGTTGATTGAAAATAATTCAACGAAAGCAAGGCTTAGATACAATACTAATTTCTCAAAATTGGTTTTTAAAAATTATGACCTTCTTGATCTTTGGAGTCACTTTGAAGAGGTAGAATTATTGGCAAGTATAGATGCTAGTAATGCCTTAGGTGAATACATAAGAAAGGATATGGATTGGAATGTGATTCTAAAGAATCGTGAACTTATTAAATCACATCCCTTCATTAAGTTTAAGATTGCTCCGACAGTTTCAATTTTAAATGTTTTTCAGATTCCTGAACTTTACGAAGAGTGTCTTCAACTTCAAATGATTGGAGAGAATGATCTTTACATCAATATTCTTGAGAGGCCATCTTATTATAATGTTCAAATTTTACCAAAGGAGATAAAGCTAAGGGTGGTTGAGAAATATTTAATGCACATGGATGACAATAAGTCGCAACAAATAAATAAAGCCTTTCAAAGCATTTTGGATTATATGATGGAAGAAGATCGGAGTGATCTATATAAACTATTCTTGGATAAGAACTCAATGTTAGATGATTTGCGGGGCGAACAATATCCTTCAGAGTTATTAAATTTGTAAATTTTAAATGGAGAATTCAGAAATCATAGAGCTACTTTCTAACTATGTTCCAATATCTGATCATTTGGCACAATTGATTACAAAGTATAGCCAAATTAAAAGTATAAAGAAGGGTGCTTTGATTGTGAGAGAAGGGCAAATAACAAAGGAATGTTTTTTTATCCTCAAAGGATGCATGAAAAAATACTACCTCCTAGACGGAGAAGAAAAGATTACCAAGTTCTTTACTGAAGGAGAAACCATTACACCCTCAAGTTATACGGATCAAGAACCTTCTAAGTACTATATTTCCACCATAGAAGATACGATTGTTTCTTATGGAGACCCTGATTCTGAAGATGAAATCTATAAGGATCATCCAGAGTTGGAGTCGTTGACGAGAAAATTAGGTGAAATATTTATGGTAAAAAGAGATAAGGAATTTGATATTCGTGTAAATCTTAGCCCAGAAGAACGTTACCTTCATTTACAGGAAAATCGTCCGGATTTAATGCAACGCATACCTCAATATGACATTGCTAATTATTTAGGCATTCGACCTGAATCTTTGAGTCGTATTCGTAAAAGACTCAACAAATAATTTTTCTATTTTTTGCTTCTTAACCCAAGTCAATGAGATTGATTTGTAGATGGCATAAGTTTGTATCAAAAGATTGATATGAAAAATTTATGTTTGTTACTACTCTTGATTTTTGGCCTGCCGCAAGTATATGGTCAAGCAGAATTTGATAAAAATAAGGTTGATAAAGTTAAGGATGAATATAAGTACTCCTTGCACACCACATGGCTCAGCTTGTCTAATTTTGGAGATCCAGAAACTAACACACATCATTACGAACTACGCTTTGCTTATCAGATGACCGAGAAAGATCAGATAGGGGTCAAGTTTGCAACTTGGAAGCTTTTTGCGCCATTGGGAATTGATATTTGGGATTCAAAACTTTTGGATAGAGATTATTTTTTTCCTGGAAGGCTGCGTGAGACAGGCGTGGGTGTTACTTATCAACGTAAGTTGTGGAAAGGACTTTTTGCTACTTTGGAGGTCCTACCTTTATTTACTAAGTACATAAATGAGGCGGGGAATACCGTAGGTAAGGGATTTAAGCTTTACAATTCTTATCATGTGGGTTACCATATTCCTTTGTTTAAAAAAGGTCGATTTTTTATAGAGCCGCAATTACATGTAAATCATTGGCCAATTAATAAAGATGTGCCGGCAGCATTTAAAGCGGAAGAAGATAATTATGATAATTATTTTCTCATTGAGCCAAATCTATATTTTGGGATAAAGTTTTAATTGAAATTTGGCCAGAAGAATTCTTAGAGACAATACTTTAGAATTCTTTAAGAAGAGTGTGTTAAAAGATTCTAACTTCATTGAGAAATTCAGTATTCAAAATGAAAATAATTTATCTATCTCTTATACTCTTGCCCACATTCTTGCATGGTCAATTCGTGCGGATAGAAACCCAAGGGGAGGTAGATAGTTTTGAAATTAATTATCCCGGTGTTTATTTTATTTCCTTTGATTTTGGAAATGAAAAAATCATCAAGAAATTTATAAAGACTTGAAATATCAGATATTGGTTGTGGTATTTAATCGCTAACTTCTGGAAGAATTCCTACCATCATTTGAGATGAAAGATATAATACACAAAATGCTAGAGATTGAGGTGCCATCTGAATATGTTGCATATTTTGATTCCAGGCTTTCCACTCTTAAAGACCAAGACGAAGTCGTTATTCAATTAAAACACTTGTCTAATGATTGGAAGTATACCCAGTATAAATTTTGGATGCTTAAAGAAATTGATAATGACCTGACCAACGTGTTCCGAAAGGAGAACACGAATAAATTAAGCATCCTTCAAACGTCACAAATCATTTCATCCGAAATTGGTGAAAAGGTTTTGTGTATCGCATGGTCTCATGATTCAGTCGAACGCGATATAGGAATATTTTATCTGAATGAAAAAATCTATGGATATAGTTTGAATTTTTGAGAGGACAACAAAATCGATTTCTTAGCCAATAGTCTTGAGGAGCTTTTGAATCTCCAGAAAGAAAAAATCGAACCCTTAGAAGATATTCTGAAGCCTTCGGATTGGTTTTTAGGGGATCAAGAGTGTGTCACAGATGGACAAGAATATGTAACACTCCTAAAGAATTATTTTGAAAACACTTCTAGACAACTGGTTAAGCTTTCAGATATTCAGGTTGTTAAGAAGGGGGACAAGCTAGAGGTGCGATTGACAATAAATGATTCAGCGCAAGAATGGACTTTGGATTATTTAAATGGATGGATCGATGATAAGATGGTGATGTTTATGAATAGATTTTTGCGACGCAATGATATAGATCAACGATTTTATATTTTAAAGAACCCAAACTGGGGTCAAGAATTGGGAATAGCTTTCTGCACCAAAAAGCAATCAAAGGCACTCAGCAAGAATGGATGGTTGAAATAATTTAGAATTTTTTAGAAGATTGACCTTATAGGTTTATTGTCAAATCTATAATTCATGGAAGAATATGGTATCTTGGTATTCTGATAAATTCTTGCAATTTTATTATTCATTCAACCATTAAAAATAAATGAGTATTAAAAATACTTTCCACCTTGACGGCAAAACTGCGCTTGTCACTGGATGTAAACGTGGAATAGGAAAGGCGATGGCGATTGCCTTAGCCGATGCAGGTGCAGATATCATTGGTGTGAGCGCTACTTTAGAAAATTCGAAAATAAATCATGAAGATATTATAGCTGAGTCAACTTGGGTTTCAGTAATTAGGGATGCGACGGGTAGGGTGCTAAAGAAAACAAGTTATGGGTAGTTTCTTGAGGTTGTAGTTTGAACTTTTTTCATTTCATTTTATAAATGCCACACCTTTAATGCGTTAGTTATTCCATCATTTTATTTCCATCAATTCATCTACTTTAAAATCGAGCTATTTATTTCAATGCAAAGTCTAATATTTGCGTTAAGCGAATGATCTATATGACTCCTATAAAGTTGGATACCTATGCCTTTCTTGTCTCAAGAAAATCTAAATATTATAGAGTGTTTAAGTCTATTTTTTGCGTAGAATTTCGCTTTCGCAAATTCGTCTATCCTGAAAATATACCTTAGCTTTAAGAGAATGATTTTCAATCCTAATAAACGGATTGAAATTATTGGACATATAACTAACAAGACAACATGGGAGCAACAAATAGTAAGGGAATTAGATATTCAGTCATCACTGTTGCCTTGGCTGGATTTTTATTTGGGTTTGATACGATAGTCATATCCGGGGCTGATCAACCCATTCAAAAACTCTGGAACACTGGGGATTGGTTTCACGGGGTTTTTATCATGTCAATGGCATTGTGGGGTACCGTCATAGGGGCCTTGCTTGGAGGGATTCCCTGCGATAAATTTGGACGAAAGAAAACCTTATTCTGGATCGGGGTATTGTATCTGGTTTCTGCACTTGGTTCAGGCTTAGCTAACGATCCCTACCTATTTTCATTTTTTCGATTTTTAGGGGGTCTTGGAGTTGGTGCTTCATCTGTGGCTGCTCCGATTTATATTTCTGAAATCGCACCAGCTAAAAAAAGAGGCAGTCTTGTAGCTACCTATCAATTCAATATTGTCTTTGGGATATTCGTTGCCTTTTTCTCCAATTATCTCATAGGACAGTATATGGGTGACAATGCTTGGCGTTGGATGCTTGGGGTAGAAGCCATCCCAGCTATAATTTATTGTATTATGATTTTGGGAGTACCTAATAGTCCACGCTGGGTTTTATTGAAAGGCAATGATGAGGCTAAAGCCAAAGGCTTACTGCAGCAGCTAGATCCAGAAGGCGATGTTGATGCACGAATTGCTGAAATTAAAAAGTCTATCCTACAAACAAAAAGTAAGTTCTTATCTGGAAAATATTCCAAGCCGATCATGTTGGCTTTTTTACTTGCCTTCTTCAATCAAGTATCAGGTATAAATTTCATCTTGTATTATGCACCTAGAATTTTTGAAACTGCTGGCATTGATCAAAGTAATACCTTAATTGCTTCTGTTCCTATTGGAGCGGTTAATTTAATTTTTACCTTACTAGGTATGTATTTAATTGACAAAATGGGTCGGCGTCAATTAATGACCATTGGCTCCATCGGCTATATTGTAACCTTGCTAGGTGTTGCCTGGTCTTTTTATAGCGGAGCAGAAGGAGGGATGGTCGTATTCTTTATCAGCGCATTTGTAGGAGCTCATGCCATCGGTCAAGGTGCAGTAATCTGGGTGTTTATATCAGAGATATTTCCTAATTCAGTTCGGGCCAACGGTATGTCCCTTGGTAGTGGGACACATTGGGTTTTGGCAGCAATCATTACCATGATCACACCGGCTGTTTTATCCGCTTTTTCTCCGGTTACTATATTTTTGTTTTTTGCTTGTATGATGTTTCTGCAATTACTTTGGGTCCTAACGAAAATGCCCGAGACCAAAGGCAAAAAGCTAGAAGAAATTGAATTAGAGCTGATAAGTGAGAAATGATTTAATATTAAAGAAAACCATCTAGAATTCATGGGGCAATAGATAAATTGATTCCTCTAAAAGGGCAGGCAATCAAATTACAGGATGGTGGGTATTTTATGATTGTTGATAAAGCCAAAGAAATAAGTAATTTAGTCAATGGAATTTTAGTTGATATGATATAATAGGAACTTGGCTTGAATCGAAAAATAAAATGGGGCATCATTGGACTAGGTAAAATTGCACGTAAGTTTGCCGCAGATTTACAATTATCTAAGGAATCAGTGCTGGAAGGTGTTGCTTCAAGAGATCTTTCTAGGGCCAAGCTTTTTGCGAAAGAGTTTAATGCATTGAAGTATTATGGCTCTTATGAATCCTTAGCCAATGATTCTGATATTGATGTCATATACATTGCTACGCCCCATGTCTTTCATTTTGAAAATACCATGATGTGCCTTAAAAAAGGGAAGGCAGTACTCTGTGAAAAACCAATGGGTATAAATTCTCAAGAGGTTGAAATCATGGTCCATGAAGCAAGGTCCCGAAATTTATTTTTAATGGAAGGACTTTGGACGCGATTTATTCCCGCTACAGAAAAGTTGATAGATATTCTTGATAATAATGAAATAGGTGCCATCAATTCTGTCAGCGCTGATTTTGGATTTAAAGGGGAGGTTAATCCAATGGCTCGATTGTATAATAAAAAATTGGGCGGTGGATCTTTATTAGACATTGGAATTTATCCCGTGTATCTTAGTATCCTAGCTTTAGGTTTACCAAAATCTATTGCTGCCAATGCAGAGATGACTGATACCGGTGTTGACTCTTCTTGTTCGATGATTTTTAAATATGAGAATGGTGCTTCCGCCACTCTTGAATCTACCTTTGAAGAAGATACAGCAATCGAAGGAATTATCGAAGGAGTAGAGGGAAGTGTCAAACTTCATAACCGATTTCATCATACAGAGAAATTGACCATCAATAGGATAGGGAAGATCGAAGAATTGAACCTTAGATATAAAGGCTTCGGTTATTTTCACGAGATTGAGGAAGTAAATAAATGTTTGATCTTAGGGCACTCAGAAAGTCCTAAACTTCCATTGAGTACTAGTTTAGAATTAATGTTATTGTTGGATCGGGTGAAAGAAGGTATTGGTTTGGAATATGAAAGTAGAGTACTGCATTAAATTTGTAAATTTTATAATTGGTTCATGAAAGAATATTTTGTTTTAGTCTTGATTTTTATCTCTACGGTTTGTTGTAGTACTTATGCTCAAATTGATGCAAATTTATATGACTTACTTTGGGAAGATTTAGATGTTGCCATTGAAAGATTGGAGCAAGATAGTTTTATTTTTTTTGAGGAAGTCAGGAATGAGGAGTCTTATGATGTGATGATGAAATTGAATGATTTATCTGTAAAATTATTTTGCTATAATCCTACACGAGATTCAATCGCAGAGATAATGATCATTGCCAAGGACGAAAACCTATATGAGCAACTAAGAGAGAATAATCTTCAATTTGATTTAAGAGAATATTCATTAGAGAGAAGATTGGTGCTAGGATATGATGCTGATGTTTACACAAATGCTTTAGATGGGGAGATAGCTTTTATGCCCTTGTATTACTTTAATTTATTTATGATTTCAATCTGCGATTCTCCGACCTTTGAATGGAGGAAAGAGATGTTTGAGCAAGAAGGCAAGCATAAATATGTAGAAACTGAAGATCTCAAGTTTCATTATAGAAATTTTGCTTCAATTCTCTTAGTTGATGCATCTTCCTTGGAAGATAAGATGACTTTAGAATTTGGTGAATTAACATTTGATGACAATCTAACATTGATAGATAATCTAGAAGCAATTAGAGAATCAAAGAAATACCAGGAATACAAAAGCTACATTGATGAAAACATACTTACAGATGAAAAGTATGCTGAGAAATTTTTTGAAAACGGAGTGAATTTACAAATGGCAATGAACCTGGAAGAGAATAAGTATGTTGACTTGGAGCAATTGGGAGATGATGTCATGAAAATCTATTGGAAAAATGAATGGTTTTATACATTTATCATGCTTAACTATTTATGCGACCGCCTACTAAAATTAAATTAAATCATGAGATATCTATGCTGCCTTCTATTTATTACTTTTCTTGGTTGCCAACCAACTCCCACCGAAATTAATTCAAAACCTTTCAGTATGACAATAGACGACATGCAAGTACTTGGACTGATTGGTGGAACTTCTTGGCATTCGACGATCGAATATTATAGATACATTAATGAGTCAGTGAATGAACATTTTGGTAATAATACAAATCCTCCGCTTACGGTTTTCACAATGAATCAAGCCAAGGTTCATAAATATCAAGTAGAGAACAATTGGTCTGGTATCGCTGACATGTTAGTAGAAGGTGGAAAGCGGCTTGAGAATGCTGGCGCCACTAAACTTATGTTCTGCGCAAATACACCTCATAAGGTCTATGACGAAGTTCAGAAACAACTAAGCACGCCTATCATTCATATAGCAGATGCAACTGCTGCAAGTATCAAGAAAAGGCAAATAGAAAAAGTTTGTTTCCTCGGAACAAAATATACAATGAAAGAGGATTTCATGACTGGTCGAATAGCAAAGAATGGTATTAAAGTCCTAGCACCTACGGAACCAAAAGTCGTGGATGAATTACACAGGATCATAATCGAAGAATTGACTTATGGAAAAATAGTACCTTCTTCTAAGCAGTATGTCTTAGATGTAATTCAGTCCTTCGTTGAGAAGGGAGTTACAGGTGTAGTGTTGGGTTGTACAGAGTTTCCATTAATGATAGATGAAAACGACCTACAGATTCCAATTTTTAATACAACTAAAATTCATGCAGAAGCTGGGGTGGAATATGTCTTGGAGAAAGTTGTTGAATAAATAAGAATCCTGGAGGTTCGCAGATAATTACAATTGAAGATATATTGTTGTTGTCGATAATTGAAGCAAAAGAAATATGTCTTGCGTAATTGGACAAATATCCGTATATTTAATAAAAATTATGGATTATGACTGCAGCTAAAGTTTTGTCGAAGTATAAATCATCAATTAACAGTGATTTATCAATTGTAAGGAGTGCAAATCAGGGAGTAAATTCAATAATATTTACTGAGTTAGTTGAAATTTCTGGTATTAATAGAAATTTTTTAGCTGAAGAAGTAT
>JAHDGF010000016.1 GCA_020627785.1 Saprospiraceae bacterium
AAAACAATAAATTAGTGGAATTATAAATGGTTCTAATTGGGGGAAGCCTACAAAAAGACCTAGTCTATTAAACTTTCAAAGATTCACGACAAATCATTTGCCCAGAGCAAAAAACAATTCATTCCTTTCTAATCAAAATTTACAATCACCAAATAACAATACAAATATGGATTCAAATCGACGATTAAAATATTCAAGTCTATGGGCTTTTACCTCACTAAACTACCTATACGCTGACTTGGTAGGCATCATGGATATAAATTTATTAAGTCAATATCAGACAGGCATAGTCAACGGCGTAGAAATTACTCCAACTTTTCTAACCTACGCCGCGGCATACATGCAAATACCATTGGCAAATGTCTTCTTACCCCACCTCATCAAAAATGATAAAGTTCTGCGTTGGGTTCAAATTATATCTGGAAGCATTGCCACAATTGTGCAGGGGGCAACTCTATTTGTAGGGAAACCAGCACCATACTATATTTTATTTAGTGCCATTGAAATGGGTGCTACTTCTTTCATCACTTTTGATGCAATAAAGTGGAAAACAAAAAAAGGAAAAAATAAGAAACCAATGATGTTTTAATCTGACCTATTGTCAGCCAATCGCTTTTTAATCCTACTTAAAGACTCGGGTTTAACACCTATGTAACTAGACAAATGAATTTGTGAAATCGATTGTATTAAATTCGGTCTTTTAAGTAGTAGATTGATGTAACGTTCTTCAGGGGTACTATTTTGATATTCTGCAAAGTGAGACTGCTGCTTCATAATTTCCTTTTCGAGAATCATTTGAGATAGCTCAATAAACTTTGGGTTCGTTTGCATGAATTCTGATCCTTGGTTTTCATTGGCCACTACTAAAACACTATCCTGCACACAGTCCAAATAAAAGGTAGATTGTTGTTGTTCGGATTGCCCAATGGCTGGCAAAATCCAATCATCCTCTGTATAAAAATTAGTAATCCTTTCAATGCCATCTTTGAGAATGTATTGCCGAACACAACCTTTTAAAACAAAGTAATTATCACGGGATACCTGTCCCTCTCTAAGAAGTACTTCTTTCTTTTTAAAATTACGAATATCAATATCCTCTGAAATTGCATTTTTTTTCTTCAGGAGTAAGTGGCCTGTGCTTTGAAAAGTACTCTATTAATTTCTCTACCATAAATCGTTTAAATATTGGACATCAAGATACTATTTTCCATGAGGTAATTTATAGCAGCTTTCGCATAAAGGAGTTTAATAATCATTACTTCATTTTTGCTATTTGTCCTCTACAATGGGATTAAAACCAAAAGGAAGATCATTGGTCATTTCACTACTAATTATTTGCAATAACTTTTTTACCTGCAATTGGTACTTTTTTGTAGTAGTAGATTACTTCATAATCACCAGAATCAGATTTTCTAAATTCAAAATAATCTTCGTCTGTCGGAATTGAAAAAAACGTACTATCTGTTTCAGCTTTTAACTCTGTATTCCTTTCTCCATCTTGAAAGAAAGCCAAGGTATTATTTTCAACCTTGAATTCAAAAATGCTATTATTAAATTCTCTCATGGTGTATTGCCCTTCATAACTATTGAGCAATTCGATCGAAATTAATTTTTCTTTTCTATTTAAAATTTTTGGCAATTCATATGGTTGATCTGTCATGATCTTTTCTATCGTCAAGACAATATCACCAAATGGAATCTCATCATAGTTAGAGAAAAAAACTAATTCATAATTTCCGTCGATATTATATTCCATGTGTGATAAGATTCCATCTCCTCCTCCAGACCACCCAACAGTATTTCTATTTTTATTTCTTAGCTTATTAAGGTATCTAGGTTTTTTAATGTACTCAAGAAAAATTAGAAGATCATCTATATTAGAAAATATCTTGGCTTGATTCTTATCATTGTTTTGGATATTTGGAACAACTAATATTGAATCGTCATCCATTTCATGATTAGCAACAAGGTTTTTAATGTTTCGATTTTTCAAATGAAAATGAGCTCCTGTATTTTCCATTTTTAATGGCTTAAAATAATTTACTTCTAGATACTCAACAAAGGGTTGTTTTGTGATTTTTGAAATAATATAATAAAGTAATTGGTATCCTAAATTAGAGTATGAACTTTCGCTTCCAGGCTCAAACAATAATTCCTCCTCTTTTATCAATTTAATTAACTCATCAGGATTTTTTTGAACTAAGTTTTCCACCTCTACTGTAAACTCCCGAGGTAGACCTGACTGATTATCTAATAAATGTTGAATTGTAATTTTATCACCACTAGCATAATCACTGAGATACTTTGAAACAGAATCATCTTTAGAAATTAAATTATCATTCTCTAAATCTACCACCACAGCTTTTGCCATTAGCTTCGAAATTGAATGAATATCAAATTGTGAATTATTGTAAGTCTTCAGGCTCTTTGGTTTGTCATTTGAAATATTGAAGTTCTCATAAATTATTACATCGCCTTGCCTCATAACTAACACAGCACCATTAAACTTCTGTAAGTTTTGCAGGGTTTGAAAGTACTCTTTTAAATTTTTTGAATACAGATCGTTTTGATCATGCTTAACATCCTTTTTTTTAGGTTCACTACAGCCTGTCAGTAAAAGGAATAATAATATTGAAATCGCTCTATTCATACTTTATAAATTGGATTAAATTAGACTACTTTTAATATATGAAAAAATTTTACTTAGCACTGTTGTTTTTTTGCTTCCTCATGCAGTTTTCTTTCGGTCAAACGCTCAATCTTTCGGAAGACATACAAATTCCAGAAAATGAGCCTCCACTATCAATGGCAAGGTCAAGTGATGGCACTTATTTTATTGAAACGGGGATGCGCAAATTTAATTATAGGTTACCTTCCACAATAAATATATTTTATAAAGAAGGAAGCACTGAAAAATTTGAAGTAAAACTACCAGAAGAAACGAGGACTTGTTCAGATATTTTTACACTTGACGATGAACTACATCAACTGGTGCATTTTAAAGATCATTCTGCAAAAAAAATTATAAGAAAATTAATTAAGATAAATCTTGATGGCTCAACAAACATCGTCAATGAATTAGACGAGAGCATTTATCACACCTCAGATGACACACCAAAAAATCACATTTATTTTTCTCCGGATTCAAGTTTTATTGCGACTATTGAAGTCGTTGATCTAGATAAAAAAAAACCAAAAATATCGATTAAAGGCTACAATTTTTAATGAAGATTTTGAAATTATCAATCAAAGGGAATATGTACCAGAACGATCAAATAGCCAGAGATTGACTCATTTTTTTGATGCTAAGATTAGTAATGATGGTAATTTATATTTTGCACAAAAGATCTTTGGTGAAAAATTTAGAGATGTCCTCAAAGGATCAAACAATACTAAAGCAAATTACACTATTGAGTTATCTACTTTGAGACCAGATGGAGAAATAGAATCTGAAACACTTCAAACAGATCAAAATTTCCTTTTTAATGTTGCAGTCTTCATCACAGACACAGGTAAGCCATTCATTGTAAGCGATATTAAAGCTGGACATGAATACAATTCACAGACATTGGGCATTAGAATGCATTCGCCATTTACCTCAGAAGAAATGGAACTAAAAGAATATTTCTTTAGTGAAGATCTTAAAGAAAAAATGAAAGGAACGACTAGCAATAATTTTAGTCAAGGAGGAGATTTTTATGTAATAAACTTAGAAGCTATTTCCCAAAATAATGAAATTAGTTTTTACATAGAGAACAGATATATAGTTTAATCGCTATCTAAATGAACTCATTCACTTACACTATGTTAGTGAATCTGCTGTAGTTTTTAGAGTGACAAATGATGGAGAATTTATCAATGAATTTTTTGTTCCAAAGTACTATATTAATCCTATTGGTTTTGTTTCAGCAATGTTGCAAAAGATAGAAGGAAAGGAATACCTCATATACCAAGATTTAGAAAAAAATCTCAAAATAAAATGGATAGCTTTGAAGGGTATCAGCCTGCTTCGAGTGGATACACAAATAGACTAATGGCCATAGCTTACCAAGACGATGATGAAATTGGAAAATACCGGATAGGAACGGGAGAAGAAAAACTCGCGGTTTTCTTTAATAACCTCAGTATCAGTGAAGGTGATCGGGTAACTCTACCAATTGTATCTAAAGAAAAAAGACAATCAAAACCAACATTAGCACTGGGTACTATTGAAATAGATTATGATGAGTAAAGTAAAATCAAACTAAGGAACAAGGTAAGCGTTCTATGAATGATTGTCACATTAGAAAATATTTACTTGGTGATTGATTCAAGCTTATGTGTGAGTTTAATTGGTGTTATTTTTCTCCGCACAAAACAAATTCGACTGGTAGTTCTGTTGCATTAATTGAATGGTCTTATTATAACTATATGCTCCACCGAGTCCCAAGTTTTCATTTTTACTGTAACACTTACATGGAAATTCTAGTAAGCTTTCACCATTCACTAATTCATTTGGATCGTTGTACTGATTCTTAATAGGATCACACTGTGCAAAAATCATATTACCAATGATGTATTCAATGATATGATTCAGATCAAGATTAAATTCTTTGAGAATATTTTCATCAATTCCATTAGCATACCTCCCACAAGGTTCTCCCAATCGATAAATAGAATCGCTTGTAATTTTTATTTCATCATAGAAACAGGAATAGACATTTGCAATTTTTATGAAATTGTCATCTTGACTAAAGTTCAGTGTGTTTAGGTACTCACTTATTTTATTGGCTTCATTTATATCACCTTCTACATCTATGGGAGATTTAGATTTGTCAAACCAAATTTCGTTTTCGATATTTTCAAATCCAATTAAGTCATGTCCTTTACTTGAAGAATTGGTTTTTCTACACTTTAATCTAATGTCTGCTTTTTTGCCAACATAGTAAAGACCAGGGATTTTGTATGGAATAGGTATTATGTATTCATCGCTGAGCTGCCATCTTCCTTCGAAAGCACTGCATGGGCAATATTCGTGTACTTGCTCTTCAGTCAAATAAGGTGACTTATAATAATGTGCATCATTAAAATCAAAGTACATATTCAAGGGATGATCAGATACTGGGGCTAAATCATCCTTATTTGTTTGAGAGAAACCATCTACGTTAAAGTAACCATATGTTGAAAGTGCAGTAAGAGCCAATAAAATGAAACTTAAATATTTCCAAATCTTGCCTTCACTGTTCGGAATCTCAATTTTTGCTTTTGAATGAAGATCCTCTAATTCGCTTAGTCTTTTTAATTTATTAATGTTTTCAAGTGCCCGATCATACATTGCATCTGTGGCGCTTCCCGAAATGAGTTTAGTAAAATGACTTTTACTGTAACACAGATTAGATGAAATGGTGGTATAGTTGTGAGTCCCAAATAAAGCTGACTCATATTGGTAATCACCATACAATTGCTCTAAAGCTTGAATAAATGCTTCTTTTCTATCGATTTTCATCACTGCAAAGTTATAAAATGTTGTAAAAACAAATAAAATATCAGATGTACGGAATATAGCAGTACATAATTTTGATTTTATGGGCTAGCTTAGTGAAATATTATTAAGAAAGAATTTAAATAAACCAACCATGAAAAAAATAATTTGGACACTCTTTGCTTCCATATTTCTATCTTCTGTTGTCAATGCACAGATGAGTATCAAAGGTAAAGTTTTGGACGACACTGGCGAACCGGTTATTGGTGCTTCTGTCCTTAATACTGCAAATGGATCTGGCACAATCACAGATTTTGATGGCTTATTTTCTCTGCAGGCCAACGAAGGTGATAAAATCAGTGTATCATACATAGGTTTTACCAATAAAGAAATTTCTGTTGTTTCTTCACAGACAGATTACGTGATATCTCTTTCTTCTGGACTTGAATTAGACGTAGTTACACTTGTTGGGTCTAGAGGAAAACCTAGAACGGCCTTAGAGACATCCGTGCCGATAGATGTCATTGGAGGCGCACAATTGACTAAATCCCCACAATCTGAGCTGGCGCAGGCTTTACAATATGCAGCCCCATCATTCCATTCGACAAAGCAAAATATTGGGCACGGATCAGATCATATTGATCCCATGGCTTTAAGAGGCTTAGGAGCAGATCAGACTTTAGTATTGATAAATGGAAAGAGAAGGCATGCAAGTTCTCTGATGAATGTCAATGGTACTGTTGGAAGAGGGCAAGTTGGAACAGACCTTAATGCTATTCCAATGTCGGCCGTAGATAGAATAGAAATACTCAGAGATGGTGCAGCGGCACAATATGGTTCAGATGCCATAGCTGGAGTAATCAACATTGTCCTAAAAGAGAATATTGATAAAGGAGAAATTTCAGTTCGCACCGGCTTTTTGGCAAAACCCCCAACCATTGGTGATGAATTAAACGACTTGATTACAAATCCTTATGACAACATTAGTGGTTTGGAAAATCCAACTCAAAATGAGGGAGGTGGAGAAAACTTTCAAGTATCTGCCAACTATGGAATTGCTATCGGGGACAAAGGTGGTTTTGCGAATATGACCTTAAATTACCAGACTAAGCAGCCGTTTAATAGAATGGATGATTATGCGATCGAATTATTTAATGCGGATGATCCACGTAGAGATGATCCAATTGCTGAATTTGCTGCATTTAATCAGGGCGATCCAAATGCAATCGCTGCCTACAATGAGAAATGGGTAGACAATGCAGATAATAATGCCTTGCTTGCCGAAGACCAAAGAGGAAGAGCTATTGTCAATGAGTTGAATGATATGACTGGAAGAAGAGTGGCAAATATGGGAGGATCAGGCACAACCAATGCCGGAATATTTCTTAACATGGAATTACCTATGTCAGACAAAGCTACCTTCTATTCTTTTGGTGGATATAACTATAGACTTGGGCAAGCAACTGGTTTTGTCAGAAGACCAAATCAATCGGGAAGACAATCTGGTTTATGGCCACTTGGATTCTCACCACACTTAGACAGCGACATTCAAGATCTTTCTGGTGCTTTTGGATTTAAAACAAATTTTAATGGCTGGGATGTTGATCTTAGTAATAGCTATGGATCAAATAGTTTTGGCTGGACCATATTCAACTCCAATAATTCTTCTTTAGGACTGGAGTCACCCACTTCTTTTGAAGCAGGTAAATTGAAATATGCTCAGAATGTAATCAACCTAGATGTTTCAAAAGGATTAGATGTAGGGTTCCCACTTAATGTTGGAGTTGGAACTGAATTTAGACTAGAAAACTTCATACAAACTGCTGGTGAAGATGAGTCATGGCAGAATTACGATGGTGGAATAAAAGAAGCAGGATCACAAGTATTCCCTGGATACCAAAGAGGTAATGCCACCAACAAGTTTAGGTTCAACTCTGGTTTATATGCAGACTTAGAAGCAGAGTTTACAGATGCATTTTTAGTAGGTGTTGCTGGAAGATTTGAAGACTATTCAGATTTTGGTGGTAATTTTAGCTGGAAACTATCGAGTAGATATCGGATAACAGATAATATTACATTAAGAGGTGCTTATTCAACAGGGTTTAGAGCTCCATCTTTACCGCAAAAATACTTTAGTTCTTTCACACTACAATTTATTTCGATTGATGATCCGAACAACCCAGGCCAAACAATCATTGATGGTGTGAACATTGCTCACCTTAATGATGATAGCTTTGTTACAAGACAATTTGGGATAGAAAATCTAAGACCTGAGACTTCTAGAAATATAAGTTTAGGAACTACAGCTAGATTAGGAAAATTATCCATTACTGCTGATATATATCAAATTGATATCAAAGATAGAATTGGTATTACCGGTAGATTTAATGGAGGACAGGATGATAGATTTGCAGCTATACTAGAGCCAGCTGGTTTATCTCAAGTCCAATTTATGACCAACGCTGTTGATACAAGAACCAGAGGTGCTGATCTTGTTGCTAGTTATTTTGTTCCACTTGACAATGGAAGCTTAAGAGTAAATCTTGGAGCTAATTTTACAGAGACTTTAGTACCAAGAGATTCAGAAGGTGAGCCAATAATTAATACTGGAGAATTTCTGGAAGGATTCGGTACAACTTTATTTAATAGAGAAGAAGTATCTAGAATAGAGGTTGCTCAACCTAGGAGTAAAATTATACTAGGTGGTCTATTAAAAGTTGGTAATTTTTCCACCAATCTAACATTCACTAGATTCGGAGAAATAGATTATGTACACCCTAGCTCTGCAGAAGTTGCAAATTCCTGGAACAACGGTGAGTTAGAAATAAGGGACCAGACTTTTTCACCAAAAATCTTGACAGATTTGGATCTAACATATGCATTGTCTGAAACCATTGAAATTGGAATAGGTGGAACAAACATCCTAAATGTTTACCCAGACAGACATGCGCATTCCGGCAACTACAGTGGAGGAATGTTTCCTTTCAGTAGAAGAGTATCCCAGTTTGGAATTGCTGGAGCGGGCTATTATGCGAAAGCGAATTTCAAATTCTAATATGATATTTTGAACAGAGAAAAATAGTAGTTTTTTCAAATATCTCTGATGACTACCAATCTCTTTTTTGATTGGTAGTCATCCTAATATAATCCAATATGCGCAAGTACTTCATACTTTTAGCAGGTCCTTTGATCTGTCTTATCATGTGTTTATCTCCTATTGAATTCATAAGTCAAGATGCTGATAAGGTCTTGGGAATTGCTGCATGGATGATCCTTTGGTGGATTACAGAAGTTGTTTCTATTTCAACCACTGCCCTAATCCCTTTGACATTTTTCCCGGTCTTCAACATCATGACCATCAAGGAGGTAGCCCCTTACTATGGACACCCAATTGTATTCTTATTCTTTGGTGGCTTTATCATGGCTTTGGCCTTGGAGAAAGTGAATCTACACAAAAGAATAGCGTTGAATATTATTAATTTCACAGGCACAAGTCCCGATCGTGTAATCTTAGGTTTTTTACTGTCGACGGCTTTTCTGAGTATGTGGATAAGCAATACAGCAACTACTGTTGTGATGTTACCGATCGCCTATTCTGTCATTAAGCTTATCTCATCAGATGAAGATGGATTTACTGGAGAAGATAAAAAATTTGCCCTGAGTCTTATGTTAGGAATTGCGTATGCTGCTAACGTAGGAGGGATAGCGACAATAATAGGCACACCTCCCAACATAGTTTTAGCTGGATTTTTAGAAAGTGAATACAATTACAATATCTCCTTTGTAAAATGGATGATGATAGGTGTTCCTTTCGCCATTATAATGATTGCTTGCATTTATTTTCTTCTTACAAAAGTCTTGTATAAAACGAATGTAGGATCTTTTCAAGGAACGACTGATCTAATAAAATCTGAATTAATAAACTTAGGATCTATTACTAAAAAAGAAAGGTACGTTCTTCTTGTTTTCGCTTTTGCAATCACATGTTGGATTTCTAAAACTCAAATAAATAATCTAATCCCAGGTTTAAGTCTTTCTGACACAACCATTAGCATGTTGGGGGCATTTGCATGTTTTTGCATTGTCCATCAAGGAGACTTTATTTTCAAATGGGAAGACACGAAAAATCTTCCATGGGGCATCATTATATTATTTGGCGGAGGATTATCACTGGCGAATGGTTTGTCTCAAGGTGGAATAATCGACCTAATAGGAAACTATTTCAATTCAAATCTCACCTTGAGTGTTTTACTGATTTCATCTTTGCTTATTGGAGTAATGCTTTTTTCCACGGAACTAATGAGCAATGTGGCGCTTGTAGCAATATTCGCCCCTATGGTAGCAGGAGTTGCTGCAGGACTAGAGACAAGTATTCTTATCTTACTTATTCCCGTAGCAATGGCATCCAGTTGCGCCTTCATGTTACCTATGGCGACTCCCCCTAACGCCATAGTTTTTGCCAGCGGACATATTAAGGTCAAGGAAATGGCGCGAACAGGAATATTCCTAAATATAATTTCAATCGCTCTTCTCATCGTATTTTTTCAATTTGTTATACCATTGATAATGCCAAGCACCATATAAATTAGCATGAAAGAAAAAGGCTTAAAAAACAAATTAGCATTGGTTTGCGGAGGTTCTGACGGCCTAGGATTTGGTAGCGCATACCAGTTAGCATCAGCTGGTGCAGAGCTGATCATTACAGGTAGATCAGAAGGCAAACTTAGAGAAAAGAAAAAGGAATTAGATCGGGTAAATAATAAAGACAACAAGACACTATGTATAGATTTTGATCGAACGGATGAGGTTAAAAGAATTATTTCAGAACTTGTCATTAAAGCACCCATACAAATTTTAGTTAACAATTGTGGAGGACCACCTCCTGGCAAATTAATTTTAGCAGAACCAAGTAAATTACTAAAAGCCTTTAATCAACATATTATAGCATCACATATTATAAGCACGTTACTAATTCCAGGCATGGAGTCAAGTGGCTATGGCAGAATAATCAATATTATCTCTACTTCCGTCAGACAACCCATCCCTGACTTAGGTATATCTAATACAATTAGGGGAGCAATGGCCAGTTGGTCTAAAACTTTGTCAAATGAACTTGCATCCACTGGTATAACCGTAAATAATATCTTACCTGGCACTACCAAAACTGGCCGCCTTGAAAATATCCTTAGTGCACGCCAAAAGAAATTTAATATCTCACGCGAAGAAGCCAAAAATCAAATGCTTGATCAAATTCCAATGGGGCGATTTGCCGAGGTAGAAGAAATTTCTAAAGCTATATTATTTCTTGCTTCCCCAGATGCATCTTACATTACCGGAACCAATCTGCAAGTTGACGGAGGCAAGATCAGAAGTATATGAGAAATATTTTTGTTCTGCTCACAGTTCAATTATTGTTTCTAGCAGTTGGGATTAGTCAAACTGAGAATGATTTCCAAACGTGGAATACAATCTCAATTTCAAAAAAAATTTCAGATAAGTATAAGTCTTCATTAACGATCATACAAAGGATTAATGATGACAACTTAAGGTACAATGATGCCTCTTTTGATTGGAAAATAAACCGAAAAATAAAAGGAGGTCTTTCTGGGCAAATTACATTTAGGCACTGGACATTTACTCGACTAAAACCTGTATATTTTTTTTTGGTACGATCTTATCCATGTTCAAAAAAAATCAACTTACAAATATGTGAATATCCTACGATTTCATCATGGCCTTGACTGGGTAGGAAAACAACAGGCAGATTTTCTCAGGTGGCGTAGTCACTTTTATAAACAACTACCTAACTCGCCCTTTGTTCCTTTTGTCGGTTATGATCTCTGGTATCGATTCAATGGTAATAATTTCTTTCAGAATCTATGGATTGATCTCGGCGCAGAATATAAAGTTGAAAATTTTTTAATTAGAATAAACTACCGAAGGATAACCCAATTTGAAAATCGACCGGGCTGGAGGAGACATATATTAGTATTTGGTATATTTCATACTTTAGCAGCAAAATAATTTATTTACACTACTTTGTGTAACATCCATTTTTTTTAATTGAAGTTAACGAGATCCATTAATCAAAATTCCTTTTCTTCTCAAAGAAAACTTTTCTTCAAAGCCTCAACTATCTCTCTGTAGATAAATTCAAAATCCATGGATTCATTTTCTACATATTCGTCAAGCGCATCATAAACCAATTTTGATTTACTAGGCTGTATAGAAATTTCATATTCTCCAACTTCTTTTCCATAATTGACTTCTAAAATCTTAGCTGTTATCCCTCTTACCATGATTTCATCTACATCTGTGTACTCCTCCTCAAATTTTGGTTGATTAATGAGAGAATCTAATTCGGCGTCATAGTATTTTTTAAATAGTGCATCCGTATATAGATGTGAATTTTCATGAATTATAATTCGTCTATAATCATCATCCCATTCAACCTGTAACACTTGCGATGTTGAATCAGGATGATCACAAAAATAACCAAGCAAGAAATGTCTTGTAGTCTCTTCATCGTTTAAAAAGGTAATCGCTTTATTCGTTATGTTATTCTGCGGATCAAAAATGATTTTTAGATTTGGCTCTCTACTCTGCTTGAAAAAAGTATTTAATTGGTTTGTTACTTGATTACCATTTAATGAATCAAGGAAAGATTCATAATTTAATTTTTCGAATCCTTGGTAATTAGATTTATCCTTAAAGTCTTTTAATAAGATTGAAAGCGAATCAAGATTTTCTCCATACCACCCAAATTGATTTACTACATCTTGTGCATCAATTCCAGGCAAGAGATTTAAATTTTCATCAAAGCATAATGCTACAGCGGGTAAATCAGCATTCCATTCATCACCCATTCTAATTTTCTGAACCAAGGGAAGGTCTGAATATTTTGAAAATCTATTTGTAGTTTGCCTATATAATGAATTGTTACAAGGTCTATACTCAACATCTATGCTATCTGCTATTGCTAAATTATAAGCAATCCGGAATAACTGAACATTATCATTAACCGCAATTGAGGTCTGACCTTTTTTAATGCTAGGATTTTGTTTTTGACTTGTTTGAGCATGACAAGATGAAATCAAGCAACTTAATAAAAGAATAATGACAAGTTTCATTTATGAGGTTATACTTGTGACTAAACAACAATAAAAGTTTAAGATTCTATATTTAATTGAAATTTTATAGCACCAATTATCAGGTGCTTCCAACTTTTTCTAATTATAGTGTTTGAATTTCAAAGGTATCGGAATTTATTGATTTTATTTTGACTGTAAAGGTGAATATTGTTTCCACATTTTCAATGGAATGAACAATAATATCTCCACCATCTTGAGCTTAAATAAAAAACTGACCAAAACAGTGTTCCAATTTATATTGATACGAGAAATTAATTCATCTTTATCCAATGAACGCACCTGATCCAAACAACACCTTCCCACTAGAAAATTACAAGAGATTATGTTTTCTTAAAAATGTCATCAAAAATCCAAACATCATTGTTGGCGATTATACGTACTATGATGATTTTGAGAATGTGGAAAATTTTGAGAAGAATGTAAAGTATCTTTTTGATTTTAATGGGGATCAACTGATCATCGGAAAGTTCTGTATGATCGCTTCTGATGTCTCATTTATAATGAACGGAGGGAATCATTTAAGTAAGGCAATCACCTCCTACCCTTTTGCCATATTTGGTAAAGACTGGAGTGATGCCATGGAAGGTAAATCTTATCCCAACAAAGGAAATACTGAAATCGGAAATGATGTATGGATTGGCCATAAGGCGACCATTATGCCAGGGATAAGTATCGGTCATGGTGCGATCGTTGGATCATACTCAATTGTAACAAGAGATGTTGCTCCCTATACAATCGTAGGAGGGAATCCGGCGGTAGAAATAAGAAAGAGATTCAATGAAGAACAGGTTGAATATCTTCTAAATCTAAAATGGTGGGATTGGCCTATTGAAAAAATCACAAAGAACCTAAATCTACTTACTGGAAGTGATCCGGAAAAACTAAATCACATAAGGCCTTAATGTTTGTTGCACTTAATATATAATATGTAATCCCAACTGACAAAAGTGACATTGAAGGAGTAAGATTTTACTTATTCATCTTCGAATTAATCGATTTCTTTGTTAATTTCATGAGCTAGGATATCCCAAAGTAACTCCAAAGGAATCTACTATTACATCTTTCGGAAATTGTCTTAAATATTTTATATGAATACTGCTGTAGCTGCACTACCTCAAATTGAAACAAAAGTTAATGACCTCGAACGAATATTTAACTTACAAAAGGAGAATCAATTCAATGTTGGAAACACCAACGCGAAAGAGCGAATTGCCAAACTAAAGAAGTTACATGAAGCCGTATTGAAGTATCGACCACAAATAAAAGAGGCTTTATACAAAGACTATAGAAAACACCCCAGTGAAGTTGACCTTACCGAGATCTATCCTGTAACAAGTGAAATTAAAGACGCAAAGAAAAACATCCGAAGATGGATGTACGGTGGTCGAGTAAAAACTCCTTTGGCAATGATGGGTTCTAGCTCAAGGGTTAAGCACGAACCAAAGGGTGTCGTCTTAATCATCTCACCATGGAATTTCCCCGTCAACTTGACTTTTGGTCCTTTGGTCTCAGCCATTGCAGCAGGAAATACTGTTATGATTAAGCCATCGGAAATGACTCCACACGCTTCTGCGCTAATGAAAAAAATAATCGGAGAAATTTTTAATGAAAATGAGATTGCGGTTGTCGAGGGAGGTGTAAGTACTTCTACTGATCTACTAAAACTTCCTTTCAATCATATCTTTTTTACTGGGGCTCCGAGTATTGGAAAAATTGTAATGAAGGCTGCCGCAGAAAACTTAACCTCCGTCACCTTAGAACTCGGAGGGAAATCTCCGACCATCGTTGATGAAACAGCAAACGTGGATCTTGCAGCTAAAAGAATCGCTTGGGGCAAATACGTGAATAACGGTCAGGTATGTATTGCACCAGATTATCTGTTTGTCCATGAAAGTAAAAAAGAAGCATTTGTGTCTGCTTTCAAAAAATATATGAAAGAATTCTACACCGAAGATTCTTCGCAAGAATCCTCTTATGCTAGAATTGTAAATACAAGACACTTTAACAGAGTGAAAGGCTACATCGATGACGCAATGGACAAAGGCGCTAAGATTGAAGCAGGAGGAAAATTTGACGAAAGTCAGGACTTCATCGCCCCTACTCTAATGACTAATGTTTCACTAGATTCTAAATTAATGACCGAAGAAATTTTCGGCCCAGTGCTTCCGGTCTACTCCTATACTAATATAGACGATGTACTTCAAAAAATAAATGCCAGAGAAAAGCCACTTGCCCTATACATTTACAGCAAAAATAAAAAGAACACCAATCACATTTTAAATAATACACGAGCAGGTGGCACTTGTGTTAATCACAATGCAGCACACTTCTTTAATCCTAATTTACCTTTCGGAGGATCTAACAATAGTGGCATCGGAAAAGCGCATGGAAAAGATGGCTTTGAGTCATTCTCAAATGCTAGAGGTGTTTTTACACAGCATGTTCCTAATGCTCTTGATTTATTGACACCTCCTTACAATGATTTCAAACAAAAACTAATCGACTTGACGATTAAATGGTTCTAAGAAAAATTTCGATGAATTAAAAAAAGATCCAAAGTTCCTTATGCTATTAGATCAAACAAGGAAATATAGAAATTATAAGATTGAAAGATATCGAACAACAGCAATTCTTATAAAAGAAGTTGTAAAGATGATTGATAAATTCATAGAGTAACTACACAAACATAAGCTAGAAATAGCCACTAATTATTCACAGGCAAATTCGTCGAAAAATATAGAACATCGATAGAGATATTATAATGCAAGAGTCTATTTTTCTTTATTTTAGGATTACTAAATATCAAATTCATGGGAATTGAAGCATTTATTTTAACGCTAGTAATTACTATCCCAACCTATTTTCTTTCTAAATGGGTGCTAGAAAAATTTGACTTAGCACCGATTCATAAAAGAAAAAAAATGGCTGTTTTTTCAGCAGCGGTTTTAAGTCCCTTAATCTTTGTAGCTGTCCTTTCGCTTTGGCTAACCTTTACTACCATTTAACCGAAAAAAGATTTCGATCAAGCAAGTGTTTATTGTAAACAGACAGGAACAAAAACGAGATGGTCAATCTACTAGGCAGAGCAATCCAAATTATAAATCATTTAGAGATGACTTATTTATTTTCTTTAATAAAGGGCAAAACTCGATCTGCTAATTTTAAAAAGTAAATACCTTCTTTAAGACTCGAAGCGTCTACCTTCTTACCATTACCTTGAATTAAGATATTCCCAAGACTATTCCAGACCTGCCATTCTCCCACCGAGGAGTCTGTGATGAGATATATGTTTCTTTTGCAAGGATTTGGCAGAAGATCCACGGGTATTAAGGGAACCGTTGAATGCTCTTCGGAACTCGTATTCAAACTGTATTGAACATCAAAAATAGAATATGGACTAGAAGGCTGATCACATAATACCACAGTCTGATTTTCATTGGTTTTAGGAGATGTTATGATCACTTCATTTAAGGTCAGATTTTCATCAAATGAATGGTCTCTGCTTGAAGTGAGTTCATCATTCAAAGCAACCTGAAAAAAATCTACATCAAATTCATTCGAGGCGGATTCATTTTGGCCGAATATATTAGCGGTGGCCAAAATAGAAAGAAGTACTAAGGGGATTGTTTGTATAAATTTCATGCAACTGAATTTTTATCAAGTTATCCCATACACTTATCAAACAATACAGTGATTCTCCCTAATTCAAGCACTAGGGTAAACCACGAAAACCAATTTCTTAACACTCAGTCATGCGACTCAAATTGTCCAAAATAACACCTAAACGGTCTTGAAAAACACCTTTAAAAAGTATTTCAATTATTTCTCTTTGAATTCCAACAGATTCTATAAATTTGCTCTTACTTAGACTTAGTCTAAATAAAATTAAAGAAAACGAAGTGAAGAGAAGACAAACCTCAAAAATACTAACACTCCTAGTAATAACAGGGCTTTTGAGCTCTTGCGATAAAGATTCTGGATCAACTTTCACTGTTGAAAATCCCGTAAACTATGAGTTTTTAAGAAATGGAAGCTCCACGGTTTCCTTTGATGGACAGACCACAAGAATATCAATGGCTACCGAATTAACTGCGGCCATGACTGATTTTGATTCAAACTTAGAAAGTTTGCTTGAAATGTATGCCAATCAGTCCGCCAGCGGCGATGATGTAAATCCATTTGCGCAAGCGAGTCTTAACGAATCTACCAAAAGTGTAAAATCAAAGGTAGCTGCCTCTGCGGATTTCTTCTCAACGAATACTGTTGAAGCGGCTAAGATAAAAGCGGACATCGAATCATGGATCACAGCTCAAGTAAATGAGGTTTACCCCAATAGAAATGAACTAGCAAGCGAAGGGAAGGCAGGTCAGATTGCTGACGGGACCTCTGCAAGATATGTCAATGCGAAAGGACTAGAATACAACCAGGCTGTTGCAAAATCACTGATTGGAGCATTGATGGTAGATCAAATATGTAACAATTATTTATCAACCGCTGTTTTGGATGAAAATCAAAATCAACAAGAAAATACCGATGGCATCACAGGTGAAGGGAACTATACGACCATGGAGCATAAATGGGATGAGGCTTACGGATATCTTTTTGGTAAATCTACGGATACAGGAAATCCATTAGCAACGCTTGGAGATGATGAATTCTTAAATAAATATTTATCTAGAGTCAATGACGATTCAGATTTCAATGGAATTGCTGAAGAAATTTTCGAAGCTTTTAAATTGGGCCGAGCAGCAATTGTTGCGGGTGACTATGACTTAAGAGATCAGCAAGCTGAAATATTGAAACAAAAAATCTCAGAGGTAATCGCAATACGCGCAGTTTTCTATCTACAGTGTGGAAGTAGAGCTCTTGAAGCGGATGATTTAGGCGGAGCCTTTCATGATTTATCAGAAGGTTTTGGCTTTGTGTATAGCTTGAGATTTACTAGAAAATCTGACAGCAATGATTCATATTTTAGTCGCGCTGAAGTTGATGGTTTTATAGATCGCTTGACAGCAGGGAATGGGTTTTGGGATTTAGATGCCAACATCCTAAATGAAATCTCTGAACAGATTGCTGAAAAATTTGAATTTACTGTGGCTCAAGCCGCAAACTAATATCCTAAGATGAAACAAATATTTTTACTTTGCACACTAAGCTTAGGCCTTTGTTTTTTACAGTCATCCTGCACTGATCTGCCTTCTTCTAACGAAATATTTACGGATAACTTTGACAGGAAAGCCATGCTTATTGATTGGGCGGACCTGATCATTATTCCGAGCTTTGATAAATATTATGAAGCGCTCTTAACGCTTGACGAACAAGAAGAAGAATTCAAGTTGAATAATTCTGAGACCAACTTTAATAACCTGAAAGGGGCTTATCTAGATGCCTATATAAGCTGGCAAAAGGTTTCAATGTTTGACATAGGTAAAGCAGAGGAAATTGGATTGAGAAACTTCACAAATATTTATCCGACCAATGTTGAAGCAATAGAAAACAACATTACAGAAAAGAGTTACAATCTTGCCCTACCTTCGAATTTCGTTGCTCAAGGATTCCCTGCATTAGACTACTTATTATATGGTATTGGATCAACAGAAAATGAAATTAGAACTAAGTTAGCCGAACAAAACTATCAGATCTATTTAACTGAATTGGTTGATAGACTTCTTTCCTTGACGGATCAAGTTAGAAATGATTGGAAGCATAGATATAGAGATGTTTTTGTCAACAGCGATGGTTCTTCTGCGACAGATTCTGTAGACAAAATGGTGAATGATTTTTTATACTATTATGAGAAATTTTTACGTGCAGGGAAAATTGGAATACCCGCAGGAATTTTTTCTGGCAACACCATGGCTAACTCTTCAGAGGCACCATATTCCAAAATTCATTCAAAGCAGTTATTCTTAGCTGGTCTTCAAGCCACCAAGGATTTCTTTTCTGGAACAGGCATCAACCAAGACTACATTGGAGAGAGTATTGCTTCATATTTACAAAATAGAATGGAAGAAACAGAAGGTCCAGATCTAGCCCAAGAGATATTAAATCAATGGAATATTGTGGAGGGCTTGACTGCAGACCTTTCCAATACGTTTGTTGATCAAATAAATACTGATAACACAAAAATGCTAGCAATATATGATGAACTCCAAAAGGCGACCATCATTATGAAAGTAGACATGATGCAAGCATTGAATATTCAGGTAGATTATGTAGATGCCGATGGAGACTAATGTAGGCTCACATATTAATTCCTATCTTTTAAAAGAAACGAAGACTGCCTCCTTGGCGGTCTTTCGTATTTTATTTGGTTTATTAATGGCTTTCAGTATGCTTCGATTCTGGCTAAAAGGTTGGATTGAAGAAATATATTTAGTTCCTAAATTTCATTTCCATTATACAGGATTTGAATTTATTCAAGTACCTGGACAATGGACCTATGCCCTATTTGCGCTTTGTGGTCTATCTGCCCTATCGGTTGCGTTTGGATGGAAATATAGAATAGCCATAGTCACTTTTTTTTTGAGCTTCCTTTACATAGAGCTAATGGATAAAACGACTTATTTAAATCACTATTACCTAGTATCCATCTTAAGTTTCATGCTCATTTTTTTGCCCGCTCATGCAAATTATTCTTTGGACGCAAAAAATAACCCTAAGCTTCAAGCGGATAAGATTCCTAAATGGATGGTAGATTCATTAAAATTCATGATTGCCATCGTTTATGTTTATGCTGGTCTTGCCAAATTTAATCACGACTGGATGTTTGAAGCTCTCCCATTAGCCATTTGGCTACCAACAAAAGTTTCGCTTCCTTTCCTCGGACAGCTAATGCATGAAAGCTGGATGCATTACATATTTAGTTGGGGCGGAGCATTTTACGATACATTCATTGTTTTCTTTTTACTATACAGACCTACCCGCATTTATGCTTTTATGATGGTGGTGATATTCCATGTCTTGACTGCCCTGTTATTTCCGATAGGTCTATTTCCATATCTGATGATAGCCTCTAGTCTTTTATTTTTTAGCACAGATCGTCATGAAATCTGGTTGAATAAATTGTGGGATTTTCTGGGACAGTCTAGTTCAGTTTTTGCTAGGAACCAGTTCTTTGTTCCATATTCCATTTATCGATTCAGTGGGTTTATCCTCGTGGCATTTTTATCATTCCAACTCATATTTCCATTCCGTCATCTATTATATACGGACAATGTATACTGGACAGAACAAGGGTATCGTTTTTCTTGGAGAGTAATGTTGATGGAGAAGACCGCTTACGCAAATTTCAAAGTAGTCAGCAAAAAAACAGGCAAGCGATTTTATGTACAAAATCAAGACTTTTTAACGCCACTGCAAGAAAAGCAAATGTCTACGCAACCTGACTTTATTCTTGAATATGCCAAATATCTTGGAGCGCATTTCACCGGTCAAGGTCATGAAGAATTAGAAATATATGTAGAAAGTTATGCCTCACTTAATGGCAGAAGAAATCAAAAATACATCAGCAATGAGGTAAACTTACTAGAGGTAGATTATAGAGAATTGTGTCAAAAACATTTAACTCCATTAAATGCACAATAGTAAATCTTACATATCTCTATTTTTTCTTCTATGCAGTGCATTCTGCTCTCAGGCACAATTTAGTTTTCTAGGTAGCTGTGTTGAAGAGGGAAATTCCAAGCCACTTGCTGGAGTAGAAGTTTTCCACCATCAATCAAATAGCCTTAAATATTCAGATGAAAGAGGTGTTTTTGAATTCTCCAATTTAGCTGAGGGCGTACATCATTTCACACTATTTGCAGAAAATTACCAAAGTCAAACCGACACCATAAATCTTTCAAAGAATACCGAATCCTCTTATGTTCTCAAACCATGGAATTTAAAGCTGGACGCCATTCAAGTCATTGCGGAGCGAGAAGAATTTTTTGCCATAAAAGCATTGGAGGATATTGAAGAAACTTCCATCTACGCTGGCAAAAAGTCTGAAGTAATTAACATCGATCAAATCAAAGGTAATCTTGCAAGCAGCAGTGGAAGACAGGTTTATGCACAGGTCACTGGGTTAAACATATATGAGGGAAATGATGGTGGCCTACAACTGAACATCGGTGGTCGTGGTCTTGACCCCAATCGTTCGGCAAATTTCAATACGAGACAAAACGGCTATGACATCAGCGCTGATGTTCTTGGGTATCCAGAAAACTACTACACACCGCCCACCGAAGCCATCGACGAAATACGAATCTTACGTGGGGCAAGTTCATTGCAATACGGGACACAGTTTGGAGGCTTGATAGATTTCCGTTTACATAAAACCCCATATTATAAAAAGCTTGAAGTAAAATCTTCACAAACCTATGGATCATTTAACACCTTCAATAGTTTCAATTACTTAGGTTTCAGCAAAGGTAAATGGTCCGGAAGTTTTTTTTATAACTTTAAAAATGGCGATGGCTACCGAGCAAATTCAGAATACAGAGCGCACAATTTCTTTGCGGCCATCGATCATCGTTTCAGTCAGAAAACGAGCATTGGCTTTGAATTTTCATACTACACCTATTTAGCCAAACAGGCAGGTGGCTTAACAGACACTCAATTTTTAGAAAACCCAAGACAGAGCACAAGGGACAGAAATTGGTTTGAAATTGACTGGCGATTATACAACTTAAAATTCAAGCACGACTTTAATCCACGCTCCGCTCTGACCTTCCAGGTCTTTGGATTAGATGCTTCCAGAAATTCCGTAGGCTTTAGAGGTAATCCCATTCGACTAAATGAAAATCCCATCACCGCATTGGATGAACAAAATCTAAATGGAGATTATATCCTAGAACGAGATCTTATCAGAGGTCAATTTCAGAATTATGGATCAGAATTAAAGTTCCTTCAAAAATATAAACTGATGGATACTAGCTCTGTATTCTTGATTGGTGCTAAATTTTATAAATCAAACAACTTGTCCATCCAAGGGCCAGGCTCACTTGACAGTGACGCAGACTTCAATCTGTACGATCAAGACTTCCCTGCGTATGCTAACCAATCAAATTTTCATTTTCCGAATACCAATGTGTCATTTTTCTCTGAAAATATTTTTTATCTCAATCGACGTCTCTCGATTATCCCAGGGGTTCGATTTGAGCACATCCTAACAAGAGGAGATGGCAACTATCAAAAAATATTTTTCGATAACGCAGGAAATCCAATTGACATAGAAGTCATTGATGAAGAACGAAGATTGGAAAGAAATTTTGTGCTACTAGGACTCGGTGTGGCATTTCAACAAAATAAAAACTTACAATGGATTGCTAACTTCTCTCAAAATTATCGATCTGTTACTTTTAATGACATTCGTGTGGTCAGTCCTACATTCATAGTGGACGAAAATATTACAGACGAAAGAGGATTCACGGCCGACTTTGGAGTAAGAGGCAGCTTTGACAAAAACCTTTCTTATAGTTTAAATCTTTATTCAATCCTATACAATGATAAAATTGGGGTGATTCTAGATGACAACGCAGACCGGATTAGAAAAAATATCGGACAGGCATTTATTACTGGAACAGAAGCCTTGGTTAATGTGCATCTCTCTCGTTGGCTATTTTCAGAAACAACCAATCATTCACTGAGCCTATTTCTTAACTCAGCATTCACCTATTCCCAGTATTTGAGTTCGGAAGAAAATAATGTTGCAGGCAAAAAGGTAGAGTTCATCCCCCGTTCAAATGTCAAACTTGGTTGTACGTACGGATTTAAAAAATTTGAAATCAGTTATCAATGGACGGCGTTATCTGAACAATTCACAGATGCCCAAAATTCTCCAGCTGCATCCGCTGGAGATAAGCGAGAAGGCATCATCGGCCCTATCCCAAGTTATGCCATTGCTGACTTGAACTTAAGTTATGATCTGGGTAAGTTCACCCTTAAAACGGGAGTGTCCAATCTCCTTAATAAAAGTTATTACACAAGACGAGCGACTGGCTATCCTGGGCCAGGAATAATCCCTTCAGAAGGACGTGGTTTTTTTGTTTCATTAGGTTACAATTATTCAGCTCCTTAGATTATTTATGAAATCCTAAATGCGATGGCGCACCAGACTCTGCATTGACCAGATCTAAACATAAATTAAGTTCTTCACTTCTAGCTTGGGTTCTCCGGAGAATCGATAGGCGACTAGATGTCCTCCTTTAGCGATTGAATAATCTAAGCAACAAATATTCGAACGATATAAATTTGGTTCTCCCTTAAGCCAATAATGTCCAAAGAAGACGGGGCTCTGTTCTTCATCATAAAACTCTGTGTTTTCAAATTTAGATTTAGTATTTGGTAATTCTAAATTTTCCAAAATACTCAAATCTTTTATGGTAACACGTGTGGGATCTAGCCACCACTTTATCCTTATATGGAATCGCTTAGTGCCATCTTTGTCAAAGAAGAATTGACCATCAGGAAGTTCTACCTCTTTCCCTTTGCAAGTCGTTTCTACCGAATGAAATAGTTTTGAATTTTCATCAACTAATGAATTATAGTCCTCATTTGACAGAATCCCATTATCCGTATGAATCTTTAGATAATTGATTGAATCGGTGTCATAGGTGGCATGCACTGCATTGAATGCGTCAGATTGATAATACAATGGTAAGGTCTTAAACCATTCAATGGCATCATTATATAATTTCTGATTACCATGAAATTGAAGTAATGTTTCCGAATGTTGCTTAAAATTCTTTATTGAATGTTCTCTTAGAAAACCATTTTCTGTTTTAAAATTAAAACAGATCGCATTGTGTTCATGATTACCACGTAAAGCGACTGCACTATCTGAATCTACCATTGCTCTAACTATTTCAACAGCCCTTGGATTATTTGGGCCCCGGTCTATATAGTCACCAACAAAAAATGCTTTTCTACTTTGATGGATAAATCCCTTACCTTTTTTTACATAACCTAACTTAATTAACAATTCTTCAAGTTTGTCTGAATATCCATGGATGTCTCCTATAAAATCATAATCTGTCATATAATATTAATTCGTTTTGTTAATCCAATACATCCCCTAAGTAATCTTCAATCATACTTTCAGAAATTTTATAAGAAGCCGTGATGGGCAAATGATGAATTTGATTTAGCGATAGATCGCTAAATTCTAACGGTAAATTATTCGCCAACTTATGCATGGTATCTAAGCTACAACCATAATTGACTCCTCTGAGATATTTTAAATAGAGATAATGTTCGCCATCCCTGCTTAAACTTTCATCAGAAGCATTCTCTAATTTCATCAAATCGAAGGTGGGTCTTCCATTTACCAAGAGCACAGAATTTCGTTGGCCTGCCAGAAGTTTGTGTACGTTTTCACAGTAACTAAATGTAACCTCACTACTCTGTTGAATCTTTATCGTTATTTCATCAGCAGCCCGTTCCTGTTTATTCAGCACACCATATGAAACCTCTTCAGAGTCATTATCCAAGGCCATAAAAACGGTGTTCCGATGAGCTAATAATTTTCGATCATAATGTCCAGTAAAGATGTAACTACAATTGAAATCAAAATGTCTTATTCTGCGCTTAATCTGACTGTGAGCTAACACGAAATCAACTTTCTCAGAAGATTCTGTTATCAAACTTTGAAGGGAGCGTTTGGATTTAGAGCATACGTAGTTAACTCCAAGAATCTTATGACCTAAAACTGTGACAATTTTTCCAGATATCTCCTGAGTGTATTGATATCCACTTATCCATTCTTTGACAACATCATAGTGTTCGTCTGGATCATGATTCCCAGAAATAAAAACTGAAGGAATACACCTCTGCTCTAACAAACTCAAGAGGAGGATAAAAGCATATTGGAAACCGCGACCACAAAACCCATCTCCTGTCAAATCACCTGCGAACAAAACCAAATCAGCCTTTTCTTCTAGGATGATTTCATAATATCTTCGAATGCGTTCATATCTATCAACCATTAGATCTTGCTCTGTAAAAGACATCACTTCTTCTTTGGTAAGACCTCGTAGGTGCGCCTGCCAATTAAGATCACTAAGTATGATGATATTTGTCGTCTCAGAAATCATTTAGTTGATGAATTAAGATAGTAAGCTATGTTCATTTAAAAAACTCTAACCAAGTTTATTCTTGGACTAAAAAATATTGACTGACCAATAACTCTTAATCAGAGGCATTATAATTATTCTCATTTCAAACAACACCCAAATAGTATTTAAAAGATGAGGGTCACCATTTGAAAATTGCAAACAAAGCTAAAGGTTAAATTACTATTAGCCATAAAATCAATTCTTAACTAATTGCTTTACAAGCCGCTTTACTAATAATTTCGGAATATCACCATATACAAGTTGAGGTTCATCTTTCTCCAATACGTATACTGCTATTGAGGTTTCTAATTCTGGTAAATATAAAAAGTTGGTGCCCCAAAAACCACCATGCGAGTAAGAAGTAAATCCGTTAATCATACCTCCACGTAACCCAAGAAAATAGTTAGTTTCTTCTCCTTCAGATGGGATTATTTTTAAAAATATCTTATTTAGCGTTATAAGGTCTTCAATTATATTTCCCTGAAAAAGATTGTAGGAAAATTTAGCAAGCTCCTCTGTAGTTGTTGCGATACCTCCACCTCCGTACAAATCAAACGAAGGGTCCATCTCATGTGAATCCCAATTCCAACTATCCCAATACTGATGGACCATCGGCTTTGTGTTAGGGTTAGGTTTTTCAAGCGTTGGAAACCATGTATTCTTAAATCCCAATTCTTTGTATTTAAGTAGCTCACGGATCGCTGTATAAAAAGGCTTATTTGTAACGGATTCAATTATCTCCGTACATAATAAAAAGTTGGCATCAGAATAACTCCAAACTTCCTCAGGATAGCCCAAGGGTTTACCTTTAGAAACAGTTAATCTTAATTGTTCTTCTCTTGTCCATCGATGTTTTTGATTCTTATTTATTTTATGTAAATAATCTTTATCCACATACTCTTTAATACCACTTGTTTGAGATAATAAGTGTTTTATTTTGATGCTACCGAAATCATATCCAGCCTTTTCAAAAAGTTGAATGGTTTCCTCGGTTAGATGTTGGTTCATGGAATCTTCGATTGACAAAAGACCCAATTCTTGGCATCTCAATATTGTTGCTGAAATATAAGGTTTAATACAACTTGCTATTAAGGCAGGTTGGTCAGAGATCAATTTTTTGGTTTCAACTTTATTAGAATAACCGCTGCAACCACTCCAAGACAAATTGTTCTTTGGTGATTCAATGTGGACCATAATTCCGATTGCTTCTGGATTTGCTGTGTATACAGAATCTATGGCTGATTGACAATCAGCATAGAATAAAGTAGTTCCAGTATTCTTAACTGATGTTTTACAGCCTATTGCAGCAGCGAAGACCACAAATAGAAAAATAACTTTATACTTCATTGGTTAATTCATCGGAGAAGGTCAGCAATATCAGTAAATATGTGTAGTTATTCTACTTCAACAATTTGAACTCTTCAATTTCCTCATCGGTCATCCAATGGATATCATCCGCTGAGGCAATGTTTATTGTAAAATAATAGAATGCTTCGGCTTCTTCCTGTGTAAAACCAACTGCCATATAATAATCAATCGCCCCTTGATGTTCTTCATGCCCTACAGGAAAGTCTGTTGCTTCATTTCCATTCCCATCAGCCCAAGCATGAACACCTATTTGACTACCGGCTTCTCGTGTGCGCTCTGCCCCTGACAAAAATAAGTCAACAGCTCCAGAAGCAATAACCGCATCAGCTGGTAAATGGATAGCTACTCCTTGCGCATGAATATTTCTGCCAGCCTCCCAGTTGGCAATATCATCTATGGAACCAGGACAGTCCTTCATGATCATTGTATTAGTCTCTGGATATGCGGAAATGTAGTTGTCCCAATACTGAGGAATGGAGGAGTCTATCAATCCATTAATAACAACAGTTTCGGAATCTTGAAAAGTAAAAATCCCAAAATCATCATCGGCAATGTTCTCTTCTCCACAAGCAAAAAAGACAAGCGATACGAAAAAAATAAAAATGGTTGATCTAAAAATCTTCATATGTCGTTTTATAATTTTGAATTATAACATAAAAGAGAATTGTTATAAAGAAAGAAGAAAGTCAAATCTACCATTCTTGGTTTTCTAGATGTAATTTTAAGCTACTAATATTTCGAAATTTTCTCTTTATAAGATTGTGTTTCAATCCGCAACATATTTCTTTCACTTGTGGTGGTTGTTTTTTATATTTACTCATACCTCCCAGGGCATTATAAAATATCTTAATTGCATCAATCATATCTTGCATTTCATTATCTTTTTTTGTTCCCTCTACATTATAAAAGTCTAATAACTTTAAATCATAAGATAGGCCAATCCTACGTATTATAATATTTTCTTCATGCAAGTCGCCATGAACGAAGCCATGATGATGGATTAACTCAAGGCCATCTAATATGGTATAAAGTAAATGCACTGCCTTAAAAACAGTGAGCCTTTTCCCTGGTTGATTTTTTAAGTAAGTTGAAAGCATTAATCCTTCAACATATTCATATATGAAAACAGTGACCAATTCCTCATTTAATATTATTTGATCTTGGGTGTAATATTTTAATATCACATCACAATCTCTTAAGGCATGCAATTTCTTAGCGTAATTCCTGGCTACTTTATTTTTAGGATTTTTATTAGGATAAAATATCTTTGCTGCGCACTTTATTCCAGACAAAACTTCGACTATCTTATAGACCTCCCCTTCGTATCCACCACCTAATAATTCTAAGATTTTATATTTATCTGCTATCTTATATCCAACACTTAAATTAAAGCTTCCCATAACTAATACATTCAATCAAATTCGAAACGCAAATTAAATAAATCTCTTTCAATTTACTTTAATTAGCACAACTACTTATTAGCAATGTGCTTGATAATTAACGATAGCAAATTCTGATAATTCACTCCACCAAACTATATAATTTTATTAGGAATATAAATGTTGATGAGGCCAATGTTAACTAATGTAAAAAAAGGTTAGCTTGAATAACCACTACTCCATCCACCACACCTTCACATCATTTGCGTCAGCACCCATATTGGAAACTTGAGCATTATAATTTTCGGCATTCAATGCAGACTCTGATGGTGGATATAAAAATCGAAAGAATTCATTCTCCACCTTGGTTCTAGGAACAACATTTGTGCGCCGCAACAAACTAAATGCTTCCCAAGGTTGACGAAAAGCATCTACCCATCGCTGCGCATATATTTTTTCCAAGTTAACTTCCTCGCTATCTCCTAGATCTAAAACGTATTTAGGATGTGAAACCGTAGTGAATAATTCACCCACACTTAGAATGTCTGGCTTATTTATCCATGCCTCTGAGTCAACCACTAAATTTTGCCAAAACTTTAAAGACTCAAGCATTCCATTTTGGTAAGCAGCGCTGGCAAGAAAAGGATCTTGAGAAACACCGATTCCTCGCATAAAAATTTCTGCACGTATAAATTGAACTTCAGCGGAGGTCATCAAAATTTCAGGAATGTCTAATTCATCTCGAACCAAATAAAAATTCACTGGAGCATAAATATTTCCATCTCCCTTGTCTTCGTAATTCACATCCCGACGATCTTTTTGATAAGGCTCGCCACCGGACTGTAGCGTTGTACTTGATGGAATTTGGGGAAAGGCGATCCACTCGTCATTATTATTGGGTTCAAAAAATATGCGCACTCTTGGATCAATAATGGCTTCATCATCGTCAGTCATGAATTCCCAGATGGTTGATCCCATCCTTACTTTATTGTGTTCACGGAATGACCAGTTAACACCGAGGTTGGACCAATTTTGATCTCGAGGTGTCATGACAGCATCGCTACCTTCTACGATGGTGTTTGCCCCACTCACAATTAGATCTCCAATCCGAGGTTCCGCATATTCTGGATCTTTCTCATAAATACGTAAAAGATATCTCAATTGAAGTGAATTTGAAAATCGTATCCATTGATCTAAATTATCATTGAACAAAGATTCAAATGTTCCGAATCGCACATAATTCTCTCCATCAGCTGTCTGGCCTCCTCTGGATAATACTTCTGAAGCAAGCTGTAGATCAGTTAATAATTTTTTATAAATCGATTCTTGTGTATCATATGACGCTCGAAGAATAGGCTCATTTGCGTAAGCGAGACCAGCCTCACTGTAGGGAATATCCCCAAAAAGATCGGTGACTTGAAAAGTCTTATAAGCCATCACAATATCCAACTGAGCTTTCTGCTGATCATAAATTTCCGAATCAAAATTCCCATAAAGTGCATTGGCGTTTTTGAGAGCCTCGTAATAATTGGACCAAACATCTTCTGCACCTCCTGAAACATTCCCGAAAGTCTTAGCTGTCACAGCTGCCTGTTCCGTTACATCATACAGCACCTCATTATGTAAAAACAATTGTCGATTCCAACCCAATCGTAGGGAATTAATGATCCCATTAAAAATGGCTCCATCTGCAACTTGCGTAGGTGCTAATGGATTCTGATTGAAAGTTTCAAAATCCTTGTCGCAGGAGAACAAACTCAAAACCAAAATTCCAAGAATAATCCAAGGCTTCTTCATCTTCTAGAATTTAGCATTTAAACGTACACTGATAGAGCGCATACTCGGAAAGGATGCCCATTCTAATCCTTGTGCATTACCCGAACCACTATTCCCTTCTGGATTGATCTGATCAGGAATAGAAGAATAAAAATAAAATAGATCTCTTCCGATGAATGAAAGTTTTAAATCTTGAAAAGCATTAAAGCGCTTCCATTGATCAACTTTAAAATCGTAACTCAAAGCAAGCTCTCGCATTTTCACCCAAGAGTTATCAATCACTCCAGGTGTTGTTAATACTCTCCCCCATCCACCGGCATTAGGCAGATACTTATAATAATAATGCACGACTTGGTTGTTCTGTGTTCCATCTGAATAAACACCGGGCAAAATCACACCAATGTTTCTTTCTTCGCCATTGGGATCAACATAAGGTAACCCATTACCGTTCCGTTCATCCAAGGTCAATGGACTCTGTCCCGTCTGTAATCCAATGACATACGAGCCAGCATAAATATCTCCACCGATTTTAGTATCAACCAGACTTGTCAATAGAAAGTTTTTATACTTCGCTTCCAAGGTCCATCCGCCAGTCAAAAAAGGCGAGGCATTTCCGATCGGTACAATTCCATCGGTTATCTCATAATGCGTTCCTTCATCATTTAATATAGGCTGCCCGTTTTCATGATAGACATAATCATAGCCATAAATGGTTCCATATTGCTCTCCTTCTCTTACCATTATCTTAGGACCAAAGTCACCCCAGATCTCTCCTATTTCTAAAAATTCAGCACCATCGCCTAAGCTTCGAACAAAGTTTTTATTATGAGACAAATTTAAACCAGTATTCACAAATCCATCCGCCCAATAATAGAGATAAGCATTCAAGGATAGTTCGTAGCCAAAATTCTCAAGCGTCCCATTGTTTATTCTAATCTCTGAAGTTCCTGACGATACAGGCGTAGGTGATTCCAATATTTGATTAAAAGACTCAATATAGTAGTACGTAAAATCCAAACTTAATTTATCATCAAAGGCTCCAAGGTTTAATCCGAACTCATAAGAATTGGCTTCTTGCGGTCGAAGATTACTCGGCGGTTTTACCAATGGAAGACTCGCTGTTTGCTGTCCATTGAAGGTTCCTGTATCATAAACGAAGTCGAGTAAAAAAGGATCGGTATCCGATGCCGCTTTCGCAAATGCGGCACGTACTTTTAGAAAACTTAGCCAAGAAGGTAGTGTGAGTGATTCTGATAAAATATAACTCATTGATACTGAAGGATAGAAATAAGAATTATTATCCAAAGGCAAGGATGAAGACCAATCATTTCTACCGGCGATTTCCAAAAAGAGCGTCTTCTTGTAATCTAGGTTTAAAAATGAATACAGGGAGTTGATTCTCTTTCGATACCTGATTTCTTCGGGCAAGGGTAATTGTTCGGTACTTGAACCCACAAAATTATTAAAAGCAAATAACCACGGATTCTGCCATTCTGCATTACTGGCTTTAATACCATATTGGTCTCGGTCCCATCGATTCCCACCAAAAGATAAAGATGCATTCAAGTCAGGTGAGAAGATGCCATCCTTATAAGCTGTGATTAAAAACTCACTATTAGTTACGGTGTTCCGATCAATTTCATTTCCATAAACCCCACCATTCACTCCGGAATTATCGTGTGGATTAAATCGAGTTTCAAATTCATTGAAATTTAAATCCGTTCCAATTTTGGCGCTGGCGGTTAACCATTCTGTAGGATCATAAGCTAGACCAATGGAAGCGATCATTTTATTTCGGCTCAAGAAGGTATTTTGATTGTAGGTATTCCACCAGAGATTAGCTGGAGTAAAAGTGAACGGATAATTACCGTCATAGGTATTTCGTGTACCGTCAGGATTTATATTCAATTCCTCTTCCAAGCCTTTGTATGATCTAGGCCAGCTGTACAATATCCCTTTACCAAAGGAGGCATTATTATCATCCCCAAGAGAGGGACTATTTTGTCTTTGAAAGTTTATGTAGCTAGCAGAGATGGTTGATTTAAGTTTAGAGCTAATGTTTAGCTCACCACCTAAGTTGACAGTGTATTGTTTGAAAAATGAATTAGGAACTACGGCATCATGATCTTGATAACTGACGGAAGTACGGACCGTTCCAAAATCCCCTCCTCTACTAAAATTAATATTATGCGTTGTTGTCTGTCCAGCATTAAAGAACTGTTTTAGATTATCAGGCTGCGGTGAATATTCTCTCAGCTCACCATCCCACCATCTAACCTGTTGACCTTCCATACGAGGTCCCCAACTTACGCCAGTAGAATAAAATCCAAACTGCTCTGTGGTAGGTCGACCAAAAGGACCATTACTTGTGTGGACATTGGTCGGGTAAACATTTTCGCCAGCAGCGTTCTGTGCGAAGGTCGGCTCTAGCAAACTTATAGGACCACCGGCACCATACTCATTCTGCACTTCTCGAAAACGGAACGGTTGAATGTGCTTATATGAAACGGTGTACTCCAAGCCTAGTCCTTTACGGACCTGGCCTTTGTGTGTCGTAATAACAATGACACCATTGGCTCCACGCATTCCATATTTTGCGGAAGCCGTTGGACCTTTCAATATATCTACGGAAGCAATGTCTTCAGGATTTATATTATTTATCGCAGACCCCCAATCCGTCCCGCGACCAACCTGAGTAAGTCCTGGAGGATTTTCTATGGGTACACCATCAAGGATAATTAAGGGTTGATTATTTCCAGTAATGTTATTGTTACCACGGATGGTAATTCTGGAAGTTCCCCCATCAACGCCATTGGCATTGTTGATATTAACACCAGCTGCTCTACCTGATAATGAATTGATGATATTGGGCGCATTGGAGATGGCGATGCTTTCTCCTTTAAAACTATCGGTAGAATAACCAAGTCCTCTTTTTTGACGCTTAACACCGGGTCCTGTAATCACTACCTTATCCAACTGCACCCCATCAGAAAACATGGTAACAACAACTTCCTGTCCAGCTTTAACAGTCTTAAGGATGCTTCTATACCCTAGGTAATTAAATTGCAACCGATCTCCGTCTTCTACTTCAATTTCATAAAACCCGTCTATATCTGTGGTTGTGCCTTGTTGGTTCCTTTCATTAATAATGGAAACTCCAATCAATCCTTCTCCTGAATTTCCATCTTGAACCATGCCCGTTGTCTTCCCTTGAGAAAAGATGGCCAAGGAAAGGGTCAAAAAGAAGACCGTACAAATTAAACGCATAGTATGCTCCCGTTAATTATTATTTTACAATCACTATCCGCTGCACACCGGCAGCACCTTCCTTGTTATCAATTCTTATAAAATACATTCCAGCTTGGTCTAACACTAAGTTTTGCTGGAGTGATTGAAGATTGATCGTTTCAAGAATCTGACCTTGTGCATTTAAAACCTTCAAGGTAGAGCCTATCAATGACTCGTCTAATTCTACTTGGAAGTTCCCAGAAGAAGGATTAGGCTTGATCGAAAAGTTAGAACTTAGATCAAGTTCTGGTACTGCTACAGTAATTAAGTACTCAACGATAAGATTATCACCAGGTGTTTCATCCAATGCAAAATCAACTTCACCAACGATGGGATTAAGGCCATCCATGATTTCAGTATTTACGTTGAACTCCATAAAGGCTGATGCACCAGGCTGCAAGTCACCGGCTAAATCTTGAGTAGCTAATAATTCGCCATTGAGATAAATTTTTCCAACGACGCCTTGGGCTGTGACGGAACCATTGTTGGTAACCTCTAAAGTAACCATGGATAAATCGAAATCGGTGCTCGGTGACAAAAGTATGGAGGTCGCCTCAATGTTGCTATAATCCATAAAGCGTTCGGAACTTTGTTCCACAAGATATCCATGAATTCTATAATGCGGCTCTGTATGGCCACTACTATTGTATCCGGTATTTAATAGATTGGTGTAGTCTGCTAAGGCGTAGTCAATAACTCCAGTTGAGCCAGGAGTCAGTGCATTCGTGGTTATAAATACAGCAGGTTGAACTTCTTGTCCTGGACACCATCCCGCTCTAGGGAATAGCCAATTTCCAGCCTGATCATCACAACCATTGCTGGCACAGTCATCTTTCCAAAGTCTATGTGGATAAGTTTCCGCACCGGCCTCAAGCGAATGCGTTACATCGTAAAATTCTGCCGCATTAAAAGTGTTTCCTTGGCCATGTCCAGTAATCTGCATTCTTACATGTGAAGCTTCTGTATTGCTCGCTACATCAATATTGTACGGTGATAAATCGTGATCTATTCCTGGATCTCCATATACTTGATAATCGGTTTGCCACAGTGGGGTTGTCTTATAATATGGAAAAGGATCGTTCCCTTCAATGAGTTCTAATTCGATGGTAGTAAGCCAGCCGGAAGGTCCCCATACTTGAATGAATGATTGAAAATCTATGGACCCAGTTAAAAGTGATTTAAAATCTGTGATGTCAATCGTCCATGGCCCACAAGCAATACCATATGGTGTAATGTATCTTGCGATTTCAAAAGTCCCTTCTTCTGTCGTAGCGATTACTTTTGCCGGTTGATCCCACGGGTCGCAACCAGACGATGGACACTCTACAGAGATATGCATCATTAACTGTGAATATTTAGAAAGGTCGCCGGGTAAGACAACGGACGTAAATTGATTTTGTCCTGAAGATCCGAAGTTATGCTGCTCTGAGTTGAACAAAACAATGCGATTCCCAGGTCTATTATCTAGCGAAATATTACTGATATTATTGAATGCATTCCCATCATCTGCAAAAGAAAGCTCAACTTCAATTTCTGGGGCTTCATTTAAGGTAAGATCGATCGGAGTATCTAAATTAATGGTGACTAGTTCTCCAGGTGCAATGGTCTGAGAAATACTCTCAGTAAATAAAACCTCTCCATCAACGCTCACCGTTAAATCAAAATCACTGACTTCCATTGTACCCACATTTTGTACACCTGCAGAAATTTTTACTGGTCGAGTCTTCATATTTACCCGATCAAAACCGTCGATAGATTTCAAAGCCAAATCAAAGTCTGGCAGTTTATAACCTTCTACCCAATTCCCATCATCTATCCCGATTCCAGTAGCAGAGCAATTTTCATCCACAAGATTGGTTGCAATTGTTCCAGCTCCTTCATTCATAGGCAGGTAAAGTGTGAGTCCATCCTCCGCCCCTGTCAAATCTACGGCAGCATTGTCTGCAATCTGGGTCTGAGTTCTAGCTACTTCCCATAATCTTACTTCATCAATAATCCCATCAAAGAATCGGCCATCAAAGCCTGAAGCCGAAATTTTTAGGTCACTAGTATTTGGTGACGGATCTCCATCAAAGGTTGAAGAAGCAACAGGCTGACCATCTATGTATAATTGCACCGTCTTATCCTTTACTGTTGCTGCAACATGATGCCATTGCTGAGTATTCATTAGACTACTTGTAAAAGTTTCATGCCATGCATTATCAACGGCAATTACCAGTGAAAGAGATCCATCGGCACCGCATCTGAATGCATAACCTCGATCCGGCCCTTGATTATCTTTTCCGATAATCGTCCCGCGCCAGATTTCATTCGTCCAGCTATTAGCGAATATCCATGCCTCGAAAGTAAATTCATCGGTGATGTTTTGACTTTCCTTATGAGCTATCGATAGAAATTCAGAATTACCATCGAGTTGAATGGCGGTATTTTGTGCGCTCAAGGCAAATGGAGCTAACAATAATAGACTAAAAATCGAAGAAATGAAGTATTTCATACTGCTTTGGTTTGTTAGCGTTAATTTAAGCTATTATTCAGTTCTTAACTGTATGAAATTGAATATTTAGTTCGAGGAAATACTGCGAGAAATTCTTCAAGACTCATCTTTGCGGGGAGTGCCCATCAACGCATTAGGTTTTAGGTAAACAAAGTCATTTTTAAAATCTAGAATAAGATTGTTCCCCCTGTATCAAAGTATAGATTTAAGATATCTGTATTATCCAGAACTGACTTAAAGTAAATGTTGTTTCCTGCGGAGATCGTAAATGATAAGGTGTCTGAAGAGCTAGCAACAATATTTTCCGATGAAAGAGTCTTAGGGTTAATTTTTGTATTTCTATTGGAATTACAAGCAAATATCAAATTAAGAATTAGGACAGTGGTGATAATTTTATTCATCTTTTAGCTTCACCCAAGATCTTCAATATTTCATTCAAGGCGTTCTTTGATTCTTTCATTATGGGAAGTAAAGGCCAGATGTGCGGCATATTTTCAGCTTCAAATATTTTTGATTCTACCTTATCATCTTTCAGTTTCTTGATAAATAATTTTTGGTCTGGGTAGGTTATGTCATCTGTTGCTAAAAATAAATGGGTCAGCGGAAAATCTTTAAAGGAACCATTGATTGGGGATATCAGGGGATGATTTAAATCACCATTGATTGCACACATTTTTTTTGCACTAAGCAGTCCGACTTTAGAAAGCATTGGATCGATTGCATCGACTGCATCAATGTCAGGATTGGTCATGCTGGCATCCATGACTGGAGAAATGAGAATGAGCTGCTCAGGTAAAGGTTGTTTGTTTTTTAATAAACGCTGAACCAAGGTAATTATCAAACTACCACCAACGGAGTCTCCAATTAAAACCACACGTTTTGACGGGTATTTCTGAATCGCAGCTTGATAGACTTGATCTATCTGATCTGAAATGAATTCGATGTTGTGCTCTGGGGCTTTGGGGTAATCACACAGCCACAAAGAATGGTCGGTAAACTTGAGCATTTCTTTTATTGCATTCCAATGAAGCCGAGTAGGACCAGAAATATATGCCCCACCATGGACGTAAATTAAGAGCTTGTCAGAATTGGAGTTTTGTTTGAACTCCGTAATCTTTGTTTGTGAAACATCAAAGGAATTGAGCCCTTGCTTAATAAAGAAACGACTCTTCACTTCATGCAGATCACCTTTCCTTAGCTTTAGGTAGTCAATGGGATCTTTACTAAAGAGTTTTTTAATCCCGTTGACGTTTAAAATAAATTTGACGACTTGGTAAGTAAAATTAGATTTCATGCTAGCATTATTTTTAGCTAACCTAGATTAATTTCAGGTCAACTACATTTGCGCTAAGCGTAAAGTAACTACTTATATCAAATTAAAGGTAAAGGTAGATGGATAAGAAATGGGTTAAACTTCCGCCAAGCACAAAAAAGTGAAAAATGGCATGGTTGAACTTAATTTTCTCAATGCTAAAAAATACAGCGCCGATTGAATACAGAATTCCTCCTGTAAAGAGCAAGACCAAGGCTGGCGTAGGAAGTGCGGCAGTCAAAGGACTGATGACGAAGAGAATCATCCACCCCATCAATATGTACATCAGAGTAGATATTTTTTTGTATCTGCCTGTGAAAAATAATTTTAAAATTACTCCTATGAAAGCCACAGACCAAACTATGCCAAAAATCGACCAACCCAAGGCTCCATTCAGAGAGATCAAGGTGAAGGGCGTATAGCTTCCTGCAATCATTAAAAATATGGCCGCATGATCAAAAATATTGAATCGCCTTCTCCAACGAAGATTCTGTGTACTATGATATAAAGTGGAGGCACCAAATAAGGTGATCAACCCGAAACTATAAATAAGGTAACTGATTAAATGTTTGGGATCATCAATGTGAAAGGACTTTATCAAAAGGAGGATGGCACCAACAATGCTGGCAATAAAACCAATACCATGTGAAATAATATTGATTTGCTCTTCTCGCTTTGAATAATAATGTACCAACTGTTCTTTACTTTTTTTGGCTTTCTCTTCTATAAATTCTAGTGGAGTTTCTAACATTTCTCTTTAGCTCTTTACCTTCCTTCAAATTGTTAGAATTGAAATCTGGCGGGTGTTGATAATAGTACGAACAGGAATCTATTTTGTTTTATTCATGAACGCTTATTTTGAAAATTCATACATATGGTAAAATTTTACCATATACAAGTCTCTGATAACCAATTATCAATTATTATTCCAAATCTTCTAAACGAGAAATTAAATCTTCAACCTTTTCATGAACTGCCTCATAGCTTTTGGCGGAAAGGGTTCTATTGATTGCCATATTATCTAGATATAGCAATAAAGCACTTTTATCTTTTGCGGGTAGTTTGTTAATAGACCGGATTTCAGAAATACTTCCTTTATCATCAAAGACCATATAATCATAGAGAATCTCACCCATGGGCTTGTAATAATTCATAAAATACTGGCCGGCACTATAGTCCTCTTCTAATTTTTCAATTATCTCAAAGTAGTAGTCATACAAGGAAATAATTTCTAATCTCAAGGAGTCGTCCCGGATAATTTCTAATCCCTTTGACTTCAAAGATTCGTAGGCTGATCTATTCTGGATGGATATGTAATCATAAAACAAAGTATTGTAATATTTCCCGATGGTATCTTGTCCTACTTTTTTACCTAGAATAAAATCACGCATGAAGTTAACTTGCTTCAAAGCATTGGTATGCCCGATCATATTATCGTGTAAATCATTGGCATCTAATTTCAACCCATTCTTGATCTCAAGGATCAATTTATCTGCGGTTTCTCTTTTGTTTCGTTGTTCATTCCATTTAGAAAAACCAAATGCGAGGGATACACTCAAAAAAATAGCTAAAAATTCATAGACATATTTTTTCCAGTTTATTGTCCGCTTTGTCATTTCAGATTGTTTTTATTTACTCAAGATAAGAGTAATTCTAGTATTGATGGAATGAATCCAAATCTGTATAAATCATGATAAAAGACATTTATGAATCATCTCGCTAGTCGCATTAAACATATAATATACTATCTTATACCCTATTCTGAAGACAAATTCCAACAGCTTGCGTTCTCAATAAGAAACAACGAAGACCATGAAATTCATAAAAATCACTTTACTTTTTCTCGTACCATTTTTTGTCATGTCGTGTGAAAAAGATGAACCAACGAAAATGGTCTTTTCCTGCGAACAAGAAAATTGGGTTGGTATATATTCAGGTCATGAGGAATGTGATGAAGAGATTCCCGATTTCTCAATCATCGAACGCACCCTTATGATGGGAAATGATATGGACGAATTTATCTACAATGGAAGTGTTATTTCATTCGAAGAATGCCAGGCTGAAGTTTTACTTTTTGACTCTTTGGCCAACTTACCAAAAACAATAAGTTTTGAATTATTACCTGGAGATAGCATTTTCATCGTAAGCACGATTGATGTCCCAAGCTTTGGACCAATCAGCTGCAGATTTTGGGGTAGCAAATAACACTTGAATGTATTCATGCATTAAAGTGGGTGAATTAGAAAATGAGAATTTCTAATTCACCTACATAATTTTAATGGGCAGTCAATGCATATTACGATGCATTTGGCAAAATGAATGTTCCTTTACTAACCGTAGCTGTTTAAGTTGTTCTATTGTTAATGGCTAGAGGTTTGAGATTTTTCAGGAAACAATCAGGACCATTGATTGATGTTTGTGTTATCAAATAAAATCAACAACAATCCCAATATTCATATTTCAATATCAAAGTTAAAAATCAGGATAAAGCTTAAGCCTATACTTTAGTATAGGAAAAGGTTTGAATGAGGATGAACTTCTAGAGAATTGAAATTCTGAATATTTAGTTGGTGACCTTTTTTATGGCTGAGGTTCGATTTTTTACATCTAGTTTTTCATAGATGTTTTTCGAATGGAACTTTATGGTACTCAGAGACAAGAATTGTTTTTTTGCAATTTGTGCGTTGGTTAAACCTTCTTTTATATCTATAAGAACTTCAAATTCTTTTTTGCTTAATGGAATATTTGCAATTCCATTTACCTTTTCTAAATCTAACTTCTTTGAGTGCTTTCGAAACTCGTAATTATACATACCAATAACGATGCTAGAAATTAGGTCATTTTCCTTAAAAGGTTTTACGATATATGCGCAGGGATTTACTTCTTTTGCTCGGTTTAAGGTATCAACATCAGAATGGGCGGTAAGAAAAACGAGCGGGATGTCATATTTTTCTTTGACAATAGCCGCAAGTTCAATTCCGTCTTTATGGCCATCAATATTAATATCCATAATTATAAGCTCAGGGTTCCTAGAGTAAAAGTATTCCTGAGCAGATTCACTATCATGCGCAATACCTACGACCGTATATTGATTGTTGACCAAGACATTTTCTATGTGTCTTGCAATCATCACCTCATCTTCTACAATTAAGACTTTCAACGTATAAAAATTTATGCGGCTAATTTATAATTCTGAATTCTTAATTGCATGACAAAACCATCTTCATAATTTATTTTGATTTCTGCCTTTAGCTTTTTCGCAAAAGCCTTAATCAATTCATAACCAAAGGAATTCCCTTCGATTTCATCCATGCTTTTGACACCCACACCATTGTCACCAACTTCGAGCAAGAGTGTTTCATCTACTTCTTTTAATATAACTTTAATTTTTCCTTTTCGCCCATTTGCGAAAGCGTGCTTCAGGGAATTGCTCACTAACTCATTCGTAATTAATCCTAGAGGCACCATTGTGTCAACATCTAACATCATAGGCATCACATCTAATTCCAATCCAATCTCCTCTTCTGAAATATTATAGGAATCAAATAAGTGATCCACAACCTGCTCAAAATAGTCTTGAGTACTTACCCCCTTGAAATTATCTGTCTGATAAAGGTCCTGATGAATCAGCGCCATAGACTGAACACGATCTTGTCCCTGCTTTAAAGCATCGATCGCACTATCATCAGAAACATATCGCCCTTGTAGGGCCAACAAAGAAGATACCACTTGAAGGTTGTTTTTTACACGGTGATGAATTTCTTGGAGTAAAATTCTCTTTTCGTCATCTGCTTGTTGAATGATCTCATTCTTAAGATTAATCTTTTTATACAACCAGAATAACACCGTGCTTATCAAAACAAAAGCCATTAAACCAATTCCAAAAATCCAATTCCTTCTTTTGGAAGAAAGAAGTTTAAGCCTTGTAATTTCGTTTTCAGAACTTAAGAGTGCGATCTCTTTTTCAAATTCAGCTTTCTGGAATCTAGTTTCCGCATCTTGAACTAAAACTAACTGCTGTATTTGATACAAAGAATCATCCAACAATTTTTCTTTTTCAAATTCAACCAAGGCCTTTTCATATTCCCCTTGAGCCTTATAATATTTTCCAGAATAATTTCTGTAAGTACGCTTTAATCCTAGATCTTCATTTGTTTCTAAAATCTCTTCGATACCTGAAATTTCTTCCTTAAGCTTTGAAAATTGAGCAGTTTTAAAATAGTAATCACATCTATTTTTAGCATAATTTATTTTCGCACTGAAGTTTGGTTCTGCTATTCCAGCTTCAGGGACTTTAGAGAAATTAAGATCCAAGGAATCCATATGAATTTTTGCTGAAGCCAAATCATCTTCTTTTAAACTTTTGGCTAACATTCCAATCATAACCAATGCCTTTTGCTGGCTCATCTCACTTTGCGTGGTATAAAATTGATATGATTTTTCATATAACTCTTCTGCCTCAGCGTCAAAATCCATCGCATCTAAATTTCTAGCATGCAAAAAGTAATAGTAGTTCCTGAACTTATCACTCACAACTAAATCAATCAACTCGATGATTCTCGAACTATAAGCTAAAGCTTGAGGATAGTTCTGATATTCAAAATAAATGGAATTTATATTATTCAACATGTTGATCACCAAGATGTACCTTGGTGTTCCTTTCCGATAATAAGGAATGGCTTCTTGAAAATATTGCAAAGATTTAGCTGGCAATCCTTGTCTTTGAGAAATAGATCCTAAGTGTCTTAAAATCAAGGGAATTTTCACACTATCTTTTGCAGCATGATAATATTCCAAAGCTACGAGGTGCTTCTTGGTTGCTTCTTCATAAGCTCCCTCTTGTTCCTTAAAATATGCAGGAAAATAAAAGGCTGTACCCATCACATAGGAAGGTACATTCTTTCCACCTTTAATGATTTCACAAACACTATCTACCCTGGCCTCATCCTTAATATAGAAGTAGCTTGAAGCTAAATTATCTAGCGCCAAATAGTGTAAGCTATCTTGTTGGTTTTCTTTAGCAAGTTTAGCCAATCTTTCATAAATTTTTCGAGAGTTTATGAAATCACCTCTGAATTCATATTGAATGGCTAGGTTTTTTTCCTGGTGGTATTGTTCTTCGAAATCACCAGCATCTTGCGCAAGTTTGACTACTTCTTTTAAACTATCTATGTTCTTAAGGTAATGACCATGCTGTGAAAAAAGATGAGAGCCAAAAAGTTGAATTGCTACTATAACAATAAGGGTTTTCCATAAGGAAGGTGCCTCCAAAAGATAGGATTTGGTTGAAGTGTTATACATGATTTTAGCTCGTGTACCTAAGATAAGGAAATTGATTAAAATTAAAAGATAAAAGCAATATGGAACCTATACTAAAGTATAGGATTATGAGATAAGAATAACGGTTACAGGTAATGAGTTGGAAGAATCAGCAGGAAATAATTAGTTATAATATCAACATCAACGAATGCTTGCTCATGATGGTTAAATTAAAACTACACTTTAGTACAGCTAATAAAACGATCAAAGCTCTTAACCTTGCAGCGCAAATTCCAAAAAAAATCATTATGAAAATCAGAACTATTCTAGCTGCATCCATGCTCCTTGCTTTAACATCAACCCAACTTAAAGCACAAACACTAAACGCAGACTCTTTAATATTAGTGGCAATTTACACCGCGACTGGAGGAAGTGATTGGACTAAAAATGAGAACTGGCTTACTGGCCCTATTGACACTTGGCAAGGAATTACGGTCGAGGAAAATCGAGTGACGGGTGTAAGATTTGATCAAAGTGGATTGAATGATAGTGTACCAAATGAAATATTTAATCTCACAGCTCTTAAGGATTTATACTTATTTGGCACGGTAGGAAAGGTGGATGATGGGATTAGAAATTTGACACAATTAGAAAGATTATACTTTTCCAATTGGGCTTTAAATTTTCAACCAGAAACGCTTTGTGAATTTCCGAATCTCACACAACTTACATTACTTAATTGCCAAGGCTTTAGTAACATACCAATTTGCTTGACCCAAAAATCATTAACACGATTAAGTTTATCAAGAATGGACCTTGAGGGAGATTCAAATTTATTATCTGCCTTAGCCAGTATTCCGACGTTGGATAGGCTTAACCTCAGTGGCAATAAAATTACTGGTGAAATAGCTGAAGAATTATGTCAAAGTAACTTAGTAGTCCTAAATCTTGCAGATAACCAATTGACCGGAGTGATCCCTGAATGCCTCAATCAAAATGGAACTTTAAGTCAAATATTCTTGGAGAGGAATCAACTCACAGGTGAAATACCAACGGAAATATTTAAAGAAGGATTGCAAATATTTAATGTCAGTTACAACCAACTCATGGACACCATGGATGATTGGATTCAAAAACCCTCGAGTCTATATTCAGTGAACTTATCCAATAATTTATTGAACGGAGAAATTAATGGAACTTTTATTGGTAATAATATCACTACGCTTGATGCAGCGAAAAATAATTTTAGTGGCGTGAGTAATATTGCTGAAGATTTAACAATCAGAGTATTAAAAGTAGATGGAAATAAGCTATACTTTGACGACCTACAGAAGTTTCCTATACCAACACAAACTTTCACTTACAATAATCAACAGCCGGTAAATGAAACGCTGGAAATGACAATCAATGAAGGAGAAGATTTTACCATAACCATGGAAGATGTTGGTGATTCTTTCACCAAATATCAATGGTATTTGAATGATCAAATTTTAAACGAAGAGACAAGTAGAAATCTAACTCTATTATCCGTTGACTTGGATAACGAAGGGTCTTATTCTTGTGAAGCTACGCACGATGACTTTCCTGATCTCCTTCTCTATCGTAACCCCGTAGAACTGACCATTGATTTATCCAATTCAAGTTTAGAGACAAAGATCCCGCATGTTGAATTCTACCCCAACCCTGCTTCAAACATTTTGAATTTCAAAACAGAAATTCAAGGATTAAATGAAATTAGAATTATTGATTTTGTTGGAAATCTGATATCTGTTGCTTCATACAACGAATATATTGATACCAGTCATTTGCCGGAAGGCGCATACATTATTGAACTTGTCTCAAAAGATCATGGAATCGTTCTTTCAGAAAAACTTATAATCTCTAAATAAAGCATAAATATTTTCCACTCTTATTCAAAAGTATCTATCACTGAAAATATTTATTTCTTGGTCAAATTTGATTCTACGTAAGGTATTGCAAAAATTAATCTGAGTGTATTATGAAAATAAACTGATGATCATTCATTCCAGTATTTGATTAGATTCTCAAATGCAATTCCAAAGTAAAGTTCGTAATTGTCCTGCTCTACATATCCAAGATGAGGTGTACATATGACATTATCCATGGTTAAAAAGGGATGATCTTTGTCATAAATGGGTTCTTCATCAAAAACATCAATTGCGGCATAGCCAGGTCGCTTAGCTTGTAAAGCTCTTAAGAGAGCGCCTGGCTGTATGAGTCCAGCTCGTGCTGTATTAACAAAAAGGGCCTCAGGCTTCATTGCGCTTAGGTCTTCATAAGTAATCAGTTCTTTTGTTTGCTCTTTAAGCCTTAGATGTAGGGTGACAACATCACATGTAGAAAAAAAGGCGGCTTTCGATTCTGCTGCTATAAAACCATCAGCTTGAGCTTTATTTCTCGATTCTTTACTCCCCCACACAATTACTTCTGCTCCAAATGCTTTAGCATAACCAGCTACCATTTTCCCAATTTTTCCATAGCCCCAAATGCCGATTTTTTTTCCATGAACACGTTTACCAATATTTACTTGCCAATGCCCTGCTTGCATTCCAGAAATTGCTTGAGGCAAAAGGCGTAATCCATTCATAATCAAAGCCCAAGTTAATTCTGAAGTAGAAATGGGATTTCCTCTTCCCTCTAGAATAACAACTCCTCTCCTTCTACAATCATCTACATTGATATGGCCTGGGTTTTTTCCTGTTTGTGAAATAACTTTAAGATTGGGTAGATACTGCAGTAATTCATTATCAACTTTTGTTCTAGTGCGTGTAAGCACCAATGCCTCAGGGTCTCCCATTTTCTTCGCCAGCTTGGCAGGGTCAGGCTCAAATGAATTTATTATTGTTACTTGATGACCATCGAGTAGCTGATATGCTTTTAGTTTTTTAATGCAAGATTGATAATCGTCTGGAATAGCTATACGCATAATTATGAATTTTAATTAGACAATAGATAATTTTCAAATCTTTATTGGTTTTATATTTTTTTTAGGACTTACTACTGCATTCGCGACACAACTGAACAATAAAATGACAACACCAATAATTGCGAACAGGGAATACCCTTCTTCAAAAAAGAAAAAACCAATAGCAAAAGCATAGATGAGTTCAGAATATTTAAATGGAGCCACAACATTGGCCTCTTCGTGTTGAAATGACAAAGTCATATATTTTTGTCCAAAATATCCGAATCCTCCCAGGCATATTAAAATACAAAAATCCATAAGGGTTGGCGTCTCCCAAATGAAGAGTAATGCGAATCCACTAATGAGTGCTGAACTTGTCATAAAATAGTTTACAATAACTAAGGGATGTTCCGTTTTACCAATTTTCCGGATGGTCACATATACACACCCACCAAAAAAAGCACCCAAGATTGCGAGCAACATACTTAAGTTATCTATTCTACTATCAAAGCCTTTGAGTAAAAATACGCCCACCAAGGCAAGTAATAAAAACAGCCATTGTATTGGCTTTACTTTTTCTTTTAGTAGCCAAACAGCTAAAAGAAAGGTGAAAAATGGGGACAAGTATTTTAAGGTAACCGAGGCACCATATGGAATGGTCTGAATCGTAAAAAAGAACAAAGTCATAGAAAACAGACCTAAAAGGGATCTCAAAAAAAGAAGTTTCTGATTATTTCCGATTAAAGATATCTCTTGCCTCCTAAGATTTATCGTACATATTCCCGCGGTAATAATTGATCGAAAAAAAACGATTTGTATGACATTCACATGGCTGACAAATTTAATCAGTCCTTGCATTAACGAAAACCCTAATGCTGCAATGAGCATGTATTTGATGCCTCTTGATATTTTTATATTTTTTATGAAAGAGGATGGTTTATTTAATTAAAAAAATTGAACGAAGGAATCTAAATGCTTTAATTAGCTATTAATAATATACAAAACCTTCCATGAGTTTTCTTGCAGTTCTATAAGTCCCGGCCAACAAGATTTGGAAGTCCAATCCCTCATCTTTGGTTATTAATTTTATTGGCATCGAACCTGACTGATGTTCCAAAATATAGTCTGCACCATCAGAAGGATGATTAACCATTTCAGATGCAATGGTCCCTTGACATTTTGAAGCTGCTGTAACACATACAGCACCGCTAACAGCGTGTGTAGGATGATAGGTGCTCGGAGTAAAGTACATTGATCTGATGCTCCCACCTTTTGAAGGCGGACAGAGCAGGCCAATTTTTGGAATTACACTTTTAGAGACATCTCCCATTGCTGCGTTCCTGGCAATTTCTCTTCGAATACTTTCGAGCTTTTCCATCAGTTGAGGTCTATCCATAAAATAATCTCCCTTTTCATCACCTGTAAGCCCAAAGTCTTTGGCCCTCATATGAATCATAAGATTTCCTGCATCAAACATTGTGAGCTCTATACCTTGAACATGATCTTTTAGCTTTCCAGTAGGAAATAGAGTTCCGGTCGCTCCTCCCGCAATATTCGATAAATTCATCAATATTGGCGAACCCGTGCCTGGTACACCATCTATTTTTAAATCACCTTCGGTATAATTCACTTTGCCATCTTGCACATTTACAATCATCTCAGCCGTAGAATCTGTATTTATGTTATAGACCCTTACTTTGTTATCGCCCTCTTTGTAATCCACCCATTCTTTCTCAATAGCAAAAGGCGCTACTCCTGACATCATATTGCCACAGGTAGGCTTTGTATCTACAATTGCATCACTGATAAATACCTGTGCAAAAAGATAATCAACATCTATGTTTTCTCTCTGCGAAGGCTGCACCATTACAACTTTACTTGTAACAGTTTTAGCACCACCTAAACCATCGACCTGATTTTTATGCGGTGAGCCCATCAGACGAAGTAAAACCTTATCTCTTTCATTAGGGTCCTTAGGTAAGTCCCTAAGATCGAAGAAAGGTCCTTTTGATGTTCCTCCACGCATATAAATACAAGCTATCTTTTTCATCGCAACCCTTGTGGTAATTCTAAGTTCAAGAAATGACTAAAAGTTAAAAGCAAAATGACACCTGCTGCTGTTAGGATAGCCGTTTTTAGCCATGAGGCTTCTGCTTTAAAAGTAAAAAAGAAAATAAAAAATAAAATAATCGACGGCACAAATCCAATGATCATGCTTAGTATATATAAACCACCGACCCAGAGGATAGGTTCATACCAAGGTGATTTAAAAGTACCTGGCTCCGCAACTTGTTCTGCGTCAAATATTTCAGGTCGATCCTGTTTGTTTTTCAAGTAAACATAAAATAGTGCTATAAAACAAGGGATCATACCCACTAAAATTATGATTGGAAAGATCCCTCCTAAAAAAGACTGCTTGAAAGAATCCCACAAAGCCAAAATTATAAAGAAGGCTATGGTTCCCGCAAATATAATCTGTGGCATTAGTTTCAATTCTTTTTTAAGACCCTGCGCTATCAGCTCTTCATTCTCATCAACACTTCCTTTCCTGCTATAGTAAATAGAAATTAAAGTTAGAATAGAAATAATAATTACCCCTGGACGGAGAAACATCTTCCATGAATAAAACTGGACTGACATATTCAAATAACTTTCGGCTTGTGTGGAAAGTACAAAGCCGATAAGAAAAGCAGGACGAGACCATCCAAACCTTTTCATGAAAATACCTAAAATCCCAAATACTAGAAAGACCCAAAGATCTATGATATCTTTTGTTGCCTGAAATGCGGCAAAGCTGATGACCATAATCATGAAGGGAGCTAAAAGCGAAAACTTAATCCTTGTTAGTTGTGATATCGGTCCAGCCAAAAATAAAGATAGACCTGCTCCTAAAACGTTGGCAACAGCTAGTGACCATATAATAGTATAGGTTAGATCTATGTTTTTAGTTACCATGCTTGGTCCAGCTTCTATGCCTATCAGTACCATACCTCCAAGAAAGACTGCCATAGAACCAGAACCTGGTATTCCAAACAAAAGTGTAGGCATAAGTGCTCCACCTTCCTTTGCATTATTGGCAGATTCTGGTGCGATCACACCTCTGATATCTCCCTTTCCAAAATTAGATTTATCCTTACTACTTTGAACGACATGCCCGTAAGCTATCCAATCCACAACACTCCCTCCCATACCGGGGATTGCCCCTACAATGGTTCCAATACCAGAACACCTAAGTGCTAGCCATTTATTTTTAAAAACGTCCTTGATCCCGTTCATCCATCCCCCTTTACTGAGCTTTGCGCCTTCAGCAATTGCAGAGTCTTTTCTGAACAGTTCAGATATTTCAGGAAAAGCAAAAATCGAGAGCGCAATAATGACTAAAGGAATGCCATCGTATAAATAATCAAGACCAAAAACCATTCTATACTCACCCGTTGCTGGCGCCGCTCCAATGGACCCTATTACCAATCCTAAACCACAAGCAATCACTCCTTTTGTAATACTTTTTCCTGATAATGAACCTACCATTGACAAACCAAATATGGCTAACATAAATAGTTCGGCAGATCCAAATAGTAAAATCATCGGACGGGCAATCTGGACAAAAAAGGTCAAAATGATTGCACCAAAAAGACCGCCAAATAAAGATGAGGTAAATGCTGCCGCCAAGGCCCTTGAGGCTTCCCCTTTTTTTGCCAAAGCAAATCCATCCAATACGGTGGCCTGACTAGAACTACTTCCGGGAATCCCCATAAGAACAGAAGTAAAAGTTGCTGAAGTTGGAATAACAGCAACGAGACCAACCAATGTTGCAAGAGCAGATACTTCATCCATGCCATAGATAAAGGGCAACAATAAAGATAAACCTGCAATACCGCCAAGCCCTGGAAAAACTCCTATGACTAAACCTAAAAGCACTCCCATTATTAAAAAAGGAAAGTGCTCAGGTGAGAACAGTATCTGAAAAGCTTGTAATACTAAATCCAGCATAATTATAAATTAAGATCAAATTTAGTTCTCAACCAATCCTTCATATATTCTTTTTCTTCTTTATCGACTTTGGTGGCCAGATCAAATATTTTAGAAGCTGCCGGACCAGTTACTTGCTCATACAAACCTAAAGCTTTCACTTTCGTTTTTTTGTACTTCTCATCCATTTTCATTTTCTCAATGCCTTCTTGAAATTGATTGACAATTTCATCTGGTGTTTCCTTTGGTGTGAGTAATAACTTCATTCCACCAAAGCCCGCGGACATAAAGGCAAACCAAGTGTCCCATTTTATCCCGTTGAGATTATATCCAAGTTGTTCATAGACCTCTCCAAAATGTGGTAAATCAGGAAAGCTCGGATCTCTAATAAGGTTACCGTTAATATCTAATGCACCAAAACTAAAAAGTGGGATGGCCTCTCCAGTCTCAACCAGCGGTACTACATTTTTAAGATATGCAGAAGAAGTTTGGTAATCTAATAATACCTCTCCCCTTTCAAAAGCAAGTCTTCCTGCACCCCTTCCTCGAAATCCAAATACTGCCTGTACATCCATGCCTAAAAGATCAAAAGAAAACATAGGGACAATGTCTAGAGATGTAGGTCCTTGGCTAGCATATTTTAGAGGTTTGTTTAAAAGTTTTTCTATTTCACTCGCATCACTTATGCCAAGATTAGGGGAACAGTAAACCACTCCGCCTGTAGGATACGCCATGATAGGTTTATAATTATCATATTTATATCTTACTCTTGGGTCATCGAGTAAGTAAGGCATTTGTGTAGTCCCAGAAGTACCTAAGATCATGAGACCATCAGGCTTGACATTATTTGCAAAATAATTTGCTCCTTTAATGGAACCTCCTCCTGGAATATTAGTAACTAAAATAACTGGATTACCAGCAATGTTATCTGTAAAGTATGGTGCATTAAATCTCGCCCATGTGTCTCCTCCACCCCCTTCCTTGAAGGGTATGATCCATTGAATTTTTTTGTCTTTAAAGTAATCCTTCGCAATGGAAACTTTTGAACCTTGTTCATCACTTTTAATTTCTGATTGCGCACCATTAGAATAGGCATCAAATCCGAAATAAAGCAGAAGAAAAATAACTGACAATATTAGGCTTTGAGTTAGTTTGCGATTCATGTAATAGAGTTATGCTTTGCAGCGGTGTGTCCCGCTATTTTACCAAAAACAGCTCCTGATGTCAAGCCTGAACCACCAGGATAACCATTATAAAATACACCTCCTACAAGTTCTCCACAGGCGTATAATCCAGCTATTGGCTGATCAGATTCATTTAACACTTGTGCATCCTTATTCACTTTTAGTCCTCCATAAGTAAAAGTAATTCCACATCTTACTGGAAAAGCCTTGAAAGGTGGATGGTCTAATTTATTTGCCCAATTTGTCTTATTCAATGACAACCCTATAGTAGACTTTCCATCTAAAATGGTAGGGTCAAATTCTACCTCACTATCCACGGCATTATTATAATTTAAAATGGTCTCCAAAGTTTGCTTTTTATCTACACCGTCCATTTTGTCTACGAGCTCTTCCAAGGTATCAGCTTCTATGCTGCTAGCATCCCAGAAACGGTATTCAGCATAAAGTAAATTCTCAACCTTACTATCAAATATTTGCCAAGCAAAACTATCCGGTTGTTCTAAGATAGCTTCTCCAAACTGAGCATAGGTATAATTTCTAAAGTTGATGCCCTCGTCTACAAATCTGTTGCCTTTTGAATTAATCATGATACCAAGAAAATAGCAAATTTTTCTATAATTCTTTCTATCGATGAAAGGAATATCAGTATTACCATGATTTGGCATATTCTTATCCATTGGTGTGGCATGACATCCAGTAAGATTGCCTTCCATCACCGCACCTTGCTCTAAAGCCATCATTATACCTGCACCTAGGTTGTGTTTAGTCCCTCGAACCAAAGACTCACCCCACTTTTGTCCCATGTACCTTATTCTTAATTCTTTATTAGCTTCAAACCCTCCACAGGCTAAGATGACATGGCCGGCCATCAACTCTTTTCTTCCCTCAGGTGTATCACAGACTACACCTTTTATAACCCCATCTTCCGAAAGTAATTCTGTTGCTTTGTGGCTATAAAGAATCTTTCCGCCGAGCTTCAATACTGCTGCGAGTTCAGATTTTACCAACCCAACACCTTCGCCTTCTGAAGCTAAAGTAAGACCACCCCAAAAAATGAATTTTCCGTCCTTCTCAAAAGTCTGTCTTGAATAAATGGGATCAAACTTTACTTCATGGCTACTTAACCAAAGCATTGTTTCATAGCTATTATCTATCAGAATATTTTGCTGAAGACTAAGCGGTTTATTATTATTAAAAGAGAGGAGATCTTTTTGGAAATGCTCCTTGGTATAACTACCAAATTCAGTCTTTGCTATTCTTTCATCGCTAGGATTATCAAGCAATGGCAACAGCTCATTTTTATTGTTATAAACAAAGCGCATAGCTCCAGCAGTATACATAGAGTTACCTCCGGCTTCATCCTTTGGAGCTGCCTCCAAAATGATTACTTCTGCGCCATTTTCCAATGCAGAGATCGCAGCACATAAGGCTGCATTTCCACTTCCTATAATTACGATTTCTTTCAATTCTATAATTTACTTAAATCAAATAAGGGGCTTACGATAGCAAGCCCCTTTGAGGTCATTTATGAAAAAACTACTCTTAGTTTTTCTTTAAAAATTGTAATTCAAAGCAAGATTTAAAAACCTTCCTGTTGTACCAAACTGATTGACTCTTCTAGAGTAAATCACTTCTTGTCGCACTTGTGATGCAGCTAACATATCTGGATATACATCCAATAAATTATTAGCACCTAAGGTTATTGAAAAATCTTCTGTAACTCTAGCAGTTAAGGAAAGATCAATTAAGGTCTTAGCGGACATAATTTGAGGATCTCCGTTATCATCTCTAATTCGTGGTTCAGATACCTCTCCAAAATTTGTTGCTCTTATTAGGAATCCAAAAACTCCGACATTGTAATCAAATGACCCAATGATTTTTCTTCTTGGTGCTCCGTTAGTAAGGTATACAACATCATTGTTGGCTGTCGTTAAATCATCTGCTAAAAATGATAAACCATCTGGAAGCGTTACCTCATCTACTTCTGTTCTGTTGAAGTTGGCAGCAAGTGTTACTCCTAGATTTTGTCCTTCACCCATAAAGTGTCTATAATTTGCTACGAAATCTATTCCTTGAGTAACCGTACTAATCGCATTCGTGAAGATTGTTATCTCATCAAAACTGGTTCCATCAAATTCAGAAAAGTCCCTAGGATTAATTCCACCTAATGCCATGATTCTATCTTCAATATCTACTTGGTAAGCATCTAATGTAATCGTAAAATTATCAGACAGCTTCGCAGTTGCACCCGCTGCAATATCAAATGAAGTCTCTGGACTTAGGTTTTCAAATCCGAAAGCATTTTGGACTGCAGCATCTCTAATAGGTAAAATCGGTTCGACAACAGAATTACCATCATTATCAAATGATATCTGGCTATAATTACTGTATTGGTATTGTGCAAGTCCAGGAGCTCTGAAAGATCTATTAACAGAAGCTCGAACATTAATCTTTTCTGTCACCTTATATCTTGAGGCCAACTTCCATGAAAAATCTCCACCAAAATCGGAGTAATTTTCAAATCTGACTGCCGCATTTACTAAGAAGGCATCTGTTATGTCACTTTCACCTTCAAGATAAAATCCTGTATTATTTCTTCTCCACTCCCCATCAGTTTGGGCAGAAAATCCTTCTCTACCTGAAGATCCTACATCTTTAAAACCATCCACTCCAATTTGCACTCCATTCTCATCAAAGACAGGAACTGTTGCTAGTGGACCAGCAATGTATGATTCTATTTGTCCTTCAGATTGTTGGAATGATTCTCCTCTAGATTCTAGTCCGAATGAAATAGAAGTCTTACCAAAGGTCTTATTGACATCAGCATTTAATACAGTTTGAGTAACATTCAGTCCACCCGTATAAAATCTTGTAGGTGAAGCTGATCCCAAGCTAGGATTGATGGTGTTTCTTGCGAAAAGTTGTACGTCATTGGAGCTATTTCCTAGACTTAAATCTAAGCCCCAGCCATTACCTAACTCTCCTCTTATCCCAGATGTAATTTGGTAATCTGTAAGCGTAGAAGGTACCTCTGGATTGTAGCCATCTGGAAATATTTCGAGGGCAGCTCTAGAAGTTCTTGCAGGTGTTCTTGTAAATACTCCTCCGACAATATCCTTTCTCGTAAATCCAGCCATTCCATAGAAATCCCAATCGGCATTCATCGGTTTACCTACATTTACAAAAATGCCGTAATTCGTGTTTTCTGCAGTTCCTAAAATTGCTCCATCAGGATTAATTCCATTTACTGCTTGTAATTCTTCATCGCTCGCTACACCAGCAGCTATAACTTGTTCCTCAGTGTACCATCCAGAACTATGAGAATATATTCCTGATCTATCTGTTGGTTCAGCATGGCTATAATGTAATGTTGTATTTACAAAACCATCATCACCCCAGGCCATACCGAAGTTTGCGGATGCACTGATTGTTTGTCCGTCTCTCACTGGATCTTCTCCATAAATATTTTCTCCAGGAGTTCCTCTGTTGGTAATATCATCCCATTTAGGTGTTGTGTAAGCTGCTCCCGTGTATAATCTTATGGTTCCTCCTTCTCTTGCATCATTTAGTTGCATATTCATAACACCTGCAATGGCATCAGAACCATATTGTGCAGCAGCTCCATCTCTAAGAATTTCAACTCTTTTGACAGCTGCAGCAGGGATTGAATTAATGTCATTCGCTAATTGTCCTTTTCCTACTCCATTGTTATTTGAAAAGAAAGCTACCTTATGTCTTCTTTTTCCATTGACTAGTAAGAGTGTTTGATCTGGAGACAATCCTCTCAATGAAGCAGGATCAACTAATGGTGCTAAATCGTTAATACCAAACTTAACCGCACTAAATGAAGGTGCTGCATAATGTAAAGATTGAGCAATATCTGGTTGACCTGTTGCCTGTAACTCTCGTGCAGATACAACATCAATCGGGACTGGTCTATCTACATCTGTTCTTGCTTTTCCTCTTGATCCTAATACCGTTACAGCATCTAAAGTAACCCCTTCTGAAAGACTAACATTTATAGTAGACTGACCATTAATGTCTACTTCCATATCCTCATAACCCGCATAGGATATAACCAAGGTTGTTGCATTATCTGGAACATTTAAAGAATAAGCTCCATCAATGTCAGTTATCGTACCTATTGCCGTTCCTTTAACTAGAACATTGGCTCCGATAAGAGGCTGTCCTCCTTTATCAGTGATAACTCCAGTAATGATTTTATCTTCTAAATCTTTTAAATTATTTGAAAGTACTAAGTTGTCATCTCCATATAATTTATAACTTATTGAATAAGGACTAAATAAGTTTTGTAAAACATGGTCAAGGCTTCTTTCTTCCACTGCTATAGAAACAGATGAAATTTCACTTATGGTACTCGGCCTATAAGTAAAGTAGACGTTTGCAGTTTCTTCTATTGATTTCAATGCATGCTTAATGTCAACATCTTTTAAATCAATTGAAATTTTCTGGTTGAGCACTTGCTGCCCCATAATCCCAGTTGCGTACATATTGGTCGCTAAAGCAAGCAAAACAAAATGTAAACATCCTAACCTCATGATTTTGAGAAATAGATAGTTTCGTTTTTTCATGGTAAAAAAATTGGTTTATTAATTAGTTTTTGCAATTCCCATTGATGTGAATTCTAACATCTTTTTCGAAATACTCTAGTCCTAAAGGATCACATATAATTTTTAATTTTTCGAACAATGGTTGATCAGTTAAAGTAGTTGTAAGCCTACAGTTATCTGAAATTCTTTCATCGACAACAATTTCAATTCCGTATGCCTTTTCTAAGGCCTTGGCAATCTCATGGATGGATGCATTTTCAAAGAAAATTTTATTCATCGATTCCAAAGATTTTGTAATCATAGGTCTCGACACCAATCTCTTATGGAACTTAAGTTGCGATTTGTTTAGGGTGGCTATCTGATTTGGAGTAACAACAATAGGTTCTAATTGATCTATTCTTTTAGCCTGATATTCTATGACCTCCTTTCCTTTGTATACAGCTACTTTCCCTGTTTTAACAATGACTTGAATATCTTTGTCATCTTCCTCTGCCTTAACATAAAAACTCGTCCCTAAAACCCTAATCAATGCCTCATTTGCATATACGTAGAAAGGTTTTAGTGTGTCATGTGCGATGTCAAAAAATGCATCTCCTGTTAATTGAACTTTCCGAGTTTTCTGGCTAAAGCGACGGGGATATTTAAGTTTTGCTTGAGGCTCCAAAATAACTTGACTACCATCAGAAAGATCTACTGGCCAATTGCTATCTGTTGTATTTGTGTATTCAATCCATTGATCAGATATTTCCAAGGCTAGTTCCGTATCTGTAGGTTGTCTATTCTGTGAGAATTTGAAAAAGCCAATGAGGATGACCAAAAGACAAACAGCCAAGATTCCAAAATGCTTTAAGCTGTATTTAGATGCAGTTGATTTGTGAATATTTTTCCATACTTCTTCTTGCAAGGCATCAGAAGCGTCGAATGAAATAGGATGACTTATTTGCAAAATGATTGATCTCGCTAATTCTATTTCTTCATCTGGCAAAGGATGTTTTGATTTAAACGCCAACCAGTCTGATGCAGTAGGATTATTTTTTACCCATTCAATGAACAGGTCATTGCTGAGTAGGCTGTTAAAATTTGATTCTTGATCCAATGTTCTTAGGTCTCTTTATTACAAGTGCCTAAAAACCCGGTTTCATACTCACTAAAAAGAAATCTTTTTTTGAATTTTTTTTCTGAACCTCATATGAAGTCTATGTAGTCTGTTAGAAACAGATTGATATTTGATCCCTAGAACCTCTGCAATTTGAGAATTAGTTAACCCTTGATAGTATTTTAAATGCAAAATTTCTTGTTGGTTCTTTGGTAGTTGTGAGATGATATTTTGTATTTCCTCAGAATCAGTCTCTGCATTATTTACTGTTATTGAGGAAGAATAAACATCCTTAGGTAGGGCATTTAGATCGATGATCTTGGTGTTGGGCCTTGCCTTAACCAGTTTATACTTTAATGACTTTAATAGGTAAAATCGAATGTGATTTATCTTCCTTGTTGACCTCTTCACCCACAAATCAGTAAAGATTTCTTGTAGAGCATCTTTGATGTCAGGTTTGTGTTGACAGATTTTTAATCCAAATGCAAAAAGCGATTGAAACTCTCTATCGTAGAGTGCTTTAAAAGCTTTATGATCATTGGTTATGCACAAGCCCCATAGTTCGTCAGTCGAATATTTTGAATAAATACTTTGTGGCATTATAATGTTCTTCTCGGTTCCTTATAGGCAAAATTAAAATAATTGATGAATTTATCGCAATTATCTTAATATTTGATTTAAATACCTTCAATGTACCGCACCTACTGGAGTTATAGATTCTTTAAACCAACCAAAAAGGGTTAACATTTACTCAAATAAAGAGTTGGTATTTTGAACTTAGAGTAAAAAAAGCAAGATTGTTATAGTACCCAAGGAGTTGAACTCATTAAAGGAAATCATGGATAGGAAACACAATTGTAAGGTTGGATCTTACTTCTCAATTTTCCTCAATTAAGAGGGTATTTCATAGCTCGAGAATAAGCTTTTCAATTTTCATATACGCTTATGAAGGACTCTTGAACTGAGCCCTAGTTTGATTGATGGAATAACTTTCAATTTTTTTTAAAATCCGAATGACTAGATTATCCTAATCAATTTTTTTAGAAATGCTTCTTTTAGATTTGATGGCCAATACTGTTTCAATCTGCTTATTTATACCGGCGAGGGAATTAAATACTTTTTGAGCAAGGTCCAGATTTACATCTTGATGCTCCTTATTTAGCTTTTCAGAATCATCACGTACATCTAAACCGATTAACTTTTTTGAACATCTATAGACTACCCGCATCTCGTTTGTTATTGTTTATATTTCAAAAGTAACGGCGTTTGATACTCCATGTACTATACTTAAGTATAGGTTATTCAATTCAAATTTTATTCTTTCATCTGGTTCTTCCACTTTAAGAGAATCGCTTCCTCTTTATTCATAAAAGATTTTTCACCCGTTAGTATCTTATCTCTCCTTTCTTTTTCTACGGCTTCAGAATTCCACCAAGCCCAAGTATCAAAAACAGTTTGAGCTAAAGGTGTAAATTTCAAACCAGCAGCTATTGCTCGCCGATTCTCAGAACGCGACATGCCAGCATATTCTGGCAACTGGATTACCCAAGGTTGTATCCCAATGATTTCATTTTCTGTTAAAAAATCTAGGTCGTCTATTTGGATATAACTGACGGGGGAATTAAAACAAGCATGGACGCCATGAACAAAGGCATTGGTTGTCATTGAGAAACCAGGTCCAGAGGCATTATACGTACCAGCCGACTTATTCTCAAGCAAGCGTATCATCCATTGTGCTAAATCTCTTACATCAATGTATTGGACCACCTCATCACGTTGCCCAGGGATCATTACTTCCCCACCCTTTTCCAATCGAGCTACCCAATACGGAAAACGATCAGTTCTATCTCCAGGTCCTACAATCAATGCAGGCCGTACATTAATTGATCGATCGACGCCAAAGGAATTGATCACTGCCAACTCTGAAGTCGCTTTCATAATCCCATAGTCGTAAGTAAACTTTTTATCTTCTGTTACCTCCGCAGGCATCTCCAATACAAGATCTCGGGTCTCAGAAAAATCATCGCCCACATATGGATAATAAACGCTGATGGAAGACGTATACATATACAGGTCAACATGGTCGACTAGAAGTTTAGCAGTATCTTCTGTCCACTTTGTTTTTCTACCAGAATTATCTATCACCACATCCCATTTTCTATTTTTTAAAGCTTCCAGATCATCCTCTCGATCACCAACAAGCTTTTCAACTTTAGAAAATAAGTCAGCATGTATTTTTGGCACTGTTTTACCTCGCGTAAAAATAGATACTTCGTGCCCTCGATCCAGTGCATAGGCTATTTGATGTGGACCTAAAAAACTAGTGCCTCCTAGGATTAAAATTTTCAACTTTTCCTCAGCCTTACTTTCGACTTTAGTTGATTCATCTGATCCTGCTTTCAAAAATGGAGTTAGACCTAGGGCTAAACTGGTTCCAATAAATTTACGTCTACTATTTTTCATCTATCTAACTTATAAACAAAAAACCGTTTCAAAAAACCGTTTCAAAAAACCTACTCGTAGTCTTTTCTCAAAAGGACGAATTAAAACAACTTATGAGTTTAAAAATAGCATCCCTCAATTACTCAAAATTTCTTCAAGCTTAAAATCATGTATCTCAACCAACCATCTATCAATCAAAGGATGCGTGGCTCCATCCACTTGGCTTTTTAGCAAACGAATGAAATCATCAGTCGTTGGGTAAGCTTGACCATTGCCTCCAAAATTTTCAAGAAATTTTTTCAAAAATAAATTCATTTCATCTTCACCGATGGCCTTACGAATCTCATTTAAAGCAATGGCGCCTTTGCCATATGAGATGTATTCCTGATGTGGTTCCACTTGATATAGAGCGCGCTCCCTTTCTATTTCTTTTCTGCGCCCATTCTTATATCGTTTGTATTGAGTCTCTAAAAAGATATCTGCCAATTCCTCTCCTAAATATTTTCGATAAATGGACAAGGTTATGTATTCTGTAATGCTCTCTGTCAACATTTTAGCACCAGGTGCATTCGCAGGCTTTAATTGATTTCCAAACCACTCGTGTGTCAATTCATGTGCCATTACATAAAATGGTAAATCAATTTTACCTTCCATTGCTGCAGCATTAATTATAAATAACAATTCTGAACTTGGAATATTATTCGCTGTTAAGGTTCCAGCATAACTCTCTTCCGTATGAGGGAATTCAATGACACGAATGGTTTTATATGGGTATTTTCCAAACTGAGAATTATAATCCAAGGCAACCTTCAGGCCATCAATTATGTTCTCAGTATTATGGATATGTTGTTTATTATAATAGACTTCAATTTTGAGCTCAGCTTCGCTTGTTTCCAATACTTCATATTGCCCCGAGTGAAATGAAAAATTCAACTTTACAGGCATACTAGTTTCATAAGAAAAATAATTTCGATCCTTCTTTTCTTCACTACTAATCAAACTCCCAGGCGCGATCGCTATTTGATCTTTTGATGTACTTATGATCGTTTTCAATTTTACACCATGTGCATCTTTATGATAAAAATGATTTTCATGTTCCGATGTATTTGTGGTATCCGCTTCCGCAAATTGATATCCAATTCTAGGAAGAATGTCATCTTTTAAAAAGGTACCATTCTTTAAAACATTTGATCTTGTTTCTAGCAAAGTATTTTCTAAAGATTTAATATCAAAATTAAAAGTTATGCTATCTCCAGGATTGAGGACTTTAGCTAACTTAAACAAATGGGTTTTCATCTTTTTGTCATGTAAGATTTGTGCTGCTTGACCAGACCAGTCTATCGTGGTTAACTCATCAAAGCCTGTCCTCACAAAAATTGTATCCATGGGAAATCTACCATCATTTACCAAAGTACATTCACCACTGGCTTCAAACCTACGTTGACTTGGATAAATATCTAGGGACAGATCATATGCACAGATTTTAGGCTGATGAATGTTATCATACTTAGCCCAGTTTAATTTATGATCTTCAAAGGCCACATTCAATTGCTCTTGACTAAGGCTCGTAACTTTACTTGCTTGCTCTGCCTCATAAAGTTCAAAACCTTTAAATCCAAAATTTGCGAAAGCGCAAAGAATCAAAAGGACAATTGAAATATTTAATCGCTTTCTTGCCATATTGAATCGCTCCAATATACCGAGTGAGGTTCCTCTCCTCCACATCAGATGGGTAACAAGTAATAATAAAATCCCAACTGCCACCCAATATTTTGCAATCATAAAATATCCTTCCAATTGATTACCGTACCCATGCAAATCTGAGTACTTTAAAAAAGGTAAATTATTGTACTTTAATAAGTGAGTATCAATTCCAACTTGCTCAAGGGATTGTGAACCTAACCAAAGACAAGCAAGCATAAAAATGCCAAGAAAGATGTTTTGAAAAAATGAATGAAAAAATATACTGGTCACATTCCAAACCAACAGCATTGGAAAGGTCAATATAAATAATTGGAAAAAATATAATTGAAACTCAAAGTGATAATACCCATTGATCAACTGAATTAAAATACCTGTTGATAAAAACAGAATAAGTTGAACCAGATGCATTCCGGCAATCGCTAAAATTTTAGAACTTATCAGTTGCCCATTGAGTGTAGGTGTTGCATCTAAAATTAAGTTCATTTTGTGTGTACTTGACCTACTCACTAAAATACCTGAAAACAAAAAGGTACTTAAGATTACAATCAATGCATAAATACTCAAAGGTGCTCCTAGAAATAATCTAGTGAGTGGCAAGAGATTAAAATCACCGGTGTTACTTAATTTCAATTGGAAGAAAAAAATAGAGGCCATTCCAAAAATAGAAAGCACAATAAACATCCAATTTGTAAGAATAAACTTAAGATCAAATTTTGCTAAAAAAATAGTTTTTTTAAATCTTTCTAAAAGATTAAACTTATACTCAACAACATGATCTGGAGCAATGGTATTTGGCAAATCCAAAGATTTACCGGATGCGCTCGAGCCTCTCCTTAGACTTAACATTTGATCATATTGAAAATCAAATTTGCCAGCAAATAAGAAAAAAGAAATTCCTGCCAGAGTGATCCAAAATAATCTATTGAGTAAGACCATAGTACCGATAGGTAACCTAGATGAATTCCGGACACTTTGATCCCAATCTTCAGTTATTAATCGAAAAGCATTTTGGCCAAAGGGATCTAGTATAGCTAATAGCTTAGAATGATTAAATAGAGTACTCTCTAAAATCATTTGAAGCAAAACAAAACAGAAAATTACAATGAAACCTACGTATATATTTCTTGTCATTGCGACTGCTATAAAAACGAAGGTACCTATAATTAAAAGTGTTGAAAATAAATAGAAACCAACCGCTGTAAAGTATGCCTGAAATTGAAAGTCTGTAATTTTTGGGTTATCAAGACCTAACATTGTTTCCCCCAACCAAAATGCGATGAAGACGAAAAAGGAAGTGACAAAAATTAAAAGACAAGCACTAAAGAACTTACCAAAAAGATATTCCGATTTACGGATTGGGAAACTATAAAGAATAACATGGCAATTATGTTGATAATCTCGATAAATGGATAATCCGAAAAAAATTACCACTAGAAATAAAAGCAACTTGGTGAAGAAAAAACTATTGGCTGCAAGTGCATAGGGTGAGTTTAAATAATTTACACTCCCTATAAAATTACTGGGTCCATCAAAATATCCACCCGTACCTAACATGGTCACCAAGGCAAAAGCAAAAAAAATAAAAACTAGAAAAAAAGCCAAGGGAGATTTAACCCAATGCCGCAATTCAAAACTAAGAATAGGATTTTTCATTCTACGATCTATTTAGGCTTAAGAAATAATGATCTTCCAATCTTGGTTCGACAGATATTAAATCTTCATGACTTTGTTCAGAATAATATCTATGAATCAATTGATTATTATTATCATACCTATCACTAAGTTTTATCTGACTAGTATCGATTAAACTTAAATCCATCGATTGACTTGATTCCCATATTTTTCCTTTTAATGATTGTACTGCAACTCTAGGATTATCTTGTGATATCAATCTCCCTTTATTTATGATGGCCATGTCCTTGCACATTTCTCTTACATCTTCCACAAGATGTGTTGAAAAAATCACGATGTTTTCAGCGCTGATATTTCTAAGTACATTAAGGAAGCGACTTCTTTCGGCTGGGTCAAGACCAGCTGTGGGTTCGTCTACAATAATCAGCTTAGGATCATTTAATAAAAGTTGGGCAATTCCAAATCTTTGGCGCATTCCACCAGAAAAGGTGCTCACACGTTGCTTTCTTGCGGCTTGCAAATTTGTAAGCTCAAGAACTTGATCCACGATCAGTTTTCTGTCCCTCTTAGAACTGACCCCTTTTAGAATTGCAAAGTAATTCAGTAGAGACTGGGCAGACTCCTTTGGATATACCCCAAATTCTTGAGGCAGAAAACCAAGCGTCTTTCTGAACTCATGACGATGTGCAAAGATATCAAGTGCATTAAACGAAATTTGGCCCTTATCAGGTTGTTGTAGCGTTGCAATTGTTCTCATTAAAGATGATTTACCAGCTCCGTTAGGACCTAACAAACCAAACATTCCTGAGTCCATTTCCAAGCTAATATCGTCTAAAGCTCTTACGCCGTTGGAATACACTTTGGTTATATTCTGTATCGAAAGTTTCATGTGCTGTTGATAATTTTCAATAAAACTATGCACAGCTTGGATTTAATTCCAGTTTTGGATCATTGGAGGAGTTTCATAGGATTCCATGAAACATTTTCATTAAGATTGGGATTCCCACTAGATGATATGGGACATGGGACACCTTATTTTATTGAGCTTTCTTGATTTCCTTCAAATATTCAGATGGGGAGGTTCCGACCTCGGATTTAAAAGATCGATAGAAGCTACTTTTAGATGGGAAGCCACAATTCAGTGCAAGACCAACAATTGAAAGGCTTTTATTTTCCGGTTTCGCTATTTCATCTTTGAATCTATCGATGCGATATCTATTAACCCATTCATAATAGTTGGAATTCATATGTTGGTTAATGAGATAGGAAACCTTTTTCTCTGTGCTTCCCACAGACTCTGCTAATTCCCTAAGGGACAGTGTTGGATTTAAAAAGAGTGCTTTTTCTTTCATTATTCTTTCCAAATCTTGTTTTAAAGAATTCACCGCCTCTTCATCTAGTAAAACCGTATTCTCATAAGGCAAGGCTGTAGTCTTAGACTCTTTTAATTCTGAGGAATCTAATTTCTCTTTATTAGTCAATCGGTCTTTTACAAAACGGTAAATGAAGGAGGCGTTCAAGGCAATAAAGAAGACACTAGGTGAACCAAAAAGGAAGCTATCTCTATTAAATAACGCGGAATTAAAATTGGTACTTAAACCGAAATGCAAATAAAATCCAATCCTAATTATTTCAGGTAGTATGAAGAGGATAAAGGCAAATAGTACATATTGCTTCCAATATTTTAGCGAAAAAAATCTTGGGATAAGGATAAAGGCATGAACATAAAAATATATTGGCAACATGATCACAGAAAGTGCTGCTGGAGTTTTTGGACGCAATGATTGATCAAACCAATTAGCAGTCCAATCAACATTGACGGCAGAAAAAACAAATATCCAAAAAAGAAGATGTAGGCCTAATTCTATCTTGTTCTTCACTTTATAAGATTGCTCAAACAAGATAGGTTTAAATTCTAAATACCCTACCCATATTTTTTAGGATAAATTATTGATGATCAGAATTTAATTCACATCTATAAAAATACCAAAACTATAGGATGGAGCTGCAGCAATAATGCGACCACTCAGTGCGGAGGTATAATTTGCTGAAATACCAATTTTTTCTGTGAGGTATAAATTAGCTTCAACACCAAGGCTGGTAAACTCTGTATTATTTGCAAAAATACTTGTACTGTTTACTTCTTCGGAAAGCTCTCCATTTTTAAACGACCTGATGAAATTCAATTTTGAGCTTAGCCATAGACGACTATTAAAAATTCCTAAACCAAACTCTGCCCCGAATCGGAATTCTTCAGAGAATCCTTTTGTTCTGTTATTTACAGCGGCGTATGCAGAATAGTAAGCAGAGTTTGATTTAAAATTAAATCCTTTACCGATATCTATTTGTAATTGCTGGTTGAACTCTCCATCTCCTGTCTGAAGATTTCCAAATTCTCCTTTACCTGTAACACCTGTAGGAACGCCCAAAAGTACACTGACAGCAATTGGAATTTGCGCCCCTGGTTTACTAAGGCTATATTTAAATGCAAGATCGATATCGCCAATGGCATTGATCGCATCTCCCTGCACCAGAATATCATTATTGGTTGCAGAACGTAAATTGTTCATTACATTTCTACTAAATAAGCTGCCATTGAATATGGTTGTCAACCGATCCGAAAGTCCGTACTCTGCATATAAGAAAGTGTTGTAGATTCCCGTAGTAATGTTAGGATCTATCAGACCACTATCTGTATAATGTTGATCAAATTTCAAAGACCACTCAGAAAGCTTAAAGTAGTATTTGCCTTTAGCTTTTGTCCAGGGACCTCCACCAAAAACATCTGTAGTAATGAATACAGAAAATAAAATAGCAATCGCTATGCTAGATAGTTTAGTTAATTTCTCCATCACCTACTTTTACATTAAATGGTTTACAAAAATATACAATGTGACTAAAGTCCATTATGCCAACATTATTTATGACATAATTGTGTGCCCCTTCAAAGACATCAACTTCACCAATCTCAAAAGCATCTGAAATAGAATTTGGATTATTGGATAAATAGATATAAAGTCCAGGCAATGCATCTGATGCACAATATTCATTATCAAAAGTTAAAAGTAGATTGGTTTGATCTTGCTCGGCTATGGTAAAATCTCCGGTTAACTTATAACTTGAAGTCGTTTCAATAACACCTGATAATTCTATAGAATTGGTGACAGTTTCTGCCCCAACAATAACTGATATGGTATCAGAAATTAAACCTTCAACAAGGTTTACTTCTGCAACAACTTCTACAGTCCCAATGCTTACTCCTGTGATCAGACCTTGATTATTTATGATCGCAATATCATCATCAGAAGTGCTCCAATCGACTGGAATAAATTCTTCAACACCCACATTATTGAGATACATGTATTCTAATTGCAGCGATGCATTTACACCTAAGGTATCTACGATGGTGGTTATTCTTACTTCAGGGTCACGAGCATCCTCCAAGAAATCATCCCCAATGCATGAATTAAGGCTGATCAGTATTGAAACGAAAATGGTCGCTTGAAATGCAATTTTCATTGTTCTCTTTTTTAAGTATTAATCACCGAAGTCAAAGTTAAGTATCAAGTCCAAATAACGAGTTGTAATTGTTGAGTTAAACTGAACTTCTAAATTTTATATTTCAAAAATTCTTGAATAATAAGTTTGATACTATTTCTCTCTTGCTCTAACTTACTAACTATCGATTAACATTCCCAACCTCTATTTGTTACTAAGAATCAAATTTTTATTCTAACCTATCATTTAGAATTCTCACTTCTCAAATTTTAATCTCTCTTCCATCCCATCTGAAATTATTCTTCTAACCAAAGAGGCTGATAAGATGAAGCATTTTGATTTATGAAAAATTAAAAATCTCGACTATTAATGATGATACTACTTAAAAAGAGGGCAAAGAATGCCATCAAAGTCCTGTCGTCAATAACTATTGAGAAAGTCAAGCCATTTATTCACTTATGATAAGGATATGTCGCCCTTATGACCCGATTGTTTAATGGACTTAAAGTCATACAACCATAGAGGGACCAGAGGCATATAGGGATTTGTTAAACGGCACTTGACAAACTAAAATTTAATCAAATGAAATATTTTCTAACACTAATCTCAAGTCTATTTATCGGTCTTACGATGTATGGACAAGATGTAAGTTTGCAAAGAGTAGCTGACCTAGTCCCAGAAGGATATTCAATAACAGGTCAAGGCTTCCTTGAAGAGCTTACGGATGGAGCATTACAACTTAGACTTTCAGACGATTTCGATACACCTCCAGGACCAGATGTTAGAATCCTTTTAAATAATTCTTTACAACTTACCAATGCCGTTGAGATTGTTAACCTTTCAGACATCGGTCATTTTAGTGGTGCCTTGACGGTAGATGTCCCCTCTTCTATTAATATCAATGATTATGATTTCATACTTTTCTATTGTGTACAGTTTAATCTAGCGTGGGCCTCTGGAGCGTATGGTGAAGTGATGATTTTGGGAGCTCCGACCTGTGATGAAAGTGGCGTATTTAATCAGAACGGCTTAGAGATTGTAGACATCTGTCCCACCGATAACTCAGACGATATTATTGAATTTGAAAATTCACTTGGCTTAGATGCTGGTGATGAATATGTATATTTAATTACCGACGAAAACGAAATACTTTTAGAAGTTGTAGAAGAAGACTTCTATGATTTTGAAGGAAGCAGTCTTGATGTACAGAGAGTCTATGGCTTACAATATTCCGGTGATCTTGATATTAGCATAGGCAGTCCGAGGACTTCAACAACTGCTTCTGATTGTTTTGAGCATTCGGATGATCAGGACTTTATCACCATCACAAAGAATGCTTGCTTTGAATGTTTCAATAGCGCTGTCGCAAATGTGAATGGATCAAACACAATTGATGTTTGTCCTACGGATGGTGATGATGATCTCGTATTTTTTGAAAACAGTTTGGATGCGCCCATTGGATCAGAATATGTTTATTTGGTCACAGACCAAAATGAAAATCTTATAGAATTGGTTTTTGACGATCGCTATGATTTTGAAGGAACAAGTACAGAAACACAGAGAGTTTACGGCATGCATTTCGATGGCGTTTTGGATCCAAATTTTGGAGGCAATAGATTATCCACTACTGCCTCAGGTTGCTTTGAACATTCCAATAATTCTAGCTTTATTGAGATCACTAAAAACGCTTGTTTTGAATGTTTTGATAGTTATACCTTTGTTGATGAATCTGCTGACTTAGTAAACATTTGCGCAAGCGATGGAATAGCAGATTCTGTAAAGATTAAAAATAATATTGACACGACCCTCAATATGAACTATGCTTACATTGTGACAGACACCAATGAAGTAGCACAGTTGATTACTATGAATCCAATCATTGACTTCGAAGGATCAGGATCGGATGAACAAAGAGTTTACGGCGTACATTTTAATGGCAACCTGAATCCAGGAATTGGACTTCACAGATCATTGACTACGGCAAGCGATTGTTATGTGCATTCAGATTCAGAAGATTTCGTGACAATATTGAAAGACGCTTGTCCGCCCTCCTTTATGTGTGAATCTTCCACCGTTTCTTCTAACGGAGCGAGTACTATAGATCTTTGCCCAACGGATGGAAATAATGACGTCATCGCTTTATCCAATAATATAAATGTATCTGCTGGTAATAACTATGCATATTTAATTACTGATGAAAATCAGATAGTCCAACAAGTAATTCAAAATAACTCCTATAATTTCGAAGGCTCTGACCTTTCTGTGCAGAGAGTTTATGGGATTCATTTCGAAGGTGTTCTATCTCCACAAATTGGAAATACAAGAACGGCAACATCAGCCAGTGGTTGCTTTACCCATTCAAGTGATAATACATTCTTAACAATTTCCAAAAATGCGTGCACTCCATTCTTTAACTGCCTTTCAAGTGAAGTTACAGATATTAATGGGAACAGCAATTTTTCTATTTGCGCAAGCGATGGAGAAAGTGATGTCATCACTTTTCAAAATAGTCTAGGTCTACCACCAGGAGAAAATTATGTTTACCTATTGACAGATGAAAATGAAGTTTTAATAGATGTAATATCCACACCAAGTTTCGATTTTGAAGGAAGCTCAGAAAATACGCAACGAGTGTATGGGTTCCACTATAATGGTGAGTTAAACGTACAGATTGGTTTCGGCAGAATGATAACAACAGCGACGGATTGTTTTGCACATTCTAGTAGTGACTCTTTTATTACCATTACTAAGGATGCTTGCCCACCACCCTTCAATTGTCTTTCTAGTAGCATAACGGATATTAACGGCTCAGCAACGATTGATCTATGTCCAAATGATGGCGCTAATGATGTGATTGCCTTCAGAAATAGTCTTAATGAAAATACGAATATAAATTATGCATATTTGCTGACCGATGAAAATGATGTTCTTGAAGAAGTGATCATGAGCAGCTCATATAATTTTGAAGGAAGTTCAGATCAGACACAGCGCATTCATGGAATTCATTTCAATGGAACCTTACAGCCGGTGATTGGCCAACTAAGAACATTGACTTCGGCAACAGATTGTTTTGCCCACAGTAATGATGGTGAATTTCTAACAATTATGAAGCAGGCATGCGTCCCTGAATTTGTCTGTGAATTCACGCTGACCGCAACAACAGATTGGGCTACTAGCGTTCAGATTTGTGCGACGGATGGTGTGGAAGACAGAATAGAATTAAAAAATAATTTATCCATCGAAGCTGGCGAAAACTATGCTTATCTAATTACGGATGAAAATGACATCCTGCAAGAGGTTAGCTTTGAAGAATTTTATGACTTTGAAGGATCCGGAGAAAACGAGACAAGAATTTATGGGGTTCACTTTTCAGGAACACTTAACCCACAGATCGGACAAAATAGACTAGCGACAACAGCTACAGAATGTTTTGAGCATTCAGGCAGTAGTTTATTCCTTACCATTACCAAAGACGGATGCGAAGAAGCTTTTGACTGTATGGCAACCGTTACAGCAACTACGAATTGGGAGAGTTCGATAAGCATCTGTACATTGGATGGCGAAGAAGATATGGTAGAGTTACGAAATAATTTATCCATCGCACCAGGATCAAATTATGCCTATTTAATTACTGACGCTAATGAAAACTTATTGGACGTGTCATTCAGAGAGTTCTATGACTTTGAAGGTTCTGGGATAAGTGAGCAACGAGTATATGGCATTCACTATGATGGAACATTAAACACTGTGCTTGGCACAAATAGAATGGAAACTACGGCTACTGGATGTTTTACACACTCAGGCAGTGACATCTTCTTAACAATAAACAAGGAAGAAGACTGCGGTCCAGTTTTCGAATGTAAGCCAAGCTTAACAGCATCGACTGACTGGGAAAATTCTAGAAACATCTGTCCGTCAGATGGTGTTGCCGATTGGATTGATTTAAAAAACAACTTATTCATTGAGCCTGGAGATAACTATGCATATTTGATCACAGATGAAAGAGGAATCCTGATGGATGTTTCTTTTGATTCGATATACAACTTTGATGGAACACCTGCACTGGAGCAAAGAGTGTACGGAATTCACTACGACGGAATTCTGATGCCACAAATCGGCGAAGATAGACTACTTACCACTTCATCAGGTTGCTTTGAACATTCAGGCGCTGGACTATTTTTAACCATCCGTAAATCCGTATGTGCAGACGAAGATGTGTGTGTGTTGAAAGTTTAACCGCATCAACGGATTGGGTTACAGAATTTGAAGTTTGCGTAAGTGATGGCATCGATGATGTAATTGAATTAAAAAATAGTGCAGCTGTTCCTGTTGGATTTAACTATGCCTTCTTATTAACGGATGAATCTGGAAACTTACTGGAAGTATTACTTGACACCGTTTATAATTTTGAAAACACGAATCTTGAGGAGCAGAGAGTATATGGAATAAGTTACTCTGGACAATTATTTCCTAAGTATGGAGAGGATAGATTAAATACAACTGCCTCAGGTTGCTCTATCCATTCCGGTGATGATTTATTTTTAAGAATTCGTAAATCACAAGAATGCGGCATTACTTCTACGGAGGAATTAGATGAGCCAGGAAACATCACGGTCTACCCAAACCCAAGTGATGGTAATTTCAGCATTGACACGGAGGATGTAGAATTAGAAAAATTTGATGCCAAGGTATATTCAATCAATGGACAATTGGTTCAAGACATAACAGGTCAAAGTTCATTTTTCTTAGAGGACTCGGGCGTATATCTTATTCAATTTTTTGGCCAAGATAGAGTCATAACAACAAAGGTTATCGTTAGATAAATTTTAGTTTTTTAATAGCCACATTTAATCAGGGTTCTTTCAACGAATCAGGTTCGGAATCCTCAAAAATTTGCTTAGTCTCTTTAAAAAGAGACTAAGCTTTTTTTAGGATTTCCTTTTACTTTAAAAAATGGAAAGTTGAGTTTTTGTAGTGAAGGCTTCAAGGAAATTCATGCCCCGATAAGAATTGCCTTTCTCATTTAGTCTAGGACTCCAAACTGTAATACAGTATCGCTCCGGAAATATGGCGACGATACCTCCTCCCACTCCACTTTTTCCAGGCAATCCAACTTTAAATGAAAATTCGCCGGACTCATCGTAAAAACCACAGGTCTGCATGATGGCATTAATCCTTTTGACTTGACTGCTCGTCAATACCTTTTCACCATCTTCCGTTTTAAAGTTATTATCCTTGAGATAGGTAAAGGTTTTTGTCAATTCATAACAGTTCATTTCAATGGAACACATATTGAAATAAAAATCTAATACCTCATCAGGATGATTATCCATGTTCCCAAAAGACTTTATAAAATTACAGAGAGCGATGTTTCTGTAGCCAATCTTTTTTTCTGACTTAGCGACAGATTCTGAAAATTCGATGTTAGGGCAATTGCTAAGTTTACGGACGTAATCTAGAAAGTCTTCTTTGGGATTTTTCAAATTGCTGATCAATAGATCGCAGATGACCATTGCCCCTCCATTAATGAATGGATTTCTAGGAATCCCTAGATCAGCCTCTAATTGAACCAAAGAATTGAAAGCATTTCCTGAGGGCTCCACGCCTACTCTTTCCCAAATACTTGCTCCAAGTATTTTGTATGCTAGACTTAGGGATAGAACTTTCGAGATACTCTGTATTGAAAATTTCTTTTCCCAATCACCCAAACCATATTCTTCCTCATTCAAGGTGGAAAAATACACTCCAAAATTATCCGGATTTACTTTTTCCAACTCCGGAATATACTTGGCAATCTCCCCTTTGTTTTCCTCTAAACTAATGGATTTAAAAATTTCCTCAAGCGCCTCTTTGTATGGGACCATTTTATCTGGATAAATTAAAAAAGTACGTCAATTTTTTTATTTGAAAATTAATGCGTGTGAGCATGATTTCCAGTATGCAGAATTTTGCTGCTCACTTCATAATCAAAATCGATATTAGACCTTTTATGATGATCTGCAAGCGCATAATGTTCATATAAGGTTCCTGGCCCATTTTGATTTATGGTAGAGGCGAATATTCCATAATCTCCACCATTATTCGTCGCTGGGTTATTCGGAATTCTTGTGATGGTGTGAATATGATTCCAAGGCTCCATATTATTCGCATTTGCACCAGTAACATTTTCAGTATTAAACTCAACCCATAAATAAGGATTGTAAATTCTGTAATAAAATTGTGAGGTCATGCTGGGCGTATCTACATCATCAATCCATGTAAAATAGGTGTCGTCAATATTTGTATTGATGTCTGCCCACCATTTATCAGCAAATTTATCATTAAGGTTGTACGTATATTCTTTCATAAGAATGATCAAGTTCTCTTGGGTAGGACCAGACATCTCTGAAAATTTTAATCCCTTTTTAAAACCAGAATAATCATAATCACCAATGTAAGGATCTGGTTTGCCAGGTCTTTCTGCAGCGCCTACTTCCAAAGCTCTTGTAGACGACTTAGTGATGGCCATTTTTTTATCTGCATCAGACATGCCTCCATAAAGAGAGAGTGCTAAGTCTCGTTCGTCTTTAAAGATATCGAAAGCTTGCCCTTTATAAGTTTCTTTGGCAGGTTCGCCACCTAGAAAAGCTGGAACGATAGAAACCTTATCACCGTGCACTAAGAAATTGACTACACAATGATGACCATCTAATTGAAATCCCCAGGAACCACTTTTTTCTGGATCTCCAAACATGTCAATTGAGTAGAAGCTAGGGTTCCAAATATCACTCTTAATTTCATTCAACCAGCCTTCAGAGAGCTCAGTAATTTCCCTAACTTTTTGATAGCCATCGGAACTTAGGAATAATTGCATGATGGACTTGAACATTTTTAATTGTTCTTCATTCAAGTCTCCATAGGTAATTCCATCTCGCTTACCTCTTTTATTGGCCGGTGTATTATGCCATAAATAAAATCGTTCGCTGTTCAGGCAAGCAGAACCTTGACTTAATAAATCAGCACTCAGCGATTTCCTAAATGCGACCATGGCCTTTTGCAGGCTCATAATTTCAGGATTAGTGGAGGATTTTTCAAGATTTACTTCTTCACAATCGGCGGAGACTTGCTTTTTAGCGGTAGTGCCTTCGTTGCAAGAAAAAAGCAAGAAAATTGCGGCTATTGGTAGTAAATACTTCAGGGATTGGAATTTCATGTTATTTGATATTTAATGTAAAGCAGACTCAATAGTCGCACTATTGAGTCTGCTTTACATTAAAAGTACAATCCCTTACTTAGATGAACTATATGTAGAAGAACATTAATTTCAAATAAATGAAAATCACCCTCCAACAGGGATTAAAATAAATTCACGTACGGATAAATTTGTATGCGACAGTAATGGCCATAAAAACGAACAATGAAGCTATGACTGGTTTTATTGGAAAGCTTGTTTTCTCCGCAACAAATTTTTCTAATTCAAATTTTGATTCGCTTATTTTTAACCTAGCCTTATGCTGATTATTTCTATCCAGTCGAAACTGATTTTTTTCAAATCCCTTCTTTAGTAACATTAATGCACTTTGATTTCTTGGAATTTCCTTAAAGCTAGCATTTGTAAGTTCTAATAATTTCAATTCACTTGGGATTCCAGTTAGCTTAAAAGTAACACTGGTTTCATGACCTAATTTCACCACACCATCTAGCAATTGAACTTGATCGATTTCATTGGCGTAAATCGAAGTCTGTTTCTGAACATGTTGAATTACCAGCTCTTGAAACTCCTCCGGAGTTGCATAGGATTCTGCACCAAAGTGGTATTCTACTTCATATTCAAAAGCAGTCAAGGCTGCTCTAATTTGTAATACCCAATGATCGTCACTTTCTTCGACGATAAGTGTCGTTGACACATCTGGACTATGTGCCGAAGCTCCAATCGAAATGGAAATCAACCAGCAGAGAAATAGGTATTTCAAAAATCCTTTCATTAATTATTTCTTTGTGGACGCTGACCTCTTTGCGGCCTTGGGGCATTTTGAAACTCCTCCTTCGAAATAAAGCCATCGTTATTTGAATCAATTTCTGTGAAGTGTCTAGCCATTGGGCTCTCTGAAACCTCTGAAGGTGAGAGTCTATTATCTCCATTCACATCCATTTTAAATACCTCGTCTATTGAAGGAGGGCCTTTTCTATCTCCTCCTCTGGTAGGTCTTTCTCCACGTTTTCCTTTACTCCCTTGATCCGCAGACCTTGATTCCATCTGCGGTTCATTAGCATTGTTGTTCACTGATTCTTTTGATTTACAACTGAATGCGATGAAAGAAACCACTGCTAATATTATTAATTGTTTCATAGTGTATTGTTTATTATTTCTGTGTTGATATTAATTGGCGTATGCGCCATGAATACAATTTATAAAGTTGTTAGTTCCTGCCGCATCTACGTGGTAATGATATCCTCTAAGGTCATCGTCATGTCCTCTACAGCTATCTAAACCTTCTGGAAGTTTACCACTCTCATCTAGGTTGGCATATATCGCATGTCCATCAATGGCATATCCAATGAGAGGTGCATGTCCATCTTCTTGTTTCACTGAATAACTCACACCTGTAGCTGCATGGTAATGATATCCTTGGTGCACATTAATGTGTCCACCGGCATCATCGAAGGGAGCTAAGGTGTATGCGCTCAATATATTATTCACTGGAGCGGGTGCTGAAAATTCTACACCATTTAGAGCAATACCTCTAGTGGATGGCACACCAGATTCTCTCCGATCAGGTTTTGGACCTTTCTTTTTACTGTCATCCTTTTGGGGCTTCCTACCGGAAGGTTTTTCTCCTCTATCAGTTCTACCAACACCAGCACCCATAAAATTTATGACCTCCTCTTGAAAGGATGGTTTGACTGGAATTAAAAATGTTTTAGATACATCAGTTATATAAGAAGGCAAACATTCAACACAGAAATTTTTGTATTCTTCTCCGACGTTAGGATTGGCTGCGTTGATGCAATCTTGCTCAGTATTTGTCACATTGATGTTCCCCTCCGCATCGTACATCTTCCAATTTGCATCCTTATAAAAACTAGCCATATTCTTAACGAATTCACCATCCACATCATAGACCTTACCTCCTTCAAGCCAAATTCCACCTGCATCTGCACCTTGAGAAATACTCGTAGGACACCAAGGACCCATTGCATGATCTGTCGGTGTACTGTTAGTAACAATCTGATAACATTCAGATTTTGTTCCATCAGAAAGTGTGCATTGCACTTTGGTTACTAGAAGATTTTTATTAGCAGCTTTAAGGTAATCAGGATTTACTTCCGTTGCGAATTTCAACGAATTGCCGTTGTTTGCCGACTTCTGACTTCCACAAGAAAATAAAAAAAAACTGACAAGTAAGGTAAGAAAGCTTAGGTGTTTCATATAAAGAACTTTATTTAGCGACTACCTAATTTGCGTAAGCGCCATGTAAACAGTTAATAAAATTATTATTTCCTGCAGCATCAACATGGTAATGATATCCTCTCACTGAATCTGTATGACCTCTACATTCATCTAAATCACTCGGCTCATTACCATCTATGTCGGTGCGTGCATATATACCGTAACCATCCAGCGCATAACCGATCAATGGAGGATGACCATCACTCTGTTCCACTGCATAACTCACTCCAGTTGCTGCATGATAGTGGTATCCTTGATTCACATTAATATGCCCACCTGCATCATCAAAAGGAGCCAATGTATAAGCTCCTAGAATATTATTTACAGGTGCTGGTGCAGAAAATTCTACTCCATTCAAAGCAATCCCCCGAGTCGATGGTATTGTATTCATTCCTGGAGGGCCTCCCATCTGATATTGGGCTGGTGTGTTCTGAAAAACTGGAGTTATAGGAATCAAAAAGCTAACAGCTATGTCTGTAATATACGAAGGCAAACATTCTACACAAAAATTTTGGTATTCATCTCCAACATTTGGATTGGCTGCATCGATGCAATCTTGTTGAGTTTCTGTGATATAAACATTTCCTTCATCATCGTACATCTTCCATGTTGCATCCCCGTAAAAATTGGCCATATTTTCTATAAAGGCACCATCAACATCATACACCTCTCCTCCTTCTAACCAAATCCCACCCTCACTGGCATCATCAGAAATATTACTCGGACACCAAGGTCCCATATCATGATCAACTGGAACACTGTTGCTCACAACTTGAAAACACTTCGTTACTGTACCATCAGAAAGCGTACAATCTACGGTTGTGATCGTAAGGTTATTTCCATCGCTTTGAAATAGAGTTTCATCAACATCAATGACTAAAGTATTGGTTGCGTCATCATCATCTAAATCATTGGAGTTACTCACATATCCTGCAGGCGCCTCACAAGCCTCAAAGGTGACCTCTGGATTTCCTAGGCCATCACCATCTACATCTTGATACCAAGTAACTTCTACACATGCATCATCTTCACCACAAGAAGAAAGCAGAATACCAAATCCAAAAAAGGTAATTACTAGGGAACTTATTGTTAATCTCATCATTCAATTATTGTTTGTTTAAGATTAGACAAGTAAAATTTTAGAATCCTTCTTTCCTTTAGCTTTTTATCCTTTCATCAATGAATACAATAAAAGTCATTAGCCAGATATACTTAATAACATTGCCTGAGAGGCTGAAAGCAACTTTCATACCTAATAAAGCCTTGGCTCGCGCCACAATCAGAAATGACAGAAAATTGACCATTTTACTAAATCACAGCTTTAATAAAAATGGGGTAATTAGATAAAAAGTAAATCTTTTATCACCCAAATTAGCTTCTTACATCCTACTTCCTTGGGATGTGCTTAATGGATTACCAACTTTCTTGTAGTCATTAATTCTTCTTTTTCAATCACCACATAAAAGATACCGCTTCCAATTTCAGCAAGATCAAGTTTGACAATATTGGAATTAAGAGAAACAATATTTTTTGATACTTTTTGCCCCATTGAATTCACAAGATAAATTGTTGCTTCAGATAAATTTTCTCCTTTGACGGAAACAAAATCACTCGCAGGATTAGGAAACAATTCAATACTGGTCAAGAATTCAAGATCTTCTGAAGAAACTGGGAATGTAGTACTAAAGCTATATTCAAACCCTCCCCCGAAATCAGGTTCGAAAATTTTCAGTGGGATACCACTATCCGCTAAAATCCTAATAAACCCTGTGCCTTGTCCAGGATTAGCCCACCACTCTACGCCGTCACCTCCTGAATCTCTAACCACTAGTTTGTAACAACCATCTGCAAGTTCAAAGTTATCAGTAAAGGTTGTATTAGCTCCCGATAAATTATTAGAGCCAACTAAATTTCCATCTGCATCAAATAGCTCATAGCTGTTCTCTGCAGGGATATTATTTGTTCTAAATTCAAGAATCATATTTGACGGAAGTATCTCAGGAAAATCAAAACTTGAAGTGAACGTATTATTGAAAGAATACTCATCGGCACCACCATTAGGAGCATTGATTTCTACATGGAACTTATTGTTCTCTGTGAGTAAATCATACCACAATTCTGCTGGACTTGGAACAACAACTTCCGCTTTCTCCATAAATTCTAAACTACCGGACCACTCAAAAGTCTGTGGAGCTTGTGAATCATTCAACCAATAGCTAATTTGTAAATTGGTTAATTCTTCAGCGCCTGTATTTTGAATAACAATAATTGGGTCAGCGCATACGGTTCCAATCCGTGTAAATTCTGGCGCATTATTAGGAGCCATTACATTGGTTACCGCAGCGTCTGTCTGAAAATTAGGTGCTCCATAAGCTACCAGTTGATGTGCCACGTGGTATCTATAATCGCCACCTGAGTTAGAAGGTGCCGTTGTGTTATAATCAAGAGTAATGGTTTCTCCTGGACTCACTATGGAAGTAAGGTCATGTTCAGTTATTAGAGAACGTTCCCCAGGGCACCAGCCTTGTCTATCATAAACCCAGGTTCCTCCCTGCGGAAAAATTGGGTTGAATGAACACTCTTTGTGTATTCTCCAATTAAATTCTTCTGTTTGGTTGACATTAATGATGTGGTTTACCACTCCTCCATTCTGTTGAAACTCACCTTCCGATCCGTGTCCAGTAATGGAAGATTTCAAAGTAAAGGTTTCTGCCTGATCTGATAAAGTTAGATCAAAAGGTTGAAATTTTTGTTCGTCTAGGATTTGATTAATATTAGCAATTCCAATTCGGTTGGTTCCTTGCCAGATTTGCTCATATTGAATTACATCTCGCGGTGGTGTTCCGACAATGAACTGAAATTCTAAATCCATATCTTCTTGCCACTGACCTCCGAGAGTCAATTGCAAACGTTTATCTCCTTTCAAAATTGATGCATAATCCGACATATCAAGAACCCATGAAGCACCCTCTTGTCCAAAGTCTAATCCAATTCCATAAGGTGTAACAAAGGACACCAACTCATTATAAAATGGAAACCTACGCACATAGTCAAGTTCGGTAATGTTAATCACATCTATTGGTTCTAAATCTATGGTCTCAAGAATTAAACCAGTCTCTGCATCAAAGACGTGAGAAATAGGAGCCCACAATTCTCGAGGACCATTAATTAATATTTCATCATCAATAGCAACATTAGGATCTCCGGGTACAATGGTTCGCTCTATCACAAGATGTCTTGGAGTTTTTGAGATGGGCATATCGATAATGGTCTCAACCAATTCTGTTTCATATTCCCCTTGAAAGAAAGTTGCGCTCGGTCTACTATTCGTTTTCTCAAAGTTTTTAAACAATGCATCTGCATTCACTTCAGAAATAGAAAAGCGATCACCGATTAAGGTAGCATCTCTTTCAAAAGGTGAGCTATCAATAATTTTATTGCCGGTTCCCTCAAGCTCATAGTATAATTGCAAATTTTCATAGTTGGGATGAGAATCATCTACCTTAAGATTCATCCATTGATTGATGGTTTCCTGAGACAGATCGGTATCCCATAAGCGTATCTCATCCATGGTTGCTTCAAAATATCGATTACCTAGGCCTCTATTTATTCGTAATTTATTGGTGCCAGTTTCTGAGCTAATCGCTGTGGTACCAGTTGTCGAATTGGTATCTAAAACTCCATCGATGTAAAATCGAATGTCTGTAAGATTGTCTCCATCCAGAACTAAGGCAATGTGGTGCCATTCGCCATCATCTACTCTAGTCGAACCAACGGTACCCCCACCATGAACTTCTATTCGCAATACGCCATTGGTAAAACGTAGAGTATATTTTTGACCGGTGATATTACGTCCCCATTGCATGATTTCTCCATTTCCACCGTTGGTCGTTTTTACCCAGGCTTCGATGGTTCTGTTCTGTGTTCCTTCTACACCAAAATAGTCATCACATTCAATGTAGCCATTGTTGAGTAACATAACATCCTGTTCATTTACTCCAGCCAATCCCATATTTTCGGCAGTAGCTTCTCCAGCAACCGAAGTTACACCTAAAGGTGTTTCAGCATTCGAAAGCTGATATTCTACAAGAACATTTGATGTTCCATCCCAGTTAAATGGCGCACTAAATTGAAATCGATTCTCCGTATTGGCATCGAATTTTTGCTTTTTGAAAAAGACCCGAGTATCATCACCAAACTCTTCTAATTCATTGAGTACCGACTGCGTGGTACTTTGCATTTTAATTTCAAAAAATCTTTCTTCACTAGTACTTTCTGAAACTTGCAAACTTAAACCTTGAATTTCTCCGGCAACCATTCCTGCCGCATTCAATTCTGTTGCTGTATATAAGTATTGTGATCTGCCTGCAAGTGTATTTGTACTGATGACATTGTTCAAATCCTCAGTACCCGTTCCGATGGCTCCAGCATTCTCACTGATTGTATTTACAATCTGCACATCCTGCTGCGTGCTTCGTAGATAATCGAAGACTGGTGTATCCAGATATTCGAAATTATCCTCATCATAGTTTGTAATAAAGTGACTTGCGATGGTCGACGGTAAGTTCTCTGCCTTGGTCGAATCGATCAAGTAAGTATTGCATGAAAAATCCCATTCCCCACATCCACGATTTCGTTCTGTAGGTGTTGAAACCAATCCATCCTTACAACGCATGGTATACTTTAATAAGATCTTTTCATAGGTCAAATTATCATCAGAAGGAAAAGAGATGACACTATCTCGTGAAAGACTTTCGAAATTAAAAGCTTGCACAAAAATTGTATCTCCAGCCGATTGCCCAAAAGATATATTGAATTGTAAAACTGCGATAAGAATCAAGAATGATTTCAGTATAGAATGATTAGACATCACGTGATGGTTTGATTTGAACTAAATTTATGATAAATATATCTAATTACATTTTCTTTAACAGCGGAAGTTTGTCAAAAGACGACAAGAAATATTTAGTGGCTAGATACCATTGATAAAATTAGGTGATGGAGCTAGAATAGGGCTAAATCAGTAAAGTTCCTCAAGAGAAACCGGATAATCATTAATACGATAAATGCTCCCAAAAGAATTTTTAAATTTCGATAATTATCTGGTTTGCCTTCTAAGAAGTATTTATAGACCAATGACGAAATTAGTAAGGACAATCCACCAAGAAAAACTAATATTCCTAGGGCACCGATGGCCATTCCGATATACCCCTCTCCATCATCCAAGGGAATGGCAAGAAAAAAAATAACAATGCCAGCGAGCATTATCAACAATGATGTTTTTATGGGTGTCAATATTAATTTATTCATCAAGGATGTATTTTCAATGATTACTGAAATATGAATTCATAGATCGCTTGCGCAAATTTAAAGAGTAGTATGAGTGAATTTACCTGCTAGAGATACAGTTAATGATCTTCTAACTACTCAACATTTTACTTCTGAACTACAATACGTTTTATCACTTTTTTACCTGATTCAATATCCAAAATCTCAAGTAAATATGTTCCTGTAGGTAAATCACTAATTTCTATCTGCTGAGCATTCTTATAATTCCCAATCAACTGACCAGAAAGATCTAATAAACTGATGGAATATTTTAGACTTCCGTTTACCTCAACATTCAATAAATCTTTGGCCGGGTTGGGGTAAATATAAATTTCAGAATTAGATAGTTCTGTGATGGCAGTAGTGAAATCCATTCCATCACAATCTTCATCTACTCCATTGTTTGCGACATCTTCGGCGGCTGGATTTATGTTAGCATCCGCATCATTACAATCCTCATCTACATAGAAACCATCTCCATCAAAATCAATATCCGGAAGTTCTCCTTCCGAGAGTTGCTTCACCTCTGCATTGGTTAAAGCGCGATTATAAATCACTACATCATCGATCTTCCCTTTCAATCCCCCAGAAGTAGAAACTGGAAAATCATTACCCATACTTAAGGGTTCCTCTGAATCCGCAATACCATCTAATCCAAATGCATTGTTGGCCGATTTAATGATCGTTCCATTTTTAAAAATGGTCATCCCCGGGCCTTGCTTTCGAAAGGCTACATGTGTCCATTCATCTTCATTGATAACCTGATCATCAGTCCGAATCTGCGGAGGTGGATCTCCTGTGGCATCATCTAATGAAGCATAGAGGTAGTGATCTTTTCCATGATAAAAACCATAAACATTCCATTGCGATTTTGGCCCCTTCATAACAATTCGTCCCAAATAAGGGAGTTCTTGATTGATGACCTTAATCCAGGCACAAATGGTTAAATTTTCAAATAGGTCTAGGGAAAAGGTATCCTTTACTACAATCACATCTTGCAAACCATTGAAGTCGTATGCTGAATCTGGATTATCAAATCTATCAGCCGTAAGCATTGCGCCATAAACCGTCCCCTGATTTTCATATCCACTCATATCATCTGCACTACCATTAAAGGGATAGTAGGCAACAAGTCCTTCGCCTAAAGTGTTTTGGGCAGTTAGGACCATGGAAATGGTAGTAGCAAAAAAAACAAAGAGCACACGCAGATTCATCGATCTATTTAATGGTTTTTGTAGTTTCAATTTAACTTATATTTGAAAAGGGACAAAAGTAATATAGGACAATATAAGAAAGACCTCACCTAAAGATGCAAGACAACAAATTTATATACACCTTCCAGTACCTGGAAACTGAACGTGATTTATGTAAGCTTGAGTCAAAATCCTTATTCTATCAAGAAGAAAAAAACAAACAACTCTTCTCAAATCATAAAGTAGATCCTTCCATCAGTGCATTTATAAAATTAAGATTAGATATCATTTGCCAGGACAGTGATTTCAGTTCACTCTTAAGTTTAATCAAAGAAAAAGACATCCGCACGGATGGTTTTAAAGTCGATTATGTGATACTAAACGAAGATCACAGCAACAAAAAAGAACATCAAACAAGAGCTAAAGAAGTTGGATTCTGCATAGATACTTACCCAGACTTTGAGAAGCCAAGAATCACTTATGGGATATGTACTTTTTCGGGCAGGTGGTATTTTGGCGTACTCGTAAAAAACAAATTGACTTGGCAGAAGCATAAGGACAAACCGTTCAGCTACAGTAATTCTATCAAACAGAATATTGCCAAAGCGCTGGTTAATATTGCCGCTTCTTCAAAGAAAAATATAAAACTATTGGATGCCTGTTGCGGAGTCGGCACGATCATGTTAGAAGCTTGCTATGCAGGATATGAAATTGAAGGTTGTGATATCAATCCTAAAATCTGCAACAACGCCTTAGCAAATCTTTCCCATTTTAATTACAAAGCCAAAATACACACTTCAGACATTACAAATCTTAGTGACAAATACGATGCGGCAATCATTGACTTACCATATAACATTTATAGCCCATCAACGGAGGACAATGTGCGACATATCCTAAGTTCAACTTCTACACTTACTGATCGGATGGTCATCGTTTCAACAGAAGATATCACTCAGCTAATAATTGATTTAAGATTGACCATCATCGAATATTGCGAAATAAGCAAAAGAGGCAAATCGAAATTTACTCGGAGAATATGGGTGTGTGAAATGGAGGAAACTTAGTGCAGAAAAAGATCGCAATTAAAAAAGTGGATTAAGAATATTCAATGAATTCAGATATAACCCTTGAGTTTAAAATATACAATACTTACAAATTCTGTAAATAAACGTTCCCAATTTTTCAAGGCTCTATAATTGGGAATAAAAGAGGACAATGATATCGACCAGGTTTCTCTGCAAGAGGTTTCATAATCTACACTAAGAGGAGTTACATTTAAACCGACCTCATTAAAACACTTCTTCGCCCTCCCCATGTGATAAGCTGAAGTAATGAGTAATAGAGATTTTGAAGATGCACCTTGTTGCTCTAAATAACGCTTTGATAGTAAAGCATTTTCATAGGTGTTACTTGATATGTCCTCAATCAAAATGTCTTCAGATGGCACACACAAATCAATTAAATGTTGCTTAGCAACATCTTTATTATCATTGCCTGACAATAAAAATTTATTGAATTTATTTTGCTTATATAATTGAATGGCTTGCGTAAATCTGTTGGATTCTGAAAGAATGGGGAAATTTTCACCAACTTCAAGAAAGGGACCCAAAACTATCCCAATATCGTATGGTGTAGTTACCTCCTCGGGTTTAATACTTTCATATTCTAAAAGATGCAAAACCAAGTTACTTATCCAAAGATTGGTGAATATGAACAAAAGAAATAAGCCAAAATATTTTATCCGCTTCTTCCAAACATCGTTCCTACTAAAGAAATATGCAACCCCAACGATGATCGTCAAGAATAAGGGGTTAAATATTGTTGCATTCATTTAAAGAGTAGGATTGAAGTTTGAAGAGACCACTAAAATAACATTGAATAAATAATAAGGTTGTATTAATCTTACCTTATTGTTGCTTCCAAACTTCCACAAGATCGACTTTTAATTTTTCCAATCTTTACATTTACCAACTTTTCCAGTCAAGTATTTCCATTCTGTAAAAAAGCGATTAACTAGACTTCTTATCATTCTCAATCACACCCATAACTACCTGCTGGTTTATTCGGGTGGCGACTGGGTAGGCGTATAATTTATCATAAATGGCATTGATCGGTAAGTCTGCTTCCATTGCCAAGGTTAGCTCTTGCATTAACTCTCCTGCATTAGGCGCGATGATGGTTCCTCCGATGATCTTCCTTTTCTTATTCCAGAAAGTTTTAGATGTCAAGAACAGGGTGATTTTACCATAGGTGTACTCATCGACAATGGCTCGATCATCTTTCGAAAAATCTTGATCTTGGCGCCAATATTCAATATTATTTTTCTTTAAGAAATCTTCCGTGCGTCCAAAAGTGGCTATTTCTGGCTGGGTAAAAGTTACCCATGAAAGGTGATCTGCATTATGACTTTTGGTAAAGTTGTGCTCAAAATTATGATGAAGCAATTTTGTATGTAATTCTGCTCCGTGAGAAAATTGATATTTACCTGCCGCATCACCGGAGGCGAAGACTTTTTTATTTGTCGTCCGTAGACAATCATCAAGTATCATCTTTCCGCGATCATCCACTTCAATTCCCGCCTTATCCAAAGCTAATTCATCCAGATTTAAAACACGGCCGATGGCAAGCAAGACTGCATCAAACTCTACGGTCATTTCACCAGTACCTTCTTTATTAATAATTGCAGTGGTCGCACTGGTAAACTCCTTCAGCTTAGCTTTATTAATGATCTTGACTCCCTCTTCCGTTAGTACCTCTGTCAGTATCTCGCTGTACTCTTCTCTTTCCTTGGTTAGTATCCGATCCGCCATATCAATGATCGTTACCTCCGAACCAAATCGTTGAAAGGTCTGCGCCATTTCGCAGCCAATAGGTCCACCACCGACAACGAGTAATCGATCGGGAAGTTCCTTCATTTCATAAAAGAGATTTTCATTGGTAAATAATTTTACCTGATCGATTCCTTTAAATGGGATAAACCTCGGTCTTGACCCGGTCGCGATGATGAAGTTATCAGCAGTGAAGTCCTCCGCTCCTACTCGAATGGTATTTTCATTTATAAAAGAGGCTACACCTATCTTCAAGTCAACTCCTTGAGATCGGATATAGTCTGCACTTTCATGGGCACGGATTACCGCCTGCTTAGAATGTACGTAGTCTAAAATTTGTTTCATATCTGCCTTCCCTTCTACTTTCAAACCAAATTTTTGAGCACTTCTAGCTCCTTTAAATTGTTTGGCAATATGAATTAGAGCTTTGCTCGGTACGCATCCAAAATTCAAACAATCTCCTCCAATGTTGGCTTCTTCCTTATCAATCATCAATGGCTTCCATCCTAACTTTTGAGCCATGCCTAAAGCTCCTAGTCCAGCCGAGCCTCCACCAATAATTATTACATCATATGCCTGTGCCATTGATTCTTTGTTTTAATTTAAAAATGTAAAAGGTATTATGGAATAGAAAATTTAAAGATAAGAGCCAATTTGAATTAAGAAATTCTTTTGGTCAATTCTATAAAAGAAAACAGATGTTAGGTATCTGAATTGACATTCAAACTTTTACTTAGAAATCTCATTCACCTTTGAAAAAGGCAAGTCATATTCTCATGGCTCTTACATTTGCTTAAAGCAAATAAAAGGCCACGCAGGATAAAATTCCTCCCGTTAACCCAATGATGGTAGAGGCGATGGTCCAGACTCTAATCCCTTGCTTTTCTGTAAGCTTCAGATATTCCTTGACCAACCAAAATCCACTATCATTCAAATGAGACATCATCGTTGCACCAGAACTGATGGCAATGACTAGACAGGCCAGTTGACCACCAGACAAATCATATGAACTTAACAAAGGTGCCACTAAACCCGCAGCAGTGATCATAGCCACAGTTGCTGAACCTTGCAATACCCGAACGAGCAATGCTGCCAAGAAAGCGAAAAAAATAATTCCCAATCCCCAGCTTTGTAACTGGGTTGCAAGTAATTCTCCGGCTCCGGTATCAACAAGTGTCTGTTTGTAAACACCTCCAGCACCGGTAACTAAAATTATAATTCCTGCTGGATACAAAGACTTAGAAGAAATTTCTCCAAGTTGTTTTGTCGTCAATCCATTTGATCTTCCGAGTAAATACCAAGCTAAAAGGTTGGCAATAATCAAGGCGGTAAATGGATGTCCGATGAGAATCATTAATTGATTTATAAAATCATTCTGCAAAGAAAGATATCCTTCCTTAACAAGTGTCCCTAAAATGATTAAAACAATCGGCATTAAAATGATCCATAAAATTTTTCCAAAGGAATGCTTGAAGTTCTGAGTCTCATACTCTGCTATCTGGTCAAGTTCCAATTGTATATTCATCTTTTCACCGATGTATTTTCCATAAATGATTCCGCCAACGTAAGCCATAGGAATTCCGATAACCACTCCTAAAACAATAACCCAAGCCAAGGAAGCCCCAATTATTTCTGCGACAGCTATGGGACCAGGTGTCGGTGGAATACATGCATGTGTGACAGCTAAACCTGCCAGCAAAGGAACGGCATAATGAATGATGGACTTTCCAGTTTTTTTATGAAGGGCATGAAGGATTGGGAATAGAATAATAAAACCTACATCAAAGAACACTGGAATGGCCACAAAAAAACCAGTCAGCATCATGGCAATGGGTGCTTTTTTCTTGCCAGTAATACCTAGAAGTTTTTGAGCAATAATATTGGCGCTATTTGTTTTCTCGAGTATGCCTCCAAAGATGGCACCTAAACCCACGACGGTTGCAACAAACCCTAGTGTTTCTCCCATTCCATTTTGAACAGTCTTTATTATTGCTTCACCATCTAGACCAGCCAATAGACCAGTAATAATACTCGCAACCAAAAGTGAGATAAAGGCTGGAATCTTCATCCTTAGAAGAAAGAGAAGAAGCACTATGATCCCGATGATGACTGCTCCGTATATACCTATGTTCATTTATCCCTCTTTTAATTTTATCAAAGCATTCTTTCTAATCACATTAAATCTCTCTGGTGAAGATAATCCGCTCAAGACAAATCGAATAATTAATATTGTATGATGTTTTTGATTCTTAAGAAATTTTTTGATTAAATAACACTATAAAGTTACCTTGAAAGTAAAATCGATTCAAATGAAAAATTTCAGTGTATTATTTCTTTTCATTTTACTCGCATCTGTTACCAAGGCCCAAAATAAATCAGATAGAGAATACATACGAGCGCAGACGAATGTCGAAAGACTAGAAGAAATCGCCAGAGAGTACCAAGAAAATCAGAAAAGATTTGCAGGAATTAATATTCCACAAACGACTGTAGATGCCAATGGAAAGACACGATACTTTTCACATTTTGATGAAAATGGAACACCCATCTACTGTACCCTAGAAAACGACAGTTCTGCAAGGTCCTCTAAAATTGATCGAATAATATCTGGGGGAAGTACAGGTTTAGATCTAGACGGGAGTGGTGTTGTGATAGGTCTCTGGGATGGTGGAAGTCCGCGAGTAACTCATCAAGAATTAGAAGGCAAGATTGAGATATTAGATGCAGGGACAACTACTTTTCATTCAACGCATGTATCCGGAATTTTAGTGGCAACTGGCCTTATTTCTCCTTCAAGAGGAATGGCTTCCGGCGCTAAAATAGAAGCGCATACATCACAAGATTGGCTATTAGAAATTCCACTCTGGGCAGCCGGAGGTGGAATGATTACCAACCACTCCTACATTATAGCCAATCCACAAGAAGATTATGAAAGGTTTGGCATTTATAATATTCACTCCCAGCGATGGGATGAACTTTCATATAATGCTCCTTACCTTATGATGGTCACTGGAGCATCGAATAATGGCAACAATGGTTACAATCCAGATAATTCTAGATATGATTTATTAGCCAGCAACAAACTTGGGAAAAACTCCATCGTCGTAGGTGCTTGCTCGGATGTATTAGACTATACAGGTCCAAGCTCTGTTTCACAAGCTGTGTTTACCAGTTGGGGGCCTACAGATGACTGGAGAATCAAACCAGATATTACCGCAGTAGGAACTAACTCATACTCAACGCGTGAAGCCAGTGACAATGATTACGGAACTGGCCAAGGAAGCTCTTATGCTTCACCAGTAGTTGGTGGTGGGTTAGCACTTTTACAACAGCACTACCATAATAAGAATTCAGTGTACATGAAAAATGCTACAGCCAAAGCGTTGATCTTAAGTACAACTGACGAAGCGGGCTTACACGATGGACCAGATTTCTCTAATGGCTGGGGGTTATTCAATGCTGAAAAAGCTGCTGAGGTAATTACCAATCAAGGAACAACCGCAGAAATTTCAGAATTGATTCTAAATGAAAATCAAAACTATACGAAGAACATAACTGTAGATGGGACAGAACCCTTGTTGGTTTCCATCTGTTGGAATGATCCTCCGGCCGAACCGCTACCTAATGAAATTCACAATGACCCGACATCAATGTTGATTAATGATTTAGACCTTAGAGTATCTTCTGCTTCGGAGGAATATTTCCCTTGGAGAATGGAGCCAAATGATGAATACAATAATTATACTGCAGCAGCTACGAAAGGAGATAACTTCAGAGACAATATTGAAATCATTCAAGTGAATGATATTGAGGCCGGAGAATATGTTGTAAATGTGAGTCATAAAAACTCACTTCTGTTTGGCTCTCAGGATTTTTCATTGATCATTAATGGAATTCAGACTGAACTAACTGCAAGCGAGGAATTGCAACCTGAGATTATTACGGTTTACCCAAATCCGGTAGACGATGTAATAAATTTAGATTTTGAAACTAAACAGATTGGAAGATTTGCTATTTATGACCTTAGTGGCAAGATACATTTGAATGGTGCTGTTAATGGAGAAAAGTCGATTGACATCAACATACAAAACCTATCGAATGGCATCTACTTTCTAAAAGTCCAAGATGGAGATTCCAAGAATATTATGACCCGTAAAATTGTTATTCAGTAGATTCTTGCTTTTAGAATATATGTAATTATTTGTTCTTTCTAGGTTGCTTCTGAATCCCCAGATTCAGAATCTTGGGATGTAAGCAAATTTAAATATGATTCTACAATTTCGGAAAGACTCTGATTATTTAATTTAGCATATTCTTTTGCGTTTTCGATTACCGATTCATCTAACGACAAATTTAAAAGAATTTTTATACACTAAATTTTACATAAAAATACATATTATGGATTGTATCAATTGGAAAAATTTCCAGAAGAGATTATGTCATAGTCATCAAGCTAAGTCTTACAATTTTTCCACTGAAAATAATCAGCAGCTGGCTTTACTTCTTCTGGAATTGCATCATTAAATGAATCTACTTGTAAAAACTTAATGTCATTAATATTGTCGATAGTTATTCTTTTAACCTAGGGTCAAATTTAAATTCTTCGAATGTCTTAATCCTCACTTTTTGAAATTGTGTATGATTTGGATTAATCAAATAATTATGTTCCATTTTAACAATTGCAGAAGGCACTTTTAATACAGGGTATTTTGATTCTTCTACCCATTTGTCACCTATTTTCTGACACTCGCTATAGTTTTCATAATTGTACCAATTTTTAGAAAGTTGACTTAGTTTGATTTGCTGAACTTTTAAATTATTCGGAATTTCAATTTCCATAGTCCCAAATTCTTTGTTCAACCCTTCGCCACTTCTGTGTACCAAATTTTCCAAACTTGCTAATGCTCTTGAACTAGATGTGTAAATAACAAACACTCCTTTAGAATTCCATCTTCCTGGAAAGCCAGATGCTTTTAAAATGTTAGACCATTTTTTAAGAGTAATTCGATATACTTCCATTTTAAGCTAGTGCTCCAAATTCAATTCTAATCAACTCTTCTTCAATTAGGTCGATACCTGTATTTGTGTTCATAAGCTTTAATGGAATTTGTTTTCCTAATCCAAAAGCAGGTTTGTTGAGCCAGGAAATGAATGATTCAATCGAGCCAAATATTTCCATTCCCTTATTTAGTAGATTTAATAGTTTTAAAGCTATTTCACTGTTTCGTGGGTTAAGCTTTTTCTTTTCTTTTTGATACCTAAGCATTGTTTTCAATGACACATCAAATACTTCTTCAGCTAAAAAATTTCTATTAATACCAGAAATTTCAACTAACTCAGT
>JAHDGF010000065.1 GCA_020627785.1 Saprospiraceae bacterium
AAAGTTAAGTTTTTTTATACTTTTAAACAGTTCGGATTTTGGGGAAGCTTACACCAAGTTCTCCTTTACATTTAATGCAAGCCAGATTTCTGAAAATGAATTTGATCTCAAGCAGGAACAATAATTTCTGGTTCATTTTTTCAATTCTATTTACTAAAAGGCCAAAGGATATAATATAGAGTTTCTATTGGTTTTTAACTGGTTGTACATTTGCGAAAGCGTTATCACATCCCTCAACTTAATACTAAGTCTATTCTTACTGTTTCAATCTTAAAATGTGATTTGTAATGATGCTGACAAAAAGTATAAATTAGTATTTAAGGAAGACAGTCCTCCAAAAATGATTTGTCAGTAAAAGGTTTAACTTTGGCCATTTTTAAATGACAAAATAAATATAGCCTTAGAAACAACTCATGCTTATTAAACAATTTGTTAGAATACTTTCCACGACTTATGTATGCGTATTACTTCTGTTTTTATTTTCTACTAAGGTTCATGCCGAAGTTGATACCCTTAAACAGATATGGTTGAATGAGACCTTAGCTGATTCAGAGCGATTCAGTGCTATCAATGAATTTTGTAAAAATAATATCTATTCTGAACCCTCGAGAGTTCTAGAGGTAGTTGACTTTCATTATGAATTAGCTCAACGTTTGCGCTCTGAAAATGAAGTAGTGAATGCGATTAGTAATAAGGTAAATGCTCTAAAGGCGCTTGGGGAATATGAGCGTGCGTTAGACGAACTAAGCTCCCTCATTGAAATTAGGACTAACCGGAAGGATACCATAGGGCTTGCTAATGATTATGGTCTTGCAGGAAAGATTTATCATTATCAAAGTAAATATCTAGATGCCGTCAAATACTTAACGGAGAGTCTTCGGTTATATCAAATTCAGAATTACGAAATTGGACAAACAAGGATTTATAATTCCTTGGCATCGGTGTATTTAGAGATCAATAACTTTGATCTAGCAATGGAGTACTATGATAAAGGGAAACAGTTTGCTCAAAAGTTAAATCAAGAAGAAATACTTAATTACATATTATTGAATGTGGGTTTCATATACTTTGAAAAAGAGAATTATGAGGAAGCAATATTAAACAGTCACCTATCCAAACAATATTTTTTACCTGCAAATAACCTTATTGGACTTGCCGATAGTTATTACTTGTTGGCTCAATCCCATAAGGCATTAAATCATATAGATTCTGCATTTCATTACAGCAAAAAGGCGGTTGAAACGAATTTAGTTTTAGGAAATGATGGGCAAATTATTCCGTGTAAATTATTGTTGGCGAATATATTGCTAGAAAGTAGTACTAAAGAATCAGCAAAGATTGTAACAGAGATGTTACCTCTAATTGATAATTCATATGGTTATCGCTATTTGGCAGAAGCGCATCATACTTTATATAGGTGTTATAAGGCTCAAGGAGACATGCCCCTTGCTCTTGAGATGCTTGAAAAGTATACAACATATAATGATAGCTTAATCATTGAAGAAGATGATCTAGCCATAACTAAACACACACTTCAAACAAAATATGAGATAGAGCTTTTAAATAAAGAACTTGAAAGTGAAAAAGCTCATTCCAAATTAGAATACAATCAGTTGAAAAGAACTTTTGCCATCCTCTCAATTTGCGGACTGGTTTTGATTCTATCGGGTTATTTCGCTAGATTAAAATTCCTGACTCATAGAAGAGAGCGGGAGGAATTATTGGAGGAAATTAAAGAATTAAAGAAGAAGGAGAATACAACTCTCAGTTTGGTAGCGCCAAAATTTGAACTTAAACGTGAGAATATTGAAATAGCCATCAAGAAGAAAATCAATGAGACAGACTGGAAAGTGCTCAATATTTTACTAGATGACCCAGTGATTTCCAATAAGGATATCGCTGCGAAAGCATTCTTAACAGTGGATGGAATAGGTTCTTGCCTCAGAAGAATGTACATAGCTTTTGAGGTCAAAGAATCGAAGTACAAGAAAATATCATTGATTATGAAGGCAATCAAACTCTCAAACACGTCTTCAGATCTTCTTAAAGAATCCTCCTCCAAAGAGAACAATTAAAACTCATCCTAACTCCACATATTTCTGAAATTTTACTTCGTATCTGTAAGTCTGGTATTATTAGGGAAATAATGCAAGATTTTCAATGGAATTGGCTTCACGTCTAGCCGTGAAACTGTGTTTTTTCACAAAGACACGTGATGACTGCAGCCGTAAATACTTTCATATTTGCAGTTCATTTGGTCGACTATGAAGATTAAATGGAAATGCAGGATAATAAATTGAGATTGAGTATCTACCCGGGTTAAGAGCCAATTGCATTCAATTAACATATTTGAATTTATCACCATTGTTAAGTTATAGGTGCAGTTGGTACTTTCCCATTTTTCATCAGTCGATAATCAAGAAAATTCCTGATATGATTTAAGTGATTATAATCCAATATTCCGATGATGATTTTTACCCTTACTCTTTTTGTTTTATTCTTTAGCTCTATTTTTTCTGAGCCTGATTCCAATAAAATAAAACGTAGACCCTAAACCTATAATTAATTATGTCCCAGAATAGTAGCAACCACTCTAATGAAAATTGTGGAAATTTTTTGCAGAAGCAATCCCAGATTTCTCAAGATATGCCACAGGCGCAACTTGTATTGTTTAATGACGATTTCAACACCTTTGCCTGGGCAATTGAAAGTTTGATTGATGTTTGCCATTTTACCTTTGAACAAGCAGAACAGCTTTGTTTAATTATTCACTACAAAGGGAAGGCTATTATAAAAAAGGCGGATATCAGCATTCTTAAATCAATGAAAGAGGCCTTTCTAAATAGAGGCATATCAGCTATAATTGAATACCAGTAATTAGGTTTCTCAATTAATTATTTCATACAGAATAAGAAGATGCATTTGCGAAAGCGTCCAAATAAAAATAATCTAAACACTACTGATTCATCCAAGTCTTAAATTCTGAGGTCTTCTGGCGACTGACGATAAATTCTTTTTCTCCACCATTTATGATTGAGAGTTTAACTCGGTGATTGAGGTAGGGTGTTATTTTTGTAACCGACTTTTTAGAGACGATCTGTCCTCTGTTGATTTTATAGAAATACTTATGATTTAAGCTGCTGAAAAGTTGATCAATGGTCTCATCGATTAGATGTCTTTTGTCAGATGTCATTCCGAAAGTGAAACTATCTTCGCTATACATGTACAAAAGATCAGACACCTTAAGATGTATCTGTCCTCCACCATCCTTTACTAGAATACCTTCCCGCATTTCTGGTGCTTGCATACTAGCGAGAAGTTGGCTTAAGATGGATGGATCTAAGCTTGTAGGAATTTTTGATTTATTAAATTTTTCAAGCGCCACATTTAGTTCATCTTTCTGAATTGGTTTAAGAAGGTAGTCTATGCTATTTAGCTTGAATGCTTGAATGGCATATTGATCAAAGGCAGTGGTAAATATAATAGGAGCATCCACCTTGACTTTTTGAAAGATTTCAAAACTTAGACCATCCGCCAGTTGGATGTCCAGAAATATCAGGTCGGGGGCTGTATTGTTTTGAAACCATTCACTGGCATCTTCCACTGTATCGATAATTTGTAATAAGTTGTATCTAAAACCACATTCCCCGAGCATCTTCTCTAGTTGATTGGCTGCTCTGGGTTCATCCTCAATGATTAGTATGTTCATAACTTTGGGCTTTAGTTGTTGATACTAAAAGGGGGAGTGTAACCATAAATCGTTCGGTGTCTTTTTCTATTTTTATTTTTCTCTCTGTTAATAATGAATACCTTTTTTGAATGTTTTTTAAGCCAATCTTGGTAGATGCAAGTTTGGTTGATTTTGGTTGTAAATTATTTTCAATGGACAATTGATTGTCAACAGTTTTTACAGTGATTTCTAAAGGCTTAGATCTTGATGCGACGTTGTGTTTGATGGCATTTTCGAGTAAGAGTTGTAAGCTCATGGGAGCCACCATGGAATCGAGAAAGGAATCATCTATCTGCCAGTTGATTCTTAAATTTGATCCGAATCTTTCTGACTGTATGTGTGTATACGCTTTCGCAAATTTTAATTCATCCCTTAGGGTAATTAAATTGGCATTTCCAGAATCCAAGATAAATTTATAAACCTCAGATAGTTTATTGACGAATTGCTTAGCATCCTCTTTCGTGTCTTGATCAATGATGTCACGAAGAGTATTCAAGCTATTAAACAAGAAGTGGGGTTGTGCTTGATTTCTCAAAGCATCAAGTTGACTTTGTATTAATACCTGTTTGGCTTGTTCTTCTTCTTGCACTGACTTCTTAAGGCGGTAGTAGAAATAGATGGCTTCGTAAATGGCCATGGTCATGATGCTAATTAAAAAGACAGGGACTAAGATCAATGATCTAAGTCCATGATTGTAACTGTTGCCGATAACATAAGAAAGAAGTAATTGACCCAATTGATCAACTAAAAGTATGGAAGCTGTAATGGTAAATAACAAGAGCAATACTCGCTTGAGGTTATCCTTAAATTCGGGAAACTTTTTTCTCAGGTATACCATCACCGATCTCATAATAAACCAATTGCAAATGCAAAAGAATAATGAGATTGAGAAATTAACCAGTGCCTGATCTAAAGGATATTTAATGAACGAACATCCGTTGAATAAATAGTCGGTGATGGAACTTAAGATGAGGCAACCGATGACTATAAACCAGAAGTCATTAAAGCCAATGTATTTTAATTGTTTTTCTTTGTTTAGAAGCATTGAAGCTGCTTTGTTATAAGTTGATTAAAGCCATTCCTAGCTTTGCTTGGTAGAAAGTAAAGCCAATCCAAGATGCATATATCAGACCAAATAAAGTTACACTTATTATCTGCTTTCGGCTAGAGGACTTCCATTTTTTGGATGCCCAGTAAGCGAATAGTGGAATTATCTGAATGCCGTGTAATCCGAAAAAATGCGCGATCCTTAAGTCACCTCCGATGGTGCTCCAGTTGAGGAAGGGTAATCCAGCACCTCCATCAGCCACTGCCACACTGTGGGATAATTGACTGATCATTTGTCCTCCAACCCAGCTACCGAAGAATACAACCAACCAGCCCATCAGTATTGCCCATTGGATTGTTCTAGTGGTCTTTAATTTTAGTCTGATGGTGTCAATGATAAAAACCAGCATGGTAAGAACAATGATGCCAATAAAAATTCCCATGGCTGCGTACATTAACGCATCCAGTGGTGATGACATGTTGTAGTGTGATCCGACTCCTCTAGAGGCTTGAATGGTGATAATTGTAACGTCAACCATCATAGCAAAAGCAACGGTGTTGTTTAAGATTTTTTTCTTTCTATTCGAGTAAGGGTATAGCGTAATCAGAAAGCCTGCAGTGAAAACATATATGGCGGACGAGATCGCAAACTTTAATGGCTTAATCCAAACATTAATTCCATTAAATATTCTATCATCATCGATAAGGCCTACGATGCATATTATGGCGATGAAGAAACAAAGTACAATTGAACTAAAGAGAAAAGGACTTTCTGTTTTTACCACCTTAATCATATGATTGAAAGGACGATCGGTTTGAGTGGAACTTGTATTTGTTAGAGCGTTCATTTTATTAAATTTATTAGTGTTGTTCATGTCTAATTTGAAGCTGTGATTCATGATTGCCTATTTTTTTAATGATTTAATGGCGGTAAAAAGAAGGAATCCAACGGGGCCGAGCATGAAGGTGAAGAATAGGCAAGGGGCCATTAGAAGTTGGTGGATTTTAAGGCTTTGATTTTGTTTAAGCATCCACATTCCTATGAGCAAGTCGAAGGCCAAGTAGTGGACCCATCCTGCTAGAACAGCGTCTTCTTTGGTAAATAGCTCCATAACAGAAGCAAGACTGCCAAAATCCATTCCACCGCCTGAAGATAAAGAGATGAAAATATAGATTGCGTACACGCTGCTTAGGAGAATTGGGATGATTTTATATTCCATGAGGAAGGTCGTTGCTTTCCATCTTGGAGCGAGGATCATTAAGAGCCACATACCCATTGCCGTGGTGCTTGTGATTGAGAAGATTTCTGCTGAAGCCATTTTGTTTTGATTTTTAGAAGCTGAATATCAATGATTACAATTCAAAGATGTGAACAAATACGGAGGTTTGAAACCACTTTTGGCTGAATCATCGTAATATGGGTTTGAATTGTAATAAACTTATATCTATGGGGTATACCTATGGAAATTGTGAGGGTAAAAGCAATGAAATGGGGATATTAATGGTGTGGGGAGCTATTTGGAATTAAGGCTTACCTGAATCCTACAACACCTCCCTTACCTCATACTTCCTACCCCTAAACTCAACTTCATCACCGGCCTTTTTCCCCATCATGATTCGAGCCAATGGGGCTTCTGGAGAAATCACATAATACTGGGTATCCTTAACCATGATCTTGCCCAAGCTCACAGAGATGTAAAAATTCCCCTTATCGGTTATAAGGACCGCACCGATGCTACCTTCCTTTGCTTTTTTTGAAGTTGGTATTTGCTTGAGTAGACTTTTGGTCGTTTTTAATTGATCTAGTTGGGATTGGACCTTGTCTTGTTCCCTTTGCATCATCGCACGTCCTGTTTCAAATTTATCTCCGGCCGAACTTTTAGTCTCATTACGCTTAGATTCTTCTATGGAAGCCAAGGCTTGATTAAAAGCAGCGATCTGCTCATCAATTTGCATCTGCATTTTTTCCTGAAGTACTTGCTTCAGCGCTTCATTCGAATCCTTCGCCATAGAAGTGTAAGATATTAATTCTGAAGATTTACTGACTAACTTATTTTCGCGAGAAAGTCTTCTGCATTTTTGAAGTGGGTTTCTCGTTTCTCATCCGTCATTCGACTCAATGAACTGACAAGCATGGAAAGCCTAGGATTTTTCTTGAAAAAATCTTGATGTACGGAAAGGAATCGCCAGAACAAACCGTCCCAGATGGGTTGCCAATCTCCTTTCGGGTAATTGCTCATTTTTTTGATGTAATTAGATCCACTGATGTATGGCTTGGTTGCAAAAGTGCCTCCATCAGCAAATTGACTCATGCCATATACGTTAGGAACCATAACCCAATCGTACGCATCGATGAACAACTCCATAAACCAACGATAAACCTCATTGGGATGAAATTCACAAAGCACCATAAAATTGCCGAGAATCATTAGCCTTTCGATGTGGTGGCAGTAGCCAGTTTTTAGGATCTGCTTGATGGTTTCATCTATAGGTTCTATTCCTGTCGTGCCATCGTAAAACGAAGCAGGAATTTTTCTATGGAACTTCCAGAAATTTTGAGTTCGCGAAAAGCGCCCCTTGCATTCATACATACCTCTGATGAATTCTCTCCAGCCGATGATCTGCCGAACAAATCCTTCCGTCGAGTTGATCGGGATGTCTTCTTTCGCTGCAAAATCCAAACTAGCTTTTAGAATCTCATTGGGGTCTAGCAAGCCTACATTCATCATGGGTGTCAAGACACTATGATTTAAATAGGCTTCATGCTTAACAATTGCATCCTCATAAATTCCAAAATCGAAAAACCTTTCATTGAGAAAGTTCTGAAACCATTCTTTGGCTTGTTTGTAATTGATTGGGTAGAGCGGTTGCTCTTGTAATTCGCCTGGATTATTTTTAAATTCTTTTTCTGTGTATAAAACAGCCTCTTCCCAAGCTGGTGTAGCTTTTGGAAAAGTAAGCGTGGGAGGTGTTTTACCTTTTGGATATTTTTTCCGGTTATCAGAATCATAGGTCCATTTTCCTCCGACCGGTTCTTGGAGATCATCCATCAGGATGTTTCGCTTTTTACGTTGCTGCTTATAGAAGGTCGTTTGAAAAAAAGATTTCTTTTCTTTTTTAAAGAAGCTAGACAAATCTTCCTTTGTGTTTAAAAAGAGGGGAGAGTCATGCATTTTTATCGCGACCTTCGGCTCTAGTTTTCTTAATCGTTTTTCAAGCCAATAGTCAACTGGGTCTATTACATGGACTTCGTTTATTTTCTTTTTGGTTAATTCTTTAACCAATTCTCTAAGGTCAGAAATCTTCTTTGTTGATTCTATGTATTCAACATCTATCTTTTTCTTTTCCAAAAACTGTTGGTACACTTTCATGGTTGCTCGATGAAAGGCAATTTTTTGTTTGTGGAATTTATATTGTTTGAAAAATAAATATTCTTCTACCAGATAAGTTTTATGACCATTTTTTATAAGTGGGCTTTTGCTGAATAGCTGATGTGGGAATATGAGGTTAATTGCTTTTGTCATTGTTTTTATTTCTTCGGCATCGTTCACTACAATATTTGACCTGATCCCAATCCTTTTTCCATTTCTTTCGCCAATTAAATGGCTTTTGGCACACAAGGCAGATTTTAGATGGCAATTCGCTTTTCTTCATGAGTTTTTCAAGTTCAAATCCTTGTCGTCTAGGATATATGGCCTGATTCTGACCAGTCAAATAATACCTTATATAAATGGGAAAATTAAATGATTGTTTAAATTAGACTCGATTTAAATTTCAACCAAAGTCCTTGTGATAAAACCACAATTCATATTATCTGTTTTTTTGGTTCTTGCTACAGCATTTTGCATGCAGGCACAAGAGATCGTATGGCAGCCCAAGACCTATGGCGATACAACTTTGACTGAAAACCCTGAACGCCAAATTCTAAAGAATGGTTTTCCGAGATTTATGGTTGAAACTAATTTTATGCTGCCCAATTATTTTGGTGAATCCAATACCAGTTATAACAAGGCAAATTATCGAGAGCTAGGAATCGATGTTAATTTAAAATTTCCAGTTTTATTTCATCGATTGTCACCGAAGGCGAAAGCTGCGCTACTTATCAATGGGACTTTCCGACATGTTGATTTTACTTATGTACAAACGACCTCGGTCAAGCTTAATTTTTTTGATCGGAATGAGTTCTATTATTCCTTGGGTTATGGTTTGGTCATCGGATCTGATTCGGGCTTGAAATTTATGGTCGAACCTGTATTGGGTGTTCAATCTTCATTTAGGTTAAAGACGGTCAATATTACTTTTGATGAGTTGGGTGTGCAAGAGGATTACTTTCTTGCGGAGGATCTTTCAGAGGTAGTTTATTACAAAGGACTTTTTTTTAAGTTGTTTGTGTCTAAGGGTCCTCTTTTCGATCGACAAAAGGAAGGCTTATCTGAATCGATTCCATTGGCAGTAAACTTTGGAATATCTCATCAGAAAAATCCACGGGTATTCAGAAATACAAAGTATAAGGAAGAGACCATTTTATTGGATGGAACAACTTTTATTTATCCACATCAATTGTTCTATTATCACCTTGGATTAAATTTTATGTTTTAAGGATGTCATCTTTCTGAGACTTTCGTCAAATGTAAAAGTTCATTTCAACCATATCTTCTGCTAAGTCGATCAATTCTCCTTTTATTTTGTTGCTGTAATAATGAAGGATATAAGTTCATCAAAGTGTTGATGATTAACATTACAAATGCAAATAGATATTCACCATTAATGACCTTCCATCCAATAAAAAACAAGACAAAAATAAATCCAATTAAATGACTAATTTCTGAGTAGGTCATTTCTCTCCTAAGCTCGTGTAATTCTGGTTTCTTTTTACCATTTTCAATTTTTATTTTCTCATTGAAAAGTTTGAAAAAGGTATTTTTTACAATCCACTTGAAAGGTCCAAGGCCTATGTGTTTATTTAAAGTTTCATTCTTTATGAAATTGAAATTGGACAACTTGTGATAATTTTTACTCTTCATTAAAAGATAATTACCAGCCATACCCACCAGCCATGAAATGAAAGTGATGGAGACGCTATTGCTCAGATAATTAATAAGTACAATCAATGATGATGAAAGTTAGGTAAACAATAATGATCTTATTTGTCTGACTTAGTAGGTTTCATTTTGGTAAGGTAGAATATATTCCATTGTTGGGAATTCGCTTCAATGATGTCAATGAATCCGTCGGAATTTATATCTCCAATCGCAATAGAGTAGGTGTCTGATTCTTCAGATCCAACCAATTCAATTTCTTCGAAGGCATAGTTTTCCTTTTGCAGATATACCATGTTTTTTTCTTCGTCATTCCCTTCAATGATGTCAATCATTCCATCCTTATTTATATCGGCTAATTTTAAAGAGGTGGTCTTGTATTTCGATTCTAAATTTATTTCCTCTTTTATCTTAAAATCTTCTCTCATGAGATAGATGACATTGGTTTCGTTTTTATTGCCCGCTAGTATATCCATATTGCCATCCACATCAAAGTCGTAAAGTTCGATTGTTCTTGTGTCATGCGTGTCTTCACCAAATGAGGTTGCTAGCTCAAAGGTCAAGTTGCCCTTATTTACATAGATGTGATTTTTCCCTCGGCGTTCTGCAGTAATGATGTCTGCTAAACCATCTTTATTGAAGTCATTGAATTCAATTTCTAATGTTTGATTTTCACTTTCTCCAAATTCTATGGTTTTATCAAAAACTCCTTGACCATTATTCAAACAAATTTCATTGCCAGACATACGATTAGAAATTATCAAATCCATGTCCCCGTCATTGTCAACGTCAAAAGAAGTTAGGTTTCTAGATGGTGCACTGTCATTTCCAAATGAAGAACTCTCATCAAACCGTTGATCCTTTGCTCCCCAATGAATCGTGTTCGGGACTCTATCGTTTGCAACAGCAATGTCCTTATACCCATCTTTGTTAAAGTCATCTACAATTGTAGCATAGCTTGCTTCCATGAAACGGCCAATTGTTTGTCCAGTTCTAAATGAACCAGTCCCGATGTTGTAATAAACATAATTAAATTCAGCCCAATGTCTACCATTAGATACAATTGCGTCTAAGTCTCCATCAAGGTCAATGTCATCTAAAGTAATGCTTGCTGTTCTAAGGGCGTTGGTGCCGATTGAATTATAACCGTTTCTACTATTGAATTCAATGTCTTGACTTGAAGCCAGAGATATCGATGCAAGAAGAATTATGAATATTAAATTACTTTTCATTTTTAAAATATAATGTACCTGTATCATAATTAGGCAGGTGGGATCTGTATTTAATGAATCTAAAGAGCGTTAATGAAAACAATGAATGAAACACAATTTATTTCATTTACTTGAATCTTTATTAGATTCCAAGTTAAGGATTTAAAGTTTTTAAAACCTTTGATGGTAATAAGTGCCATGGCAGAAGATATCATGCATGTAATCGATGGTAGGGCAGTCTTGAATATTATACCTAGGTGCTTTGACTATTCAGGAGAACCTTTGCGATAAATTGTTCTGGGATAATCAGAGGTGCGAACTTTATCTTTTTGGAGTTCTCTTAATGCATCCTTGGCAATCCAGGTTGATGTTTTATTCTTAAATTCTAATATTTCTTTTGCAACAAGTATTGCTCTTGATTTTAGGTCTTTATTTCTTTTTCCAATATTTCTTAAAGCCCAATTCACTGATTTTTTCACATACAATCGTTCATCTGTGCATTCTCTTTTGATGATCTGAAAATATTATTCAAATTTTTCATTTCCTGAAAATTTATCTGCCATACATAAGGCTGCAATGGTTGTAAATCCTGCTCTTTTTTCGAATTCATGTTTTCTGGACGTCCATTCAATAATTTTGGTTTCAGCAAACTTGCTCTTGGCAAAAAGTCCCATGCAGAAGGAATCACAAATTTCCCAATTCTCAAAGGTGCGAGTCCATTTGTCCATTAGTTCTTCCGTGAGGTTGCTAGGGTTGAATATTTTGCTGCAAAGAATTTGAGCTTCATAAATACCAGTGTCAAAAAGATTGATGGCCAGTTTATCATCTTTGGGGATTTTCTTGGCTAATTCTTTGAGGTCTTTATGATATATGCCTAATGCATTATCTGAGCTTATGCCAAATTTGTTTTTTTTAATCAAGACCTTCTCTGGACTTGCTAGTTTTTCTAGTATGTCAATAATTTCTTGGACCGTCAATTCTTGTTGGAATTTATTTCTATTGCTTGTTTTAGAAAATACTTAATGATCTCTTTATTTAGTTTACCTTTTTGTGCAAGCACTCTGATTGATTTTCCTTTACCTTCTAGTACCTTATCATGATCCTCCATTTTGGCTCCCTTTAAAAATCCGAAATCAATACCGTAGGGCATGGTTCGCATATGACAAATTCCTCCTTTGCTATTCGAATAGGTTGTTATTCTAGGTTTTTTTGTTTCAACGATTCCTTCGTGTGAAAGTAAAAGTTCACGGGCTTCTAAGAATAGATGCTTATGTTCTGATTTTATATCTATGTCGAATTGCATGTTGTTAATTTATTGGAATAAAAATTTCAGTTAACAATTCTTCCTCTTTGGTTTGATTTTTATTATTTATGTAATGTTCAAAAACAGGAGCTTCTCTTAGTTCAATTTCTTTATTGATTATCCAGTCTCTAAATATACAGATATAAACTTGATTTAGGTTTTTGTAATAATACTGGTATTGAATGAAAGGTCTTTACTATTCTTCCATTTCCCTCAATAACAATTTCGAATAATTAGATATGTTTTTGAACTTACTCAATCCAAGGGTGTCTGGTTTTATCTTGGATGGATCTCCGATGGATGAAAAGATATTTGAAAATTTTCTGGCACCCGCATTGTTTGAGACTTTCATATAGCCACCATCTCTCATGAATGGATGGTAATAATCTTTGTTCCCTTCTAGATCCTCAGTCTGTAGTGCTGCGAACAATTCAATAAATCTTGTATCGGCTGTTTTGATCGCACGGCTTTCTATTTCTGTTATCGAACCCTTTTGCCTTTTTGTAATGGTAACGGTGTCACTATTAATTTCAATGATTGTAGGTGGTAAGTTTGCTCCTTTGCCGATGGCACCAAATTCAATGGTTAGGGGAAAGGTCACTGCATGTTCATTTGCTTCTTGAGACCTTTCGTTTCTTTCATTGACGCAATTTGCGAAAGCAAAAAATAAAAAAATAAAAGCCAAAAAATATGGTTGTTTCTTAATCATTGAAAACTTACTTAGTTGTGAGTAATCTTTTGTGTTTATTTTTCACGCAATGCTTTGTATATGAAAATGATGTAGGCAATTATTAGCGGGCCAATCAATACTATTGAAGCCGTAGTTAGTGTCAGTAAAACCAAATATGCAGAATCATGTGGCGTCTCATTTCTGACTCCTCCCATAATATTGAAAACAACTCTATGCAGATTCAATGCTGTTAGGGTGGAGATTATCAAACAAATCGGCATCATCGTAACAGTAAATATTTTACCTATGGATAGTTTTGTAAATTCTTTGAGGAAGTAATAAAGAAGTCCGAGTCTCCAAGCTGCTACAATGGCAAGAAACCAAACATTGATTGTATTCGAAGTTTCAATGGACAGGTATATTTCTACCGGGATGGCATAAAATATAGCTGGGAATGATGTGAGGGAAATGAAAGTAAGGACAATGAAGTAATTCCATTTTTCAATTTTGAAGGGAAGCAGAATTAGCCAAATTAGTCCAGCTAAAACGAATATATATATTATTGATCCGAGGCCAAGGTGTTGTAATAGTTTTGCTCCAGGATCATCCCAGTATCTACCCATGCCCACTACCCAAGTGCCAATCAAGCCTGCGATAAAATGATGTTTATTGAATTTCATCATTTCCTCTTTCTTTAATCTAAAGCATAATAGATCTAATATGGTATTAATTACATTCATCTATGGTTCTTGGCATTTGGCAACGCGAAGTCTTTGGGAGTACAGCGATCTGGCGTCAACATATATTATGTGTCATACTTTTTGTTTAAAATGGACTTCCAAAGTCTTACTTGGTTGTTGTCAGAAGATAATTCTTCATTTTCATGATCGTAGAATGGAGATAATTGCCATTCTTCTGTGCCTACTAATCCTATGTTAGACCATTTTGATATGAATTCGGTAAAGCTCTTTGCTAACCTTTTTCCATCCAATTCACCTGCTTGTTTGCCTAAATAAATTACCGCTGATTCACCATTGATAATCTCTTTTTCGAATGCGATCATATCTCCATTAGGTACTGAAATAAATGGTATTTTATTATAAAAAATTGCATGGTATTCATCATTCGGATTACAAAGCTTTAGCCAAAATTGGTAATTTTCATTGAGTTCTTCAAGTAGACCAATATCCCAAACATACCCATATCCTGCCCCACAGAAGATTCCATCAAATTCTTTAATATGATCTTCGTTCATATGCCAATTGATCCTCACGGCTGAAGAATATTCACACAAAACAGTTTTAAAGTCTTCTGGGAAATTTTGATTCGTATTCTTTTCTATTTGCTTTATCAATTGAAAAGGTGCTGGTTCTTCAATCTGGAGATTGTAAATATCCCAGCCTTTTGATTCCATACTTTTGACTGGCTGCCATTTGAATTCATTCCATCGCCTTGCTTTTGATATACTTTCAATCCATTCAAAATTATTTAGCCACCGATTCCATATTTCTTTATTCAAGTTTTTTAATTTTTAATATTGGCGCTAACTAAAATATTTAATTAGGATCAAAGAATTCATAGGCTATAATCTGATAGCCCACACATGTATTGATGCCAATCCAAAGTAAATTACATAATTCTGTTGAATTTATTTTTTGTTTGATTATCGTTCAATTGAAGTTTGGCATCACTGCATTAATCAAGCAGTAAACCCATCAGGTCAATAGAATAGATTATATGTGTGTTGTATTTTGTATATTAATACTAAATAAAAATCAACAAGTAAAATATGTTTGGCAAGACGGTTTATTATTACAAGGACGGCGATGATTTTTACATCTATGAGCCGAACACAGAGAGCGATGCTGGAGAACTGCTTGTGGAGATGAATCTATATAAAAATGAAAAGTTGTTGTACACCAAAACAGGATTCACTGGTGAATTTGTATTGAAAGGGGATAATGCTGTTTTGAAAATTAAGAATACAATGACCAAATCGATAAACGAATTATTTATCGATGGGAATAAAGTTGACCTCATTAAAATCAAAGAAAAGAAGTTACGTGAAATTCTGACGGCAGCGAATATTTTTAATCCTGTAAATCCAACGCAAGAAGAATTGGATGCTGAGAAGTTTAACTTCATGAGATTATTGATTCCTGTGTTGTTTCTTGTAGTGGGAATTATCCTGCAATATTTTACAAGAAATTTAGATAGGCCATATGAGTTTATATTTGTAATCCCGACTGGAATTGCTGGATGGATGATCGGTAATATTATTGATGAAAGATATCCTTGGTTAGGGAATGGAGAATACGGTAAATTGGGTTATGCCTGTGCTGGTATTGTTCTTAGCGGTTTACTTGGTGAATTCCTTTTTCAGTTTATACCATAGGTTTTATTTCTTTTTAAAATCTTTATAAAAAGCTCGGAGTAACAAAAGTCCTGAAAATATAATGGCACCACCGTTCAGGCGATGCAAGAAATGATCTGAAGGGTAGTTAATGAAAAAGAAGATTAAGGCTACTAAAATTGAGAACCATAAAAATTGCTTCCCAAGTAAATAGATTCTTTGTAAAGTAACATTCATCTCAGTCATCTCATCTTCGAGTGTACTGTCATTGGCGGCTTTTAAGAATTGAGATAATTCTCCGGGTAATGAAATGCCAGTGGTAATTTGACTTTTAAGGGTTTTGACAATTAAATCTTTAAAATTATATTCCTCCTTTAAGACATGCTCTTTAAGGTAGGGTCTAGCAACATTGATGGCGTTCAATTTAGGAGCTAATTGAAAAGCGTTGCCCATTAATAGAACCAGGGTTCGGTTCAGCAAAATGTAATCCTTTGGAATTATAATGTTGTTAGAAACGTCACTTAGGTTTACCTTTTTTAGGATAGAGGTGATAGAGCCTAAGCCAGAGTTTAGTTTGATGTTCTGAAAATTCAATCCATCAAACTCTACTTCTTCTTCCAAAAATTCTTTGAAGATGTTCACTAAATTTTTGATGTATTTTTTTGAGGATTTATCTGAGCCAACAAAGCCCATGGTTTTCAATGCATTGACTATTTCTTCAGTGTCGTTTTTGACTACTGCTTCTATGAGTTTAGGTAAAGCTTTTTTAGTTGCCTCCGTTAGATTAGCTACTGCGCCAAAATCCAGTAGAATGATTTCTCCATTTTCGTTGACTAAGATATTTCCTGGATGTGGATCGGCATGATAAAATCCGTCCTTTACAATCATCTTGCAGTATAGCTTTATTAATCTTGTGGCGATGTCTTCTAAGTCTAAATTCCACGTTTTCAATTGATCAATGTGACCAAGATTTGTTCCTGCACAAAATTCAGCGGTTAAAACTTTTGAGGTGCTCTGTTCTGGAAAAATTTTAGGAATAATGATTTTAAGTTCAGGGACTTCTTTTAAATTTTCAGAGATGACCTGCATTGATTTTGCTTCCATTGCATAATCTAATTCCTCCTCAATCATTTGCTTGACCTGATTGTAGGTGTGGTCAAGTCCTTGCATGTTCATGAAGTAACCATGCAGTTTTACTAAGTTTTTTAAAATTTGTAAGTCCGCACCAGCTATTTTGTCAATATTTTGGTGTTGAATTTTGACGACCACATCAACTCCATTTAGTTCTGCTCTATGAACCTGACCGATGGAGGCAACTGCTAATGGTTCTTTTTGAAAATTAGAAAATATTTCATTTGGCTTTTTCCCTAATTGCTTCTGTATGGTTTCTTCAATTTCTTCATATGATTTCGGGTGCACGTGATCTTGTAGTTCTTCTAAAGGGCCTCGAAATTCTTGTGGCAAAACATTGGATAAATTGGAGATAAGTTGGCCGAATTTTACAAATAGACCTTGAAGTTCTTGAATACGGTTTTTAACCCTGTCTGCATTTTTTAAATGAAGCTTTTTAATGTTTCGCTCATAGTGTTGTTTGCCCAGAAATTTACTTTTAAATCTTAGCCAAACGTAACTTAGGAAAACTCGTATGGCAGTCCCATATGCTTTTCTTTTCCTGTAACTAGGTGAATATATTCGTGTGTTTCTTGACATGTGGAAGTCTTTCGATGAATATTCGCGTAGTATTTAAAACTAGCTTATTTGGGTTTGATTAATAATTTTAAATTTCATTTGACAAATTTAAAAAGAACCTCCACAACAAAGGATAAGTGTTAGTTTTAAGTAAACAATAAAAACTCGGTATTGTATCAAAACTCTAAACTGAAAAACAATTTATTCGTAGTTTTATGGCACTTAAGTCATTGTTTCACAAGTAGCTAGTAAATTAAACGCAATCCTTTTAATGATAGAATTGAAAGTTGTGATTATGAACCTAACAAATAGTAAAAGAATGAATAAAGTATTTCGATTATTAGTAATTATTATTTTAACTCCAACATTTTGCTTCAGTCAAGAAAGCTCAACAGATAGAATAAAACTGAATGAGGTAATAGTTGAGTTTAAAGAATCAATCAACCAAAAGGATAGTATCAGATTTAAAAAATTATTCTTCCAAGATAAAGTTCTATTTACAGGAATCATGTCGAAAGAATCTGAGATGTCAATAAAAGAGAACTATCCAGAATTTGAAGGAATTGCAGTTTCCGATCATGTCAAGTTCATAACTGATATCTGTAATTCTGAAAAGAAGCAAGAAGAGAAATTCTACAACATAAACATTGAAACCGATAGAGTAATCTCATCGATATCCTTTGATTACTCATTTTATTCTGATGACAAAATGATACAATGGGGGCATGAAAAATGGAATTTGGTTTACGCAGATGATCTCTGGTTGATAACTGATGTAAAATATTCTATTCGGTTTCCGGACATCGAGGAATTCCCTTTTGAAAAAAGATCTGATAAATAATAGAGACTGTATTAAATAGCTAAAGAAAGGGAAGTAGAAATGTTTAAAGAATGACGACGGCAAATCGTCCCGCTCGATTACATGTGGTGAGCCATTTAATCTATAATTTCATGCATGTCAATATATTTCATAACATCTCTGCCGTTGATGGATTCAATCACCCATTTTAGGTCATACAATTCTTCAGGGTAGGATACTCCATTTTTTCTTCTCATTCCCGCCAGTTTGCCCCAATCATCCACCACTATTCGTAGGTCAAAACAAGATTCTTTATTTCTGAAATTAGTAACCATATAAGTATCACTCTCATCTTCCTGAAAAGTTTTGAAAAAGTATCTGTAATCTGTCGGTTTTTTATTTTTCAGCTGTTCAATTAACTTTCTCTGATTTTCTTCATTTAAGCTATTGGGTATTTCAGAATTGCATTCAGGCTTTGCCGTAAAATAATGTTCAGGAATGTTGCAAGAGGAGAGTAGTATTAAGGATGATAAGAATGTATAAAGCGTGAATTTCATATTGATTTAAGATGAAAGTAGTTTAATCATTTTTTTACAATGATTACTGTCTGGTAATCTGCCAATACCGGCCTGAACATTATCTAGCATGTGTTTTGCTTTCGAGGTGCCTGGGATGACACAGTGGACTGCTGCATTGGCTAGAATGAAGTTTAAAAAGAACTGTCCCCATGTGGTGGCATCAAATTCTTGAGCCCATGCAGGCAGTGTTTTATTCTTGCTCCATCTAAATAGATTACCACCACCATAGGGTCTGTTTATCAATACGGCAATGCCTTTATCTTTGGCCAATGGTAATATTCTTTCTGCGGCATCTCGCACGGCTAAATTGTAGTTGATCTGGATGAAATCTAAATCTTCACTTTTCATAATTTCTTCCATTTCTCGATATCCACCGCTATTATAGTGTGTGATGCCAATGTATCGAATCCTTTTTTCTTCTTTCCATTTTCGTAAAGTCTTCAAGTGAATTCTCCAATCCACTAAGTTGTGAATTTGCATAAGATCCATTTGCTTTACTCGCATTAGATTAAAGGAGTCATTCATCTGCTCAATGCCTGAGTCCTCTCCGCTGGTCCATACCTTTGTTGCTTCAAAAATCTGACCCTTCAAGTTTAATTCTTTGGTGAGATCACCCACCACTTTTTCCGAACGTCCATACATGGGTGAGGAATCAATCACAGAGCCACCATACTCCGTTAGAATCTTTAATACCTTTTTTAAGGGTGCTCTCTCAGTTTCAGAATTACCCACATCAAAGGTTTGCCAAGTACCCAATCCAATCACTGGAATTTCTTCATTGGTGCCTGGAATCAATCTTGTGATCATTTGCTCATTCGTTTTTGTTAGATGATTGGGATTAAATAGGGAAGAGACAGTACCTAGGGCCATTAACTTGGATGCCTGTCTTCTAGTTATTTGTTCTTTGATTTTCATCGGTCCTTTTTTCTTTTTCTAACCTATTAATGTTACTCAATGATTTGAGTAACATTTATTTCGATTTCAGGTTGGCTCTCTGCTGCTACTTCAATCACTTTACTCACATTGCTAAAATCATCGGTGGACGGAAAAAAGTTTCCATCATGATCCGAAAAAGCAGTAACATAATAGTTGCCGGGATGTAAGTATGTGGTAAGATAGGATAACTCATCTGCTCTTACATCAATGGTGCGTATAACTTTCCGGTCCAGATTTTCAAAATCCACCTGTCCTGCTCCGTTCACAATGGGTTCTGTGGAAAGGTAGAGTAGTAGTGGATCAAACTCAATCGCAGGATCACGATTGATTTTTATGTTTAAATCGCTGATGTAACCGTGGTCACTCTTTGGGAATGGGTCATCTGCTTCCTCTAGGAATAGTGCAGAGTCTGGATCAATAAGGTTGGTAAATTTATTTTCTAAGTTCACTTCAGATATGGCTCTAGGGTAATTAAATTCTTCTATGGCCGCTTGCGCAAATGAAGGATTATAATTTGTGCCAGAAAATCCCATGTGATGTATCGGCTCGTCTAACTCGCCACTATTATCTTTATAAGCATCAAAAGTCATTGTTCCATTTTCAAATCTAAATTCCATGAAAGCTCTCTTTTCTCTGCCTACAGCATCAACTAATCGATAGTAGCTCCCTTCAGCCGTCTCTTCAGCCTTGTCCAATACAAAGTAAGTTGCCCGATATTGATTTCCGAGCCAACCGCCATTTCGAGCCATGATTTGTTGTCTCCCTTCAAAGTCAGCAATGAAGACAGAGGTTATGATGTTTTGATTGGTGCCTCCTTCATATATGGAATGAAGATGACTGGCAGATATAGGCCTAAAATCAAAGGCAAACCAATCGAAATTACCAAAGGCAGTTTCATTGGTCCCGACCCAGTGGCCGGTTAATTCCGTTAGCAGTTGATGTCCGAAAATATCTGATAGATTATCAGAAGGTTCCTCTTGTGAGCAACTGAGTCCAAGTAACAAAGTGAGTGCAATCAATCCGATTTTAAGCATGTACTAGTTTTATTTATTTAGAACGCTCTGGATTTTAAAATCTTATATTTTGACTTATTGAAATAACTTTTTTCATTTTCTTTGCTTGTCTAAAGTGGTAGTGTCTTTGTAACTTAATTTCTTTTGGATTCCAATAGAGGAAAAGGCTTCCCTTTTATGGATCTTATTTTTCATTTTCTTTGCTTGTCCAAAGAAAACGAAACAAAAGAAAAGACACCTTTCTCAAAGGCACTTTTGCTTCCCACATTTCCTCAGCTCAACATTTCCTACTCCATGGGTCTTCGACCCAAGCCGTTGACGGAAATGTCTTGCCACGTGCTGGTGAGA
>JAHDGF010000066.1 GCA_020627785.1 Saprospiraceae bacterium
AACCCGACTTTCATGGCTGTTGGTGATTCCCTATATCATGAATGTTTTATTTTTAGACCATGCATAGAATGTCTGCATCCTATGGCTTGTGGCAGCTTTTCATGCATATATCTAATAGATTACATATTTTTGCCTCATGAAAAATATTGGAATCTTAACCGTTATGGCCTTTGCGCTTACTTTGGCGCTGGGTTGTAATCAGACACCGAAGGCAGAACTCTCTGCCAGTGAATCAGCACCAAAGATTTTAAAGGCAGAAGTTTTGCCTACTCCGGCTACTCCTACAGCCATACCTAAAACGACCCCAGTGTCACAGGTGACGAGTACCTCATTGGAAGATTTTCCCTTTGACGTCAATCTAAAAGATGCGGACGGAAATGTAGTTAATACCAAAGAACTTTTAGGAAACGGAAAGCCAACGGCCATCTTGTTTTGGTTGACAACCTGCCCGCCTTGCAAGCAGAAATTTATTGCCATCGAAAGAAAATATAGAGACTGGAAACAACAAGCAGATTTTGATCTAATTGCAGTTTCAGTTGATTGGCCGAAAAACGCAGAAAAATTCTCTGCAATGGTGAAAGAAAAAAACTGGCCATGGCCTACCTACCATGATTACGAACGACAGTTCAGAAACATCATGCCAGGTAATCTCAATGGACTTCCTCAAGAATTTCTCTTTGATAAAAATGGAGAGATGGTCTACCACCGCAAGAGATTTTTACACGGTTTTGAAGATTTACTTTTTAAAGAAATTCAGAAAGCGGCAGCGGACTAGGATTGAAGGATTAGGTAGGATTTCATTATTTGATTTTAAGAATCAAATATTGTTTTAGAAGTTTATCTCTGGATTAAATAAATCTTCTTTTTCTGCTTGAATTTGTTCTATTTTTACTCACCCTACATTGAAAACTTTCGATTAGGAAAGATTAATGGATTAGGTAGGATTTTTATTGTTTGTTTTTAGGCATCAAATAATGTCTAGAAATTAATCAATGCATCCAACTGGTCTTGTTTTTCAGTTTATTCTATTGCTTGCAGCCCTTCATTGAAAACACAGCGGGGATGGCATGTCCATTGATTTTATATACAAATTCCCGATCCGCTCTTTTTTCTAAATTGGATAAACACTCGTGAGGGGTGTAATCGAACTCATGCAAAAACTCGATGTTGATGTTATTGTTTTGCAAGGCGGTATGAACATCTGAAATGGCATGAATCCAGAAGTATTCATCATAGCTTAGGCCCTTATCACCATCCGTATATGTTCCTTCAGCTTTCTCATGAAAAACCTGTCCTTTGCAGAAATATGGGTACATAATTTCCTTACTGTCCCAATCCCACATGTATAAATATGGATGAAATTCTGCAAGGTAAATGGTCCCTCCAGGCTTCAGGAAATGGGAGACTATTTCGGCCCATTCGTCAATGTTGGGTAACCAACAAATGGCACCAAATGAGGTGAATACAATATCAAATTTTTCATCCAAGGTCTCTTTCAGTGTCAAGACATTAGATTGGATAAATCGAGCTGGAATCTGGCACTCTTTAGATAAGGATTCGGCAAATTCAATGGACTTTGAAGAAAGGTCAACGCCCGTGACCTTTGCACCCATTCTCGCCAAGGAAAGTGTATCCATTCCGAAGTGACATTGTAGGTGTAAGATGGATTTATCTTTGACCTCAGTCAGTTCATCTTTAACCATGGGTTCTAGGGTAGAGGCGCCGTTTTTGAAGGCTTCAACATTGTAAAAGTCACTTTTGACATGAACCTCTGTTCGTTGGTCCCAAGCGAATTTATTTGCTTCGAAATACTTTTTATTATTTTCCATCCTATCTTTGTCGCAAATGTAAACAGATATGGCACAGGAAAAAAAGAAGAATGCGATGAACATTGAGTTACCGGAAGAAGTAGCGGAAGGTATTTACTCAAATTTGGCGATCATAGCTCATTCCCAATCGGAATTTGTGCTTGATTTTATCAGAATGGTGCCTAATGTTCCAAAAGCAAAGGTTAAATCAAGGATTATTGTCACCCCATTTCATATCAAGCGATTGTTGAATGCCTTGCAGGACAACATCAAAAAGTATGAAGATAAACACGGTGAAATTAAAGAAGGTAAATCGGCACAGAACCCATTTACTAATATGAACTTTACACCGACGGCTCAAGCCTAAAACAGGGAACCAGTATCTCTGGTTTTTTCTCGACCTAAGTGTTCATAGGCTTTCTGAGTTGCCTCTCTTCCACGTGGGGTTCTCTGAATAAATCCTTCCATGATTAAGAATGGTTCGTGAACCTCTTCAATGGTTCCGGATTCTTCGCCCACTGCTGTGGCTATGGTTGAGATTCCAACTGGCCCTCCCTTGAATTTATCAATGATGGTTGAAAGGATTCTATTATCCATTTCATCAAGGCCGCAAGAATCTACGTTTAAGGCATCTAGCCCGTACTCAGCGATTTCTTTGGTTATGATACCATTTCCTTTTACTTGAGCAAAATCTCTGATTCTTCGAAGAAGTGCATTAGCGATTCTCGGGGTCCCTCTGCTTCTACGTGCAATTTCCAATCCTCCCAAATGTTCCAGCTCAATATCCAGTATTTCCGCTGATCGTTTGATGATGGTTAATATGACGCTGGTTTCATAGTAGTCTAAATGGCATGTGATTCCAAATCTTGCACGCAATGGTGCTGTCAAAAGTCCCATTCTTGTGGTGGCACCGACGAGTGTGAATGGATTAATGGTTAATTGGACGGAACGGGCGCTAGGGCCACTGTCTATCATGATGTCAATCCGATAGTCCTCCATTGCGCTGTAAAGGTATTCTTCTACGACATTGTTGAGTCTGTGGATTTCATCAATGAAGAGGACATCACCTTCTTGGAGATTGGTGAGGAGACCTGCTAGATCTCCAGGTTTCTCAAGCACAGGTCCTGAAGTCAATTTCAGATTGGCTTGGAGTTCATTGGCAATAATGTAGGAAAGTGTTGTTTTTCCGAGTCCCGGCGGACCGTGCAATAGAACGTGGTCTAAGGATTCCTCCCGCATATTTGCAGCCTGAATGAATACCTTCAGATTATCGGTTAATTTCTTCTGCCCTGAAAACTCCTCAAGAGCTTTCGGTCGAAGTGCTTTGTCAATTTGCTTTTCTTCTGGCGTATATTGAACGTTGCTGGGATCTAAATTTGGATTTATCAAACTTTCTGGTAGATATTAGATATCAAAATTACTCATTTCAAACGTTATTACAAGGTTAAAGGTCTGATGAATGTTCTATAAAAGTCTAATTTTGTTGGGTCTTTCAAAAAACACATAAATCATGAAAAAAACACTGATCTATTCCATCATGGGACTTTTGGCAGTTTGCCTTGTAACGGTTTCATGTAATTCTGATAATACTTCCGCAAATGCAACTGCAGATGCAACTAAAAATGCTCCTGCAAAAGCACAACCTGCCCCAGTTAAAAAAGCACATCCAGCGGCTGCTACGGCTAAGGCAGGCAAAAAAGCGCCTCATGATTACGATCACATGAATGTCGGTGGAATGAAGTGGTTAACCATGGAAGAGGCAAGCCAGATTAAAAATAATGATGGTAAGAAATTTTTGGTTGATGTATATACAGATTGGTGTGGATGGTGTAAAGTGATGGATAAGAACACTTTTACCGATCCTGCTTTAAAAGAGTATTTACAAGCTAATTATCACTTGGTTAAATTCAATGCGGAGCAAAAAGATCCAATTAACTTCAAAGGTCAGACCTACGAATGGATGCCAGCGGGAAGAAAAGGGGTAAATAAATTAGCTTTGGAAATCTTAGGAGGTCGATTAAGTTATCCTACATTGGTCTATTTTGATCAAAATCTTCAAAAAATTACAGCTAGTCCAGGTTATAAAAAGCCAGATCAGCTAATGAATGAGCTTAAGACGCTTGACAATTCTTAGGAATTCAATACATTTATAAAAAAAGAATCAATGAAGTTTTCTCTATTAACTGCCACACTACTACTCGCATGTCAGTTTTCATTTGCGCAAGCGAACGAAAATTTCGTAAAATTCTATTTAACAGAGGCCATGTTTACAGACATGACCACTAAAACCAGCGAACTTGTCCGTATCAATGCGGATGTTACGGCTGCCTTTATGAAAGATGACAATTTTGTTGTCGGTGAAAACAAAGCATCTTTAGTTAAGATACTTCACACGATACCTTCAACTTTGAATAACATCAGCAATATTGCTGTCGGTGTAAAAGCTGACCCCGATTTCCAGAGCTCTAAACAAGGGTTGGTTTTTGAGCAATTTGAACAAGAGATGGAAGGTCAAGAAGGTTATGTTGAAGTTGAGCTTTTAGAGGAAGAAGTATTCTTACTCAGAAAAGCGGCCAACAAGGTTGCTGTTTTAAAAACTGCATTAAAAAATTCTAACTACGCCATTCATCCAAGTCAAAAGCGAGAAGGCGCCACAGAGAATATTAAACATTTAGGTGATTTTTCAGACAGTCTCGCTGAGGCCATTGAGATTATCACCATTGGAACCCATAGATAAGAAAGAAAGTATGTCATTTGAAATGGTAGGGAAGCTTCACAAGGTATTTGATGTAGAAGCAAAAAGTGATAGATTCCAAGCAAGGGAATTTGTTGTTGAGACAGATGGTCAATATCCACAATTTGTCAAATTCCAACTGACTCAGGACAGGTGTGAGTTGATTCAAAATTTTGAAGAAGGAAAAGATATTAAGGTGTTCTTTGACCTTAGGGGAAGGGAATGGCAAGGAAAATATTTCACCAATCTTAATGCATGGAAACTGGAACAGGTTGCTGCAGAAGCTGCTGCTGAACCTGCAAGTATTCCACCAGCGATGGGTGAACCACCAGATTTCGGAGGAGATTTTCCGAAAGCTACCGATGCGGTACCTACCGCTAATCCAGAACTAGATGACCTGCCGTTTTAGGTTTCTTTTTCTTTTCGTTTTCACAAATATATTTTGCTCTTCTGCTCAGGAAGACACAATGGTTATAGATACTCAAAGTATTGAACCTGCCATAGACTCTATAGATTTTGATACGCTCTGGATGACCAGCTGGAAGGCTGAATGGGATGATGTGTTGTATGAATGGGTGATCCATTATGAAACACTAAGCGATGAGGGAACTGGAGAAGTTGAAGCCACTTGGTCTCACATGAAAGACTGGACTCAATGGGATTTCTCCATCGGTGACTATGATGGCACCATCTGGCAGAAATGGGATCAAAGAGACGATCTATGGGAGCTAAAGTGTAATGGGGTAGTGACCAAGATCAGAACAGAATATTACAACGACTATTCTTCTTGGATCATAGAATACAATCAAGAAATTAAGGTTAAGTGGAGGTCAGAATCTTACAATGATGGCAACTTCTGGGTTATGCTGGATAAGGATTATGGTGAACTGCAATTCTACACAGAATTTGAAGACGACCCGAGAGACTGGCTCATCTTTGACAATACCATCGATGAATTGCCTTTTGATGTGAAGCTTGCTTGTTACTTTACAGCGATGTATCGTGCAACCTCAGGATATAGATAGATTACTTGTTCACAGGCATGGCATCAAGAATCTGTATCCCATGTTCTTTGGTTTTTACCTTTTCAATGATGTTTTCTACGATGCCTTCCTCATCCACTAAGATTGTGGTTCTGTAAACACCGACGATTTCTCTACCCATAAACTTTTTAGGTCCCCAAAGTCCAAAGTCTGTCAAGGTCTTTTTCTCAGTATCTGCAAGCAGGTCATACTGAAATTCATATTTATCTATGAATTTTTGGTGCTTTTTAGGTGTATCAGGACTGACGCCAAATACTTTATATCCTTGCTTTTCTATTTTTCTATAGTTGTCACGAATGGAACAAGCTTCTTTTGTACACCCTGGAGAGTCATCTTTTGGGTAGAAAAAGAGTACATATTTCTGTCCTAAAAGGGATTTATTGGTTATTTCTTCCTCTTTTTGGTTTAAAAGGGAAAAATCAGGGAGCTTCTTACCGGTTTCGACTTTCATATTCTAATTACGTTATTACATAGAAGTAACTCAGAGAAAACCTTTTTGTTTAGTTTTTTAAATGTAAAAATTAAACAATTAGATATTGAAATTGACCTTTGTTTGGTTTTTACTGTGATCTGCGACGGTTATTTGCATTTTCTGACAACCATCCGGTAAATCCTTAGACTTTATAATCAGCTGGTCTTTTTTCAGATCGTAGAAGTAGGGAACCCATTGATTGCAGGCGAAAACACCTAATTTGAAGTCACCTAAAGAAGAATCATAGTTTAAGTCATCCGTAATTTCGAAATAATAGACCTTGGTTTGATCTTCAAAGGTGGTTGCTTTTTTAACAATGGTCGGTGCGGTCTGATCCTTCGTTAAAGTGTAGGTTCCAAATTCATCAAGATAGGCTTGGAATCTTCCATTGACGATGCTTCCACCAAAATTCTCCATTTGACCATTTTCAATTTTCACTAAAGTTAGCGAACTGTCCTTGACACTCGGGATTTCAAGAATGAAATTCTGATGGGCTGGTCCATCATTATTTTTAATATGAATCTGTGCTTCGCTTCCTATTTGGCTGGTGTAAAACTGAATGTATTGATTTGCATAAAGGCTATTTTCTCTGAAGATTATTCGAGTCCCATCATTGAGGCTTAGTGTATCTTTTGTGCCACAAGAAACCAAGGTTCCTTTTTGGTTATCAAATTCTAATTGCCCGGATTGCTTGATCTTGAGATCAATCTTACTTTTATTCCCAGAATCATCTCCGATTTCAATCGTAAAACTTTGTTCCGTTGGATCATTTTTTATCCAACCACCACCGTCATATTGATAATTTGAAAGTGGATTGCAAGAAGAGGTAAATAGTTTTAGTATTCTCTCTCTGTAAAGATCATAGTGTTTATAATCTATGATGGTATTAATTGCCTTTGATTCTGAAAAACTAAATTGGTCGAAGGCGGCATAAAACTGGGTAGAGTCTCCTTGTGAAAGTTTGAGATCATAGATTCCATTTTTATTCCAAACACCGCTCGATCGATCATAACATTTCACCCCGACTCCGAAATAGTCGCTGGCGAGTTCTATGGTATTCAATGCTCGATAACGTCCATCTTTTCCGCTGATCTTTACCTCTTGTTTGCCAAGTACTTCCCCAAATTCATTGAGAGAATAGATAAATAATTTTTGAAGAATAGGGGAGACATCATCCTTCACTTTTATGTTGAATTTAGATGGCAATTGTGGTGTTTCTTTTTTGGTATCCCTAATCTCAAAATGTAGATGTGGAGCAGTTGATCTTCCTGTGTTCCCTAGCACCCCGATCTGTTCGCCTTGAGCAAAATCAAATTTACCACTTGGCAGATAAATGTCTACTTCAAATTGCTCAACTTGCTTTTGTATTTTCTTGATGAATTGTTCGATGTCTGGGTGAAACTTTTCTAAGTGTGCATAGACGGTAGTATAGCCATTGGGGTGATCCATGTAGATCGCTTTACCGTAAGAACCACTTTGAACCTTCACTCTAGAAACATGTCCTTTTTCGCTGGCTAGAATTGCATCACCACCCCGTCCATTTTCAGATTTTATATCTATTCCAGCATGAAAGTGATTGCTACGTAATTCAGCAAAGCTTCCTGCCAATTTCATTTCATATTTAATGGGTGGAATGAATGAGGTACTATCCGGTGGAACCTGAGCCTGGATGGCTACTGATAGGACAATAAATAGAATATAAATTAAGTGTACGCAGCTTTTCAATACTTCACAATTTTTCCTTCAATGGAGATTAGATAATCTTATCCATCACCTCTTTAATCTTCTTTTGAGCCATGATTGGTAATTGGCCTTGATCCACAAAGTTACGAATCATTTCTGATCTCGCTTTTTCAATTTCAGTTCTATTTCGTGTTGTTTCAAGAATGGCTTTATCTACCTGCTTTTCAATCCATCGTATCATTTGCTTTTCTCTGTTATTGGCAAGATAGTCTGTTGATTGTAACTCTGAGAAGTACGTGTTTATTTCGTTGTCTAACTGAACGATGTGCTCTGATGTCACCGAGGAGTACAACTGAACTCTAGATTGTCTTCCGTGGTCTTTGGTGTGTATTAAAGAGCGGCTGGCTAATAGGTCTTTGGCACTTTGTTTGGCGAGTGGCAATTGATCTCCATCGGCTTTGTTGACGACAAACAGGTCTGCCAATTCCATGATGCCTCTTTTGATCCCTTGGAGGTCATCGCCAGCACCTGGCTGCACGACAAGAATGTAGAGGTCAACCATTTCGGCAACGGTTAATTCAGATTGTCCGACGCCTACTGTTTCTATGATGATGTAATCATAACCGGCTAATTCACAGAGTAAAATGGATTCCAATGTTGAGGCAGCCACGCCACCTGCTTCTTTCCCTGAAGCAGTGGGACGCACAAAGGCATTTGGATGAACGGACAGCGTATCCATTCTGGTTTTATCTCCGAGGATTGAACCACCACTTTCGGGACTTGAGGGATCGACAGAAAGAATGGCAAGTTTGGAACCTCTATCTGCGAGGTAAGAACCCCAGGAATTTATGAGTGTACTTTTGCCAGCACCTGGTGGTCCAGTGATGGCGATGCGTTTGCTTGGGACCTTTTTATAACCTAGTAGAATTTCGTTTAAGGTCTTACGATCTTCTGGTCTAGAACTTTCCGCTAGAGAAAGTGCGAGACTGAGTGATTTTTTATTTCCAGACTGAATTTGTTCCAATAATTCAGCCGCAGAAAAGTTTTGCTTGCTTTTCTTCCTGAAGTTTGGATTTATGTTTTTGTTGGTTGGATTCAAGGTTAAGCTTCTTGACTATTCCAAGCCGCTTCAGCTAGGCTGGAAGTGAGATTTTCAATGGAGTAGGATCCGGCCAGTGGATCTATTACTCTGTGTAGGTTGGCTTCCATCTTTAGGATGTGTTGAATGTTTTGGTGTAGACGGCCAGACTCTTCACCAAAGTTTCCATTGAATATTAGATTCGCGGTTCCTAATACGGCATTTATGGTGGCGCTTGTGTTTTCTATCAATTTATTTTCTGGAGTCGACGCTTCAGAAATATCCGTTTGAGCAACGATGAACAAGGGCATAAGTTCGAGTTCATGTGCTTTTAAAAGATTGGCCCATAGGAGCCGGATGGCTCTTAGTTTGGCCACATTTGCCGGAAGGTAAACACCGACAGAAGTAATAACTCTCACCTGAGATAGACGTAATGTCTCTTCTTTAACACGTTGAATGGCCTCTTTCATTTTCAAAGTCAATTCTGAGAGCTCTCGTGTTATCGACTCTTCGTTTGACTTAATACTAATCAGATGAAAGTTTTCTAGTTCCTTGAGTTGGAGGATTTTATTTTCAGATAGGTTTTCCTGATTGATGGCACCTCTTAAAACAGATTTTTTGGAATCCTTACAGAGGGTTAGATATTCTTCTAAGGCTTGATCCGAGCTACACAGGCTTAGATCTGTATAAACCATAGATAGAAATACTTCACTAAGCACATCTTTTAAGTCTTCATCCTGATTCAATTGAGGTTGTATTGCTTCCGCTCCATGGTTTAGTGCGGATAGGATGCTGGCATTCTTATGATTAGCGTCAGCATTTATTTTCGTACCGATGATCCATTCTGCGCTTCCGCAAATGAGGGGTTCATCATGGACTGAATTAGCTACTGGAAAATTGAAACTTGGGAGTTCAATGTCTTGATATTTCTTCTTTTCAAACTGGCTGAGATCTTCTAATTTAAGTGCCTTTGAAATGGATTGATTCCAAATCTTTTCCGAAATCTCCGTAAAATCTCCAAATTTCATTAAAATATGCTGTTATCTGGCAACTAATATAGGCTTTTGCGGTTACTATTTTGTGCCCCAATTATGGAGGCTTTCAGTTATTTAAACTTATTTTTGTTTTCTCAAATAAACCAGATGGGCGACAAACGCTTAATATACTTAGACAATAATGCAACTACTCCGACTGATCCAAGAGTCGTAGACGCTATGTTGCCATTCTTCCACAATGTACCGGGTAATGCTGCCAGTAGAAATCATCCCTTTGGATGGGCTGCTGAAGAGGCGGTAGATTATGCAAGAGACCAGATTGCAAAACTCTTAGATGCGGATAGTCGTGAGATTATTTTCACATCAGGAGCGACGGAGTCTGATAACCTAGCCTTAAAAGGTGTCTTTGAAATGTATCAAAGAAAAGGGAATCACATTATTACTTTGAAAACGGAGCACAAAGCGGTGTTAGACTCGTGTGCTAAGATTGAAAAGATGGGTGGTTCGGTAACCTACTTAGATGTAGATGACAAAGGGTTGGTGAATCTTATCGAATTAGAAAAGGCGATTACTGATAAGACCATTTTGATTTCCATCATGTGGGCAAACAATGAAACTGGGGTTATCCAGCCGATGAAGGAGATTGGTGAAATCTGTGCTAAGCATGGAGTACTTTTCATGAGTGATGCGACACAGGCAGTAGGAAAAATAAAAACACATCCTAAAGAATTGGGAATCCATTTAATGGCATTTACGGCACATAAGATGTATGGTCCTAAAGGAGTAGGAGCTTTATATGTGAATAGAAAGAACCCTAGAGTTAAGGTTACTGCGCAGTTAGACGGCGGAGGCCATGAGAGAGGAATGAGATCAGGAACCTTGAATGTACCTGGTATTGTAGGATTTGGGGCTGCGGCTGAGATTGCTAGAAATGAGATGGATGCAGATGCTGAAAGATTGAGTAAGCTTAGAGATAAATTAGAGAATGCACTTCATGGAGCCATGGAGGAAGTTTATACGAATGGTTGTAAAGATCACAGAATGCCTCATGTCTGCAATGTATCATTTAAACATGTGGAAGGAGAGGGATTAATGATGACATTTAATCAAGATATAGGCGTATCCAGTGGATCTGCTTGTACTTCTGCTTCGTTGGAGCCATCATATGTATTGATTGCTTATGGTCTAGGTGATGATTTGGCTCATTCTTCCATTCGGTTTAGCTTAGGAAGATTTACAACTGAGCAAGATATTGACGATACGATAGAAATGGTGACAAAAGGGGTGAATCATATGCGTAATTTGAGTCCGATTTGGGAGATGTATAAGGAAGGAGTGGATTTAGATGCGGTTGTTTGGTCCGAGCATTAATTAAGAGATTATCCAATTGAGTAGAACTCTTCTACCAAGTTGGTTGTTATAATTTTAGAAAAAAATTGAAAAATGGCTTATTCAGAAAAAGTTTTAGATCATTTCAAGAACCCTAAAAATGTGGGGACTTTAGATAAAAGTTCGAAAGCAGTGGGAACTGGTCTTGTAGGAGCACCAGAGTGTGGTGATGTAATGCGACTTCAAATTCAAGTTGATGCCGCTTCAGGTATTATAGAAGATGCAAAGTTTAAAACCTTTGGGTGTGGATCAGCGATTGCTTCTTCATCTTTAGCTACAGAGTGGTTAAAAGGAAAAAGCATTGATGAAGCTTTGGCGATTGACAATATGACAATTGTTGAGGAGCTTGCACTTCCACCAGTAAAAATTCACTGTTCTGTACTTGCAGAAGATGCAATTAAAGGAGCAATTGAAGATTATAAAAGTAAAAACGCGTAGGTCTCATGCTTTTTGTAGCGGATAGCGCCAAAGAGAAAATTGACGAGCTCAGAGGAAATTCTTCCATTGGGAAGGACTTCTTTATACGAGTGAGTGTTACAAGTGGAGGTTGTTCAGGTCTCACGTATCAAATGGATTTTGATAATGAAGCGAGGGAAAATGATCAAGTATTTGATGATAATGGCGTGAAAGTAGTGACAGACTTGAAGAGTTTTCTATATTTATGTAACACAACTCTTGAGTTTTCAGGAGGATTGGATGGGAAAGGCTTTTATTTCAACAACCCAAATGCGGAACGTACTTGCGGTTGTGGTGAAAGTTTTGCCGTTTGATTGAGACTTTAAAATAAGATCTAATGCCATCTTCGGATGGCATTTTTTTTTGCCTTGATCGAAAATGAGGTCTTTGCATTTATGAATTTTTAAATATCATTACCATGATGAAGTATTTTGTTCCATTATTTAGCCTTTGTTTAACTCTTTTATTGTTTACTTCTTGTGAAACAGATCCTTGTGATTCATTGGATTGCGGAACCAATGGTGCATGTGTGGAAGGTGTCTGTGCATGTGATACTTTTTATGAAGGAGAAAATTGTGAGTTGGAGCGGAGGGAGAAATACATAGGAACTTGGACTGGAGATTTTGTTTGTGGGAATGGTCCTAGTGCCACTGGAATTATTTTCGAGATAACGCCTGGTGTAGAAGTTTCTACTATTCGGATTCAATCTTCTCAGATATATAGCAATGTTCAATTTTTAGGAACCTTGTTGATTTCTGGATTTGGTGAAGAGGGAGTTGAGATTGAACGATTTCAGGTAGGGATTAATGGTTATTCTGGATTTATGGAAAGCATCGGCGAGAATAGCATTAGAATGACAATTATTGCTGAGCAGACTGGGGATGCATGTGTGTTTTCGCTGGCGAGATAAATTTAGAATATTGTATTCAAGAATAAGTGAATAAAAAAAGCCCTGATTGAAATCAGGGCTTTTTTTATAATCGTTAATCAATTTTCAAAATCTTCTCAAAGATCTTTGATTGGGTATTTGGATTTATTAGTTCTAGATAATAACTACCAGCGGGAGAATTTTCTAGATTCACTTCTGCCTTTGATTCGGAATTTAAATTCTGTTGTAAAATGGTTTTACCAGAGATGTCTAATACCTTTAAGTTTAAAGTAATGGCATTTTCATTTTCGATCCAAACAATTCCGTGTGTTGGATTTGGAAAGAGATGAATGGTTGCTCCATCTACTTCATAGACATTGGTGGATAAATCTATACCATCGCAATCTTCGTCGATGTCATTGTTAGGGATTTCAGTAGCACCAGGATAGATGTCTGCATTCTCATCATCACAATCCTCATCGCTGTTGAAGCCATCCATGTCTAGGTCAATTATAAGTGCTAGACCATCGCAGTCTTCGTCGATGTCATTGTTTGGGATTTCATCGGCACTTGGATTTATATTTGCGTCAGCGTCATCACAATCCTCCTCACTATTGAAGCCGTCCATATCAAGATCAATGATGAGCGCCTCACCATCGCAGTCTTCGTCAATGTTATTGTTTGGAATTTCAGTTGCATCGGGATTAATTTCTGGATCGTTATCGTCGCAATCAGTGTCTGAGAAAAATCCGTCTCCATCGTTATCGGTTAAAGGGATTGGTTCACAATTATCAGCTTCTTGTGTAAATTTACTCAGTCTTTCATCACACTCTGCCAAAGTAAAGTTGTCGGCAATTAAGAGTGTATGGTTTAAGCTTTTGACGCAACTAAGTAGGGTGTCCTCTCCACTCCATTCTGGCCTAAGCATACCACTCTTTACATTGCCAATTCCTTCAATCCATTCTAGGGTAAATTGTGGTTGAACGTCTAAGCTCAGAATCATGTGCGTACGATTAATGCCATCGTTTAATTGTATGATTGATTTTTCAATGACTGTGTAATCCCTGGGGAAGACTTGGAACCCTGGATGATTAATATGGGAAACTTGCATTGCTTCACCAAGCTCAGGTTCAAAATCATAGAACAACCATTCTTTTATAATGTTAGTATCTATACCATCGTACCATTTGTTATAGTAATAAACTTTTTGACCATCGACTCTGAGGTAAACATTTGTTTCGTTGGGGTCCTCAGCGATACCATTAACGAGCAATCCAAACTCCAATACTTCGTCTCCATTAAGGACAGTATCTCTAAGGTATCTTAGGCTTTGTCTGTCTGGCTGCGGCGTGTCAAAATAATAATCGAAGACCTGTTCCAGACCACATTCAGAGAATAGCTCTTTGGTTGTTTGGCCATAGGTCGTTATGCATAAAAGACCTATAATTACAAGGGTAAAAAATGGTTTCATGTTGTTCTTTTAAAATTACTCATGGATCATACGACATACTGCAGTATGAACGGAGCGTGGTGTCCAATGGCTTCTTTTTAATGCTGTTAAAGTTGAAATTAACAGCCTAATATCTGGAGCCTCAGAAAAGAGTTTGCATCAGGCAAGAACAGTTAATAGCTACTTAATGATCATAATTTTTTCTGATCGTGAAACTGAAAATTGGTCGACTATCCTCACAAAATAAATTCCGCTAATTAAGGAATCTAAATCAAATTGTTTATTCACTAGAAATTCATCGGTTGTTATTTGAAAAAACTTTTTTCCCATATTATTAAATAGAGATATTATAAGTTCTTGTTCTTCATGATTTATTAAATCTAATTGGAGTATAGAAGATGCTGGATTTGGATATAGATTTATTTCAATGTCCATTGCTTCTTCACCAATATTTAGATTTGGTTTTCCAGGGGTAGGGATTAATGATGTAGTCCATTCTCCCCTGCCATCTTCGTTCCGACCTATGGGAATATCTGTTTCTTGATTTTCGTAAAGAAGAAAATCTATAGGTTCAGAACTTATTGATTCGTCAAGATATATCCCAATCTCTTCCCCCGCACTTGATAACTTAAAGTTGGTATGAAAATCTCCTTGTCCTTCATCTTTATCGGCCCAAAATACTAGGTGCCTTTTTGGATGGATGAAGATGTTTGGCATTTTCCACTTATTTATGTTTTCACCATTATCTGATAAATATTTATCGCCGAGGAATATTGGTGTATTTCCATAATTGTAAATTTCTATCCAATCATCAAATTCTCCTTTCCCATCTGAATGTATTGTTTCATTGCTGGCCATTAGCTCATTCAGTGATAAATTTATGTTGTTTTCATTGGTAATGTTTAACACCTTGTTGCCACAAGATGGAAATGAAGTTTCCTGTTGATTATTATCCGTAGCTTTTATAAAGTACTTCAATTCACCAACAGCAAGGGCAGGGACAATACCAGTATATATTTGATCATCAGCTTGTGGGTCTCCGTCAGTGCCATTGTCATTCATGAATAGGCAAGTCTGTTGCGAATTACTCCCTGATTCATAGCAAATCTCGACGCTTTGAACTTCTTGGTCATCCATTACTTTTGCCGTAACTATTAAATCAAAATTTTCTAGTGGATGATTATTTTTGATGTTTGAAATAATGGGAGCTATATCGCTAATTATTGCTTGATCTTGAATGCTTTCTATTCTAAGTTTTATGTAATCCTTGATGCCATAATCTGAAATTGATTGAGGGGGCACCTGATCAAAAGCTTGTAAAAAATCATCAAAAGTAAACCAAGGTTTAATCAGGAAGGTATCAATTTCTGCATAGGGTTTTATGAGATCTTTTGTTGCATCAATTTCTTCAAATAGATTTTCATTAAAGTATTGATTTATCGTCTCCAAAAGGTAATAGGTGACTCTCTCTTTGTACATTGGGATTTGCATGATCCTTTCATATAAGGGGCGATACTCATCATCACGGGACCAACTATAAATATTTCGCTGAGTCCAATCAAGTCCTACCCAATCTGTTCCAAAAGTCAAATCAAAATCGTGACCTATAAACTCAAAGAGGTCTGTTTCTAAATTGTGATACAAGTAATAATTGTTTGCATTCCAAATGTATCCATCCCAATTTCCAGTCAAGATGTCAAAGGCTATAATCTTTAAATAGTTATCAATATTAAATACCTTTTCAAATTCACAAGGGAACAATTCAATCGGTGTGTTATTAAGCACATCAATGAAGTCGCTTAAATCTGAAAAATCATCCACGTGTTTGTTGGTTTTTAATTCAAAATCGTTGATGTAGGACCTTGGGTTATCGCTTATAAAGTTGAGATCCGATGGCTGTACAGCTTTATATAGATTGCCACTTTTATTTCCAAATCTTGATTTAATAAATTCCTCATCTACCTGTTCTGCATTTAGATACACACCTTTATATTCATCATTAATATAGAGTCTTACATGATTGGATCTAATGGCAGGAAGTCCCATGAAATCTCTTAGGTCTGAACAAAATTTAGGACGGCTCAAGGTTACATCCCCAGTAATGGCATTTAGATTTATTTTTTCGATTCCTTCAAATTTGCGTCCTGGCTCATAGGTGTTTAAAGAAATTTTGAAAGACTTTTTTTCTTCTTTTCTCGCATTTGCCACATTGCCTCGTAATCGAAAACCAACATTATCAAAATCTTGTTGTACCGTGCCATTGTCAAAAGAAAAGTCGGCATGGAAATAATAGTCACTGGCTAAATTCTCTTCATCATATAACCAGGCTAATGAATCTGGATGAATGTAAATATCCATTCTGGGAACTAGGTTATCTGTAAAAAGCTCACCATTAGGAGGATTAATTTGTGCAGTTAGAACAAATGGGAAAATGATGAGACTAAACAAAATAAACTTCATAACTAAAGTTAAGGTATGACTTAGGACCTTCCTAATGTAGTTATTTTTTTCCTATTCGCTTTAGACCATCGAAAAGTAAATAAAGCATCTTTCCGCGGACAGAATTACAGTTAAGGCAACTATGTTAAGATACCCAAACTTGATACCTTTGCAGTAAAATTTAAAAGCATGAAATATTTTGTATCCATCTTTTTGTGTACGTTTCTGATTTTCAGTCAAGATGTAACTGCTCAAGAAGAATCTAAATGGCCTGAATTAGATAAAAGTCCATTACAGTTTTCGTATTATCCTGCCAATGTAGCTTGGAGAAATTACTTGACTGGCGAGGATCGTAATCTACGACCAAAGATTAAGGTTTCTTATTCATCACCTGCCGTAGCAGGTCGAACAGTTTTTGGTGACTTGGTACCTTACGGTAAAGAATGGAGAGTCGGAGCTAACGAAGCGACAGAAGTAACTTTTTATCAGAACGTGGAGATCAATGGTAAAACTGTTGCCAGAGGAAATTATACGATGTTTGCTGAAGTGAATGAAAAAAGCTGGACAATCAGTTTTTCATCTGAGTCTGGAATATGGGGTGGAGCAAATAGAGATGTATCGAAAGATGTTGCAAGAGTTGAAGTACCGGTTGTCATTTCTAATTCTTTGAGAGAGAACATGGCTATAGGATTTAGAGAGATCGATGATAATCTTGCGCACATGGTCATCTCATGGGATGATGTTACGGTCAATTTACCGATTGCATTTAATACGGTAAGCTTTCCAGATAATGATGTAAGTCCAGCTGATTTGGTTCAATATCCTGACAACTCTAGATTCAGAAATTATCTAAAGACTGAAGAATTAGAGGCGGCTGTTCCAGCAATTAGGATTACTTATGGAAGACCTCAGATGAAAGGAAGAGATATTTTTGGTGGACTTGTGAAATATGGTGAAGTGTGGAGATTGGGTGCTAATGAATCTACGGAGATTACCTTATACAAAGACATTAAGGTCGGTGGTGATGAAATTAAATCTGGTAGATATAATTTATACGCCATTCCTACGGCAGATAGTTGGAACATTATATTTAATACGGATAGACCTGCTTGGGGTGCTGCCAATAGAGATGAAGAAAAGGATGCTTACTCAATCATGATTCCAACAAGTCAAGATACTGAGGTATTGGAGGCGTTGTCGATTAGATTTGAAGAGATTGATGCAAACAATGTGAATTTGATATTTGGATGGGATACGACGAGAGCTACGATGAAGATTAGTCATTAAGAATTAGGATTATAGGAATTGAATGCCGCCTCAGGGCGGCATTTTTTGTGCCTGTAAATAAATTTTTAGACTTGTCTAAAAATAATAAAGAAAAGCTTGTTATATTTGGGGTAGAGGTATGAATGAACTAATTGAACTCTTATCGACAGAATGGGCTCTACGTGCGCTCATAACTTCCTCCATGGTTGGCATCATGTGTGGGGTTTTGGGGACTTTTTTAGTATTGAGGAACATGTCCTTGATAGGAGACGCGCTTTCTCATTCCATACTTCCAGGGATATTCTTTGCATTCGTGCTTGTTGGATCTTATAGTTCCATTGCTTTCTTTGTAGGTTCTAGTGTGGCTGGATTGGTTGCTGCTCTTGGCATTAGTTGGATTCAGCAGAACATGTCTACGAAAAACGACGCAGCCATTGGTATAATCTACACGACCATGTTTTCAATCGGTGTGATCGGAATTTCCTGGTTACAGCATTCAGGCGGGGTTCATATTGACTTGAAAGATTTCTTATTTGGAAATGTGCTGGGTATATCGAATGAGGATATTTATCTGACCCTTGGTGTCATGATTTTCACGCTTGTAAGTGTTGTTATCTTTTATAGGCATTTATTTATTACAACGTTTCAAGAGACGATTGCACAGACGATGGGGATACCGACTCGTTTTCTCCATTACTTTTTGTTGTTGATTTTATCCTTTGTGGTGGTTGCTTCCTTGCAAGCGGTCGGTGTCATATTGGTTGTTGCGATGTTGATTACTCCTGCTTCGACGGCCTTACTTCTGAGTAATAAGATGGAGAAGGTAATTGTGATTAGTGCCTTGCTTGGATTTCTGGCAGCTGTTCTTGGATTGATCGGAGCGATTGTTTTTGATACGGTACCTGGTCCGGCTATGGCCATCACTTCAGCATTGATTTATTTGGTTGTCGTGTTGTTGTCCAAAGAGCATGGCATCATTTTTAAATATTTGCGAGAGCGAAAAGAAACGATACGTATTGAAAAAGAAGACATCATCAAGTATCTTTTCAAAAACAAAGGTTCAAGTACGCAATCTGTGGCTGAGTTTATTGGGATTACTGGGTCTAAAGCAAAGTCGCTAGTGGCAAGCCTGACAAAAAATGGATTTATACAAGGGGGCAGTTCACAACTATTGCTAAGCCCTTCAGGAGAAAGACAGGCCATGGATTTAATTCGAGCACATCGATTATGGGAAACGTATCAGGTAGAGGCGATGGGGCTAGATGCTTCGCAAATTCATCCAGATGCAGAACGCATGGAACATCACTTGAGTCCAGAGATGCTTGAAAAGATAAACAAGGATTTAGGTTATCCGACCAATGATCCACATGGTTCTCCGATACCTCCTAAATAAAAAAGGAACTCTTTGTAAGAGTCCCTTTTGAATTAATTTATTTTATAATTTCTTTATTTATTTTTAAGATCGGGTCGAGTAGGTCTCACTTCAACTTTGCTCGGTAAGGTACGTGGATTCATTTTTAATAAATCATTCACCAATTCCCCGATGTCTTCCGGCTGGATTTTCCAATCATCTTTAGGGCCAGGTTCATTGTTGTTAAAATAGGTCGCAACTGATCCAGGCATGATGGTACTTACTTTCACGTTAAATGGCCTTAGATCCAACATGATTGCTTGCGTAAATCCAACCAAGCCAAACTTGCTTGCATTGTATGCAGCACCTCTGGCAAAGAAATTTGTACCAGCAAGACTAGCGATGGTAATAATATATCCTTCTGATTTCTTGAGCGAAGGAATGGCAGCTTTGGTGCTATTAAAAACTCCCGTAAGATTAATATCAATCACAGAATTCCATTGTTCCGAAGTGAGTTCATCTATTGGGGCGAAGTGTCCAACACCTGCATTGGCAATCAATACATCCAAGCTTCCAAAAGTATCCACGACTTCTTGTACTGCCTTTTCTTCATCTTGTAAATTTCTTACGTCAGATTGGATTCCAAGTACTTCAGAATGGCCTTTATCCTTTAAATGAGCTACTGCTTGGTCCACTGTGCTTTTATTTCTTCCTGTAATTGCTACCTTCATACCCTGGTTTAAGAGTACTTCTGCAATACCCAATCCGATTCCTTTTGAACCTCCAGTTATTAATATTGATTTCATAAATACATTTTATTTTGATAAATCATTGGTTTAAATATTTGCTTCAATTCATAAGTCTCATCGGAGTAATCTATGTGAATTATTTGGCGAATGCTTTACCTATAAATGGAATAAGCACTGGAGATGTTTCAGATATGTTTGTAAATAAATTGGTGCCTGCCAATTTCACTTTTGCCGTTTGGGGTTTTATTTATTTGGCCTTGATTGGGTACGTTATGTATTATGGCTATTGTCTTCTAAAGAATAAGGCTGGAGATATTTATGAGTTCGAGCAATTGGCTCCATGGTTTGTGTTGAGTAATGTTTTGAATGGAGCTTGGATGATTTCTTGGCATCATTTGAAGATTGGCTTAGCACTATGTTTGATGGTAGGCTTGTTAACTTGTCTGGGAGTTATATTTCATAAACTGCAGCAGAAGATTCCACTTTCGATGTGGCCAGAGCTTGCTTTTGAGAGTTATTTTGCCTGGATATGTGTTGCGACGGTCGCAAATGCCAGCGCGTTTTTGGTTTCAATAGGTTGGGACGGATTTGGGATAAATCCAGATTACATTGCCTGCTTCATTCTTTCTGTCCTAATTGTGATAGGTACTCACGTTACTTTGAAATCTAAATCCATCATCTACCCAGCAGTGTTGGCTTGGGCGATGTTTGGAATATCAAGCAATATTGGTACAAATACGAGCATGTATTTTCTGATGACCTTGCCTGTATGGGGTTATGTTATCTTCTTATTCATCATCATCTTTTTCCTGATGAAGGACTTCTTCAAATCGATAGATTAGAAACATTGTATGTGAAAAGTCTGGTCGATTATAACCATAACAAATG
>JAHDGF010000067.1 GCA_020627785.1 Saprospiraceae bacterium
CTTTTCTTTTGTTTCGTTTTCTTTGGACAAGCAAAGAAAATGAAAAATAACGTTCGTATGATGGAAGCCTTTTCACCATTGCAAACCCCAAAAGAAATTGGTCATTAAAATGAGCCTTTGGACAAGCAAAGAAAATGAAAAATAAAGTTTATTAAGGGGAGGCCTTTTTCGCTATTCCAAACCTGAAAGAAATTAGTCATTAAAAAGAGCCTTTGGACAAGCAAAGAAAATGAAAAATAAAGTTCAATGAAGGGAGCATTTCCAATATTGGAGCCGACCAAAAATGAAAAAGTAAGTTTGAATGAAAAGACTTTTCTAAACTTATTATCTCTTCACTTTACAATAAGCAGAGTAATTAGTATTTTGAAAGTTCATTAGAATTAGGCATGGATTAATGCTTAATTTGTGAAAAAAGAGCAATCATGGAAAACGAAGAACTTTACAACGAGGCAGCAAAGCGGGTGAAAGAAAAGAAAGGTTTTTTCTATCATTTCATTGCCTATATCTTTACGCTAGGAATGCTTTCGTTCATTATGAATTTTGAAAATGAAGGTAATTTTTTCCCAGTAATTATTGTCGCTTTAAGTTGGGGTATTGGTTTGGCGATCCACTATTTTAGTACGTTCGGGACAGAGCATTTGGGTTTTCTTGGCTTCAATTCTAATTGGGAGGAAGATGAGTTGGCTAAGGAGGTTGATCGATTGGCGCGAATGCGAGAATTGAAGGAACGAATTGAGGAGGAGCGATTATTGCTTAAGGATTCAGATAGACTCGAATTAAAGGAAATAGAAAAAAGGACGATAGATAGGGATTTGGTGTAGGAGAGTTTTTGTTAACTCTAGCCTAAATTTCAATCGGCCTATAATGTGTACCATTTCTCTTGCGTGAATGGTAAGGAGACGTGGTCATCAATTATTTATCTCGAGGTTTTTCTATGGTATTGCTACAATTGTGAAATCATATGCTGATTTTACTTTTTGCCCATGGCACATTCCGGTTGACCATTTTTGTTCACTTAATATTTCAATAAACTTGTTTATGGTTTCTTCTTTTATACCGTCTCCATAGGTGTCAAGAATGGTTTGTTGAATGGGTTGAATACTATCTTGTTTTTGGAACTGCAACAACCTTAGATACTCATAGCAACCTACGTATTCAACCTCATCCTTTGAATTTATAAATAGTGTTCCTCTTAGGGTTTTTATGTTGTTTTTAATCATAAAATCAACACATGCCTTATCAATTTCTGTATCTAAATCGATATTAGAATTTAGCTTTATTGGTGTATCTAAATTTCTATTGTAAATAGCTTTAATAGCCTGTATTCCTTCTAGGTCAATCCCGATGTTATCTATTTCACAACTTCCTTCAGCATAATTTTTTGCAATATTATATCTATCATTTATGAGCTCGATGATCTCTTGAAAGAATATTGTGTCTTGGTGCTTTGGGATCGGTACATCGAAACCTGCTGATGGACGATTTTCATAATGTGGTGGGTTGGATTTTTCTATTACTCTTTGTAACCTTTGAGTTTCTATAATTAGTTTGGTGTATCTGTGTGAATAATATTCGTCTTCTGTTAGGACTGATTTTACTTTAAATACTTCTAAGTCCTTTATTGCCATTTTGCCTTCATGAGTTTCTGTTCTTTTGTTATCATCATATTTTAAATTATCAGAAAATTTTGTGTATCTGATTAAAAGACTGTCATTTGAAATTGAGAAATCATACTCAATGCTCTGAATCATAGTAGGATAGTCAGGGTTTGAAATGTAATTTTCAAAACTTATCGAATCATTCAGAGATTTAAGTTTATCATTTATCTGACATCCGCCACTTGTGTAAAGGAAAGTAAATATGATTATTGATATAATCTTTAATGTTTGACTGAAATTCATTTTGTCTTTTGCATTTTTGGTTTTACAGATTGAGGAAGTGATATGTGTTATTTTTGCTAACCTAATGATAGAGATATGGCATCATCAAATGTTTTCTGGGATATTTCTCTTATTAGATTTTAAAATTTTTAATGTCCCCCCATTAGGGCAATTTGAGCAATATATAGTATGTAACTAGTTTTATTTTCTTTTATATTTTGTGTTGTATCCAGGATTCGTATCTGGTCTAAGCGCGTTTGGAAAATTAAAGTCAGTTTTTATGTCTACCGAAGTTTGCTTCACTAATTTGAATACTCCATACGGGTCTTTTATTGAAATCCATTTATCATAAAGCTTTGTTGTGTTCCCTTCATCAATCTGAGTTCTGCCACTGTAAAATCTAACGGTCCCTACATTAAATATTCTTTCAATTACACTGACGTTAACCTCTATGTCTGAAATTTTATCATAGTCAATGGTTTTAAAGTCGGTCCCAATAAAACCTGTACGCGTCATAACCCTTTTGTTAGAATAAGCATAAGCTGTATTTGGGTAAGAAGGCAACTTGTTAAAGAAGACATAGGCCCCTTGGAGTATTGCTAAAAGTCCAAACAACCAAAACCATTGATTTGGCTCTGAGCCTTCTTCGTAGTTACCAAATTTTGAGGTTAAAATCCAGATTATGCCGAAAGTAATGGAAACTAGTCCGCCACCCAATCTGCTCAATAGGTATGGAGTCAAGATTGGTTTGCCAACCCATAAAATTTCTTCGTCATCATCTTTTATGGTATCAAATTCAGGAAGTAAATTCTTATCAAATGCCGTACTCATTTCTTTTTATTTATTATTGGTAATACCCGTGAATTGCGTTGGGGCTTATTTTTTTATTTACTATTCTTGGAATTTATTTTCCAAGGAGGATTCAGTCTATTTTCGCCTGCATGAAATAATATCAATTGATTTCCATCAACATCCTTTAGTCTTGCCTCTCGCCACAACCACTTTTGATCCGTAGGTTCAAGTTGGAATTTTATCCCTGCCTTTTTTAATTCCTCAACTTTTTTATCAAGATTTTCACATTCGAAATAGACATAAATCCCTTCTCCTTTTGGTAATTCATCCGTATGATGTAAGGAGAATGTTGAATCACCATTTGGGCATTCAAATCGAGCGTAACGTGGCAATGATTTTACAATCAATTTTAAGCCCAATGTTTCATAAAAAGGAATTGACTTTTCTAAATCTTGTGATGGTACTGTTATTTGATTTAAATTCATTAATCTAGGTTCATTGAGTGAGGTCAAGTATTCTAATTTCTACTTTTAGTTTGTTTAAATCTCTTTGGTATAATTCTGTTAATATTTGAACTGTCATTTGCTCGTTTTCTATTTATATGGCATTCTAGAATATTTGTTGTTCACACCTCAATTTTTTTAAATATTTTGTTACTCGTTTTGTAGTAGCTGCCAGCTCTAAGATATCTAATAAATACTGTCGGAAATACTTCTTTTTCTATATTCGCCCACTTACAAATACAACCTGCTCCATTCACGTCTATTTTCTTATTTAATGGAAATAAACCCTCGCTAACGTTAATCTTCCTAATGTGCGAAACTTCTTCTTTTTTCTCTATTTCAGGATGTTTTAAACTTTTTTTGAAAAAAATTCTATGCTTGGGTAGGATATACAATAACATAGTTGTCTTAATGATACGGAAGTTTGATGGCATAGAACGTTAGCCTTAAAATTGATCGTTTTAATAAGGTGTTCTATGCTTTTTTAGAAATTTTGATTGTTGAAAGCAGCAATAAGTAATACTAATCATTAAGGCGTGGGACTCTTAGGAGTCTTGCGCCTTTTAGTATTGGTATTTCTTTTCTTCGCATAGGAAGTATCTAGGACTACTCAACGCCATAAGGCATGTAGATTGTTTTAGGTAGCATAGGAAGTCCAATTTCCCATCTGTTTCGATTGATCTCTGCTTTTTTCTCTTTAGATAAGGAGTCAATGGTATCTGCATTACTTGTATAGTAGTATTGATCTTCCACATCAAATTTTTCTGCTCGATAACCCAAATACCAGGCATAAGCTTTTGGAGATATGGTTCCTTTTTTAATTGAATATAAATATATTTCGTCAAGTTCATCATCATGGTAACAAGTATGGTTGATGAGCGTAGGAATACTTGCCATTCCAAAAACTTCTTTATCATCAGGAACATATCCTTGCTCATAAATATGCTGAATGAATTCTTCGATTACTGGATGTGTTTCCTTCTGATTTTTTTGAAATATCTTTGAAACAATTGAATCTTGTTTTGATTCAGGAAAACCTGTCCAATCATAAATTGCATAAGTTTCATAACTGGCACTATTTCTTAGGTCTTGATCTCGCTTTTCAATGCTTCTATATTTTTGTAATAAATGTCTACTGTGATTAAATTTTTCCTTTAGGCATTTATGATGCAAATCTAAGACCTCCATTAAAAAAGATTCTCCCCCTAATTGGCTGCAGTATTCATATAACTCAAATGGACCTCTGTCAAACGTTTGCAGGTTTACAACACCTCTTTCAACAGCTTCTCTTAAATTCTTTTTGGCTTCTTCTTTAAGTCCTTCTTGATGATAGATCTGGGACATTCCGTAAAATCTTGTGGCCGATAAATATTCAAAGCAGGATTCATTTGATTCATATATTTTTAATGCTTCCGCAAATTTTGATATGGTCAGAAGACTATCAACCTGATTTAAATTTCTTCTGCATTCAATGGCAGATTGGGAATGAGCTTGAGATAATCCTATCAATAGAGATAGACATAGAATGGCTGGGTGAAAAGAAAGTCGTTTCATTGTTTTGATTTTTTAATTGCCAATTCAGTTTAAAAACTGAACTTAATAATAAACTAAGATTAGAATATAAAATTGCCAAATTCGAAGAACTTAACATTTTTGAATTTGTGGAGGTCAAATTTTTTTGGATGCTAACTGAAATTATAAGATAGTAATGGATTTAATTAATTAAGTATATATCTTGAATGACCAACCAATTAATCAATAGGTTCGTTAAGACTTATAAGACCATCGATAACCGTAAATGTTATGCTAATGAAGCAGTTTTTCTTGCTAATCCTACTTACTATTTTTTCTAGTAATCTAAGTTCGCAATCTTGGTTTAATAATGAAGATACTTGGGTCTATCGATATTTTGTGCCATTTTCTACGGAGGGTTTTGCTGAAATCATAGTTTCTGATCAGTTGATGGTTAATGGTAAAGAAAGTCATTTGTTGACCAACAGTATTACTGCAATTGATCAAGCAAACGGTGATTCGCTTTTTCTGGAATATGAAATCGTTTGTTATGAGGAGTTAGGCAAGGTTTATAAGTTAAATGATAACTCGGTTTTCGAGTTGCTCTATGACTTTAACTTAGAAGTAGGAGATTCCATAACTTATTACATGGATGAACAATTTGATGGTTGTAAAGATTCCATTGTTTATTATTTAGACAGTTTATCTACCATAGATTTTGGGAGTGAATCTTTAACAGTCCAGCACTTTGCATTTGAAGATGTGGACTGGAATTTTCAAGGAGAAAAGACAGTTGTGGAAGGAATAGGCGATTTGTACTCTGCATTTGATATTAAGGCTTTACATTCTTGCTTAACAGATCAAGGAGGTGCCTGGGTATGTTCATTTAGTAATGGTCAAGATGAGATAAATTTTTTAGATGAAGAATGCGATGCTTTGCCTGTGTCTACTTTAGAATTGGGATTGGAAGAGATGAATGTTTTTCCCAATCCTACAGATAACCACTTTTCAATTTCAAATTTTGATCGTTTAAAACAGGTTTTGATTTATGATATAAATGGGAGGATCGTTGCTCAATTTCCTCCTAACACAAGCTATGATATTTCAGACTTTAGGCAAGGAGCCTATGTATTAAAGGTTTTGGATGATGAAGACAAAATCTTTACCTCCTTACTTCTCAAACAATAATAACTAATATTAAAATTCAATTCATGAAACGTATCAAATCGCTTTTCTCTCTTTACATCTCTTTATTTGCTTTTACAATTATTCTACAAAGCTGTTGTCAAGATACCCCAGTCATCACCATCATAGGTGCCGAGGATATATTTTTTGCAGAGGAACAAGAATTACCTATTACTGTAGCGGAAAATGCCACTACTTTAACAGGCTTACCTTTCACAATGAGTGTTAATATGGAATTGGAATTTGCCGCAATCTTTAATGGACCTATTTTGATGTCTTCGGCTTGGGCAACCAGTTGTGACGAAACCTATCTGAATAGTTTAGATGCTGGGACAGTCTCTGTAAGTTGTGATAAGGATTTTTCCTTTGATGGAGATATAATTTCAGCTGGGTCTTCTTTTCAAAATATTGATGAGCTTTTAGTGATTGTGAATACGGAGAACATCATCATAACCGCAACTGAAGAATTTATGAATCTCGTGGAATTTGAAAATGGTCAGCATACCTTCACTATTTCTATTACTACAAGTGATGGCTTGGATCTCGAATCAACAGGTAATATAAATATCAGTATATAGACCATCTTCTTTTATTCGTAAGGTTGAAAGTCCTTTGGATTGAGTTTCTCTTTCTATCTTTATACATTTAATTTATATGCCATTGTGGATTTGAATAATTAGAATCCAATCTGAGGCGAACGTAAATTTTGTATAACTATGACTTTTAAAAGTCTGACCTTCATCTGTATATCAATTCTATTCGTTATTTCCTGTACTCAAGATCAGCGAGGTAACCTGTCTAATATTTTCATGAATAAACGCAGCTTCGAGGAGCTAGTGAATAATTTTGAGAATGAGGAAAGAGTAGAATGGCAGAAACCAGAGCAGGTACTTGATCTATTAGGTGATATTCAAGGGAAAAAGATTATGGATATCGGAGTGGGTACAGGTTACTTTGCTTTTCGCATGGCAAAGCGAGGCGCAGAAGTAATAGCTGCAGATGTAGATGACCGCTTCTTAGAGTATGTCAATAATAAATCTTCAAAGCTTAAGACTTCCTTGGTTACTACAAGAAAGGTAGAATATGATGATCCCTTGTTGTCTGAGAATGAAATTGATCATGCACTTATCGTCAATACCTATCATCACATTGATGATCGCGAGGAATACTTTGCTAAAGTCGTAAAGGGACTTAAGGATGGTGGTAGCATGTTGGTTGTAGATTTTAAAAAAGATAAAAAATCTCCAGGTCCTCCAAAGCGATATCGAGTATCTACACAAAATGTAAAAAAGGAATTAACAAAAGCAGGTTTTACCTCATTCGAAGTAAATAGAGATTTATTAGAGAATCACTATGTCGTTATTGCACAGAAGTAAGGATATATGATTACTGGTTTACACAATTAATAAAACAAGGCTAAAAGTTATTAGATTTTGAACTCGAAATATTTAATTCTTGGCATATTTATTATTTGCTGGACAAGCATGTTTGGACAGCTAAACGATTTACCAAATTTGAGTTTTTTTGAACAAGAAATTGATAGTTCTTCGTATGTGATGATTACTAACAACAATTTGTTGGAAGAAGAAACCAAGTATATCCGAACAGACTTTTTTGATAATAATCAGATAATTAGAATTGTTGAGGTAGAAAGATTTAATGCCAGAGACACTTTATTAGAACAAAATTTAAGTGGTGGGTCTTTAATTAAAATAAATTCAGAAATTAGAGACATATATGATGGTTCTTATAAAGAATTTTGGATTAAGTCTTTAAAGGATTCGATAATCAAATCAATCAAGATAAAAGGTCAATTCATCAATAATATCCCTACCGGCGAATTTGAATTTTATGACACCTATGGTGATAAGTCAATAGTTAACTTCAATAAGGATGGAAAGATTTTTGGTGAATATTTTGAATTTTATTACGTGCCAGAAACCGACGAGTATAAATTGAAAATGGAGGGTCAGTTTGAATGCACAAACGTGCAAGCCTATGAATTTGATTTTGACATTTATAAAAAGAAACTTAAAACTAAAAAATCAACGAGACGCATAGGCAAATGGATTTATTATGATTTAGAAGGGAATGAAATAGGAAGTACCTTATACTCGTGGAAGTAATGTTACATGGTTAAAAATTGATAGGTTATACTTCACATGATTTTAACTTAGGAATTGCAAAGGGTATTAAATCCAAATCAACTCAAGAGAAATTTACATATGACCATACACTCATACTTACCTGAAATTATTCTTATATGCCTTTTATCATTTTTTTCTTGTACGGGACAGGTAAAAACTGCTCCTACACCAGAATCGTTTGCAGAAAATCTTTTAGCAGGTCCGGTAACTCGACTTGATGAACAGACTTGGGTCATCTTCCAGGACAGCAATAGGGATTATTGGTTTGGTAGTAATGGGAATGGGGTCATAAAATACAATGGTAAGGAACTCCAACGATTTACAACGAAAGATGGATTGGTAAGTAATACTATTCGAGGAATTCAAGAAGATAAGGAAGGAAATCTCTACATCGAAACTCCTTCCGGTGTCAGTAAGTTTAATGGCCTAACTTTTAAAACATTGCCGGTTGTCAATTCTTCAGTAAATGCGTGGCAATTAAATGAAGATGATTTGTGGTTTAAATGTAATGGTAATCCCAATGATATTTATCGATGCGATGGCGAGGCATTATATGAATTGAGTCTCCCAAGAAAGGATTTAAACAAGGCCTTTGGGACGAAGGTTGAAGGTTTAAGTTTTCCTGATATGAATCATTCACCATATTCCGTTTACGGGATTGATAAAGATGCTGCTGGGAATCTTTGGATAGGCACGATTACCGCTGGTGCTTTTAGATATGACGGTAACTCATTTTTATGGATTGCAGAAAAAGAATTGGGAACCTTACCTGATGGACGTGTTCCAGGAGTACGTTCAATCTTAGAAGATGTCAATGGGGATTTTTGGTTGAGTAATTTTGTCAATAGATATAGAATCAAAGAAAATGGTTCTTCAACGGAATATGAAAAATTGCCTGGCCTAGATTTAGATCAAGAACCATTAAAGGATCAACTGCCGTATTATAATTCCTCGATTTCAGATGATGAAGGAAATTTATGGATGGCTGCTTATTCTCGAGGGGTATATACATTTGACGGAAGTCAATTAAAAAATTATCAAGTAACTGATGGCTTTCAAGATGCACTCGTCGTATCAATATATCAAGATAAACTTGGGGATCTTTGGGTGGGGACAGATAATGTCGGTGTACTTAAATTTGATGGGGAACGCTTTCAAAAATTTTCACCATTCGAGAAAAATGTAGATCATTAATAGCTGGAATCTATTGGATAATTAAATTGGTTTATGATAAGAGAATACCAGCGCCGGATAAATAATACGCTTCAATTCATTCATGAAAATCTTGATCAAAATTTAAACCTCTCAACTCTTTCAAGCGTTGCCAATTATTCTCCTTTTCATTTCCATAGATTATTCAAGGCCATTACCGGTGAGTCGCCTAACAAGTATGTTTTGCGGTTAAGAATTGAACGCTCCGCTTATCAAATGAAAAAGTCAAACCTTCTCAGTTTGTCAGAAATAGCATTCAGTAATGGATTTCAAAGCTCAGCAAATTTTAGTAAAAGTTTTAAAAAATATTACGGGATTACTCCTAGTGAATTAAAAGCGAATAGTGATCAGTTTAGCAAGATCCGACAAGTCAATAGCAAGAATGGACAAACAAAAGTTGAAATAACGGATGATCTTTATGCGGTCATTAATTCCAATAAAATTATTCCTTTGTCACCTATTTTTATTCAGAGAATTTCGCCAATTACTGTTGCTTATACCAATTACATTGGTGCCTTTAATGATATTGGCTCTGCCTACGCAAAAGTTATGAAGTGGGCAAAGGTAAATGGTATTCATCCGCTCAAAAGAATCACAAGATTCTACGACAGCCCTGAAGTTACTGACCTAAGCCAAATCCGACAAAATGCCTGCGTGGTAATTGATAAAAAATATGAACCAAGTGAAACAATTTCATTTTCAGTCATTGAGGAAGGAAAGTATGCAACTGGGAAATTTGAAATAGAAATGCAAGAATTGGATAAGGCCTGGCAGACTATGATGTTATGGGTAGCAGAACAAGAGTTAATTCCTGATCCAAAGCGCACCTGTTTTGAAAAGTATCATGCCATTGAAGACTCCACTCTTACTAAAATTACGATAGAACTTTATGCGCCTGTAAAGACTTTTAGCTGATGATTATTGAAAACATAAAACCTTTTGTTGGCCAGCATTGTGAATCTACAACTACTGGCACATTGCTAAAACAAATCGGGATTGACCTTTCTGAACCGATGCTCTTTGGCTTAGGTGAAGGTATTGGGTTTATCTTTTGGAAAATGAAGATGATGGATTTTCCATTCATTGGTGGCCGAGTGAAAACGGATTTATTGACCCAAAATATTTGCAAAAATCTTGACCTAAATATCGAGGTCTACGAAACATCCTCCGTAAAAAAGGCTTGGCAAAATGTGACTAAATATGTTGATCAAGGAAAGGCAGTAGGGCTTAAGCTAGATTGCTATCATCTCAATTATTTTACTCAAAAAATTCATTTTGCTGGGCATTATGCAACCATGTATGGGTACGATGATAATAATGCATATTTAGTAGATACAGAACAACAAGGTGGTCTGGTAAAAACTAGCTTAAAAAATTTAGAGTTGGCAAGAAATGAAAAGGGTGCTATGTCTTCAAAGAACCTCAGCTATGTCATAAATAGAAAATCGGACAACTTAGATCTTGATTCTGCTATTGTAAATGCCATTCGTGCTAATGCCCTAAGTTATTTAAATCCACCAATTAAGAATTTTAATTTTAAAGGCATACTGAAGACAAGTGCCGAGATAAAAAAATGGTTTGAAAGTAGCGCTGATGTAAAACGAGATTTTCAGACAACAGCCATGATGATGGAACGTGCTGGAACCGGAGGTTCACTATTCCGAAACTTATATAAAGATTTTTTGAAGGAAGCTGGTGAAATATTAAAGTCTAAGGAAATAATTGAGGTACATAAAATTTTCACTGACGTCGCTGAAAAGTGGAAAACGGTGTCTGAATTATTTCACATGGCTGGAGAAACCGAAGACATTGTATATATTAATCAGGCTTCTGAAATTTTAGTCGATTTATCTCATCAAGAAAAGTCGGCTATGGAAAGCTTATTGTTGGTTATTGAGCGAAAATAAATTGAGAAGACAAACTCATGGCATAAAAAAAGAGGACACCATGTAATTGTGTCCTCTTTTTATTTCAAAATGAAATGATTTTAATGACTGACTTGAAGTCTTTCTATCCGTATACCACGGTTGGTTTTAAATCGGATTAAATACATTCCAGAATCCCAATCACTTGTGTTTAAGCTAAAGGTATTCCTTCCTGATACAACATTTAAATTTTGAGTACTTACAAGTCTGCCATTTAAAGTAAATACATTTAGAACCATTGAATTATTCTCTGAATAATTAAAATTTATAACTGCTAAATCGCTGGCAGGATTTGGGCTCACAGAGACCTCACTTATCATTGCATCTATTTCTGGAACTGATGTTGCATTTCCGGTGTCTCCAACAACAATCCCGTTTGTACCTAATTCCCCATATTCAGTAAATGCTATTTCTTTGATGATTAAAGATTTGTTTTCAACATCTGCACTTACCCTAATCCACCCATTCGAGACCTTTGTAAAATCGTTTGAAAAATTCGCATATCCGATGTATTGATCTTCAAGATCTACCCAGCCATCTGCAAGACCACTATTGTTGCTATAAACACCACCTCTACCGTTTTCAATGTAGTCCATCATATTTGAATTTGAAATACGGACCAACATGTCTAATTCATATAGTTCTAACATCCCAGCTCCCCATGTAGTATAGGAAAATGCATCTGGACTTGCGAAACAACCTTTTGCAAATATTGGTGTGAAATCAAGCTCATCAGAATGAGAATTAATGATAAAATCAGTAGTGCCATCTTGATCTACATCCATGCTAAGATTGGCACCCATAGGAATGACTAAACCTTCTCCATAATTGATGTAAGTGATTTCTGCATGAACAGAAAAGCTTAATAGGGTAAAAAGACTAAGGAAGAGTAAATTTTTTGTCATGGTGTTTAATTTTAAGATTAGAAGTTGATAGTTTTCTTTAAGATAATGAAAATACCATGAATCAAGAAAAATTATTTTCTTGGTGTCTTCTTAAGCACTTGTCTTCTTACCTTCATTTCTTACCTTCATTTCTTACCTTCATTTCTTAAAGTAATCACGATAAATCTTTTTTCTTGGATAAAAGCCAAGAAATATTGCTGGATACAATAACCAAGTGATGAGGAAAAATGGACCTTTAAAAGTCATGTCATCAATGATGTAAGATTTATCTTCTGATATCTTTTTTACCACATGTCTATGTTTCCAGTAGGAGAGTGGAAAGGGAAGCTTTACACCCTCATCAATGAAGTACGATTCTTTTTCATTTTCTCCATCTTCTGTTATTTCGCTGATCCATTCCGTTTTAATTGGGAAAAGGAATTTTATGTGAACGATGTCTCCTTTCTTAGAACCTGTAAATTTTTCGATTTTCATTTTCGCTCCTTTAGGTTTTAACGCCTCAAATAAGTCACGATCAAATCGTTTCATGATTTCTTTATAATTGCCATCAACCTTGGTCTTCAATTGGATGTTCATTTCTTTGTTTTAATTCAGGGTTACTTTAATTTCTTCGGTTTCGGAAGGTATGTTTGGCTAAAATTCTTTTTCCTTCTTTCAATACGATTGGGTCATCTCGATGTGCCCAGATTTTATCTCTAGCAATTTTTGCAGTCTCGGCCAATGGAACAATTGGCTTAGGATAATCGACGCCTAATTTAAATTGATAAAGGGTTTGTTCCATGGAAGTCATTTTCCATGGTTCATGGATAAATTGTATGGGAACATTATTCAATTCGGGGATCCATTGTTTAATAAAAATTCCTTGTGGGTCATGATCTTGTGATTGCTTCACTGGATTATACATCCGTACGGTATTTATTCCAGTGACACCTGCTTGCATTTGAAATTGAGGGTAGTGTATTCCAGGTTCAAAATCTAAAAACATTTGCGCAAGCCAAGTAGCTCCATCCTTCCAATTTTGCCATAAATTCTGAGTGAGGAAAGAAACCATCATTGCCCTCATTCTAAAATTCATGTAACCAGTTTCTGTAACGCAACGCATACAGGCGTCCACCAATGGGTATCCTGTTTGTCCATTTTTCCAAGCTTCGAAGTGCTCTGAGTTTTCCGAACGTTTCAGTGTATTGTATCCTCTGTTCAGATTTCTAAATTCCATTGCATCTTCCATTTCAAATTTTTGAATGAAATGACAATGCCATCGGAGACGCGAAGAAAAGTTATGATGGTTCCTTTTATATTTCACTGTCTGCTTGTGATCCTCTTGTGCCATGAAGACTTGACGCAAACTTAAATTCCCCCAAGCAAGGTAAGGGGATAGTCTACTGCAAGCTCTTCTACTTTCTAGAGGCTTTGAAATGTGTTGACTATAATTATGAATTCGATTTTGAAAAAAGTCTTGCATGTATCTCAGTCCGGTTGCTGTTCCACCTTTCTGAAATTTTGCATGTGGAGTTTTCCATGAGGCAGGTATCTCATAACCACAATTCATGGTAGGAAGTTCGATGGGTTTAAGCTTTCGCAAATTTGGATTTACCATTGAACCATTAATATACTTTTCCCAAAGCTTTGCCCAACCTGTTCTATTTTTCAATCCTCGGACGACCGCATTGGTCTGGGTCTCTTGCCATTTAATTTTATGTGCATTGCAAAATGACTGCACAGATTTGTCTCGATCATGGGTAATTTTTATTCCAGTCTCCTCATAGGAATAAACGGATGTTATGTTGAATTGATCCTTTAACTGGTGGAATACATTTAACACCTCATCATGAAAAATCGAAACCTGTGTATTATAATTTTTTAACTCCTGATTCATGCTCTCTAATGATTCCCAGATGAATCGCCAATGTCTTAGATCGTATTCAGGGGCAGAGACAAGACTGGGTTCGTAGATGTAGAGTAGGAGCGTCGGCAGTCCAGATTCAATGGCTCGATGGAGTGGAACATGATCTGTTAATCTCAGATCTCGTTTGAACCAAAGTATATTAATGGATTGCATGAAACTATAACCTAGCTAAGTTCTAAAGGTTGAGCAGATGGAATAGTTATTCATTAATTTTTTGATGATATTATCCTTAAGTCTGCTAGAAATAACAAAATAATATCATGTAAAGAAAATTAAATTATCTTTACACGTTTTAGATACGTGTATAAAATAGATTCATCTTTTTACATAATGCATTATGGCAAAATGGAACATCCGGTATGCTCAAAAAAGAAAAGATTGGTAAATCAAATTTTTATATTAATCAGGACCTTTTTGAATTACTAAAAAAACGATGAACTGAGATAGCATCAGATCATGATGCCAAATCTATGTCGCTTTGCTCGTAGAGACGGCACATATCATTTACGGATGAACGGTCCTCGCCAAGGTTTTAATAAAAGTGTATTCTTTTAGATAAAGAGGTATTTTATAATTAACCCCTCAATACAAGAATATCTTCATAGAAGTAATTCCAACCTATGGAATACAGGTCCCAATAATTGCCGTGAAGTTACCCTGAGTGGTTGCTTCAAAGCCAGAGGTAAGTTCAACGCTTGTTCCTGCTTGAAAAAGAACATCTTGCAATTGATTTATTACGGCATCTGATTCGATGGTAAATTCTGCGCTGTAGGAATTCTGAGTAATGGAATTAATGATCAAATTAGATCCAGTGCAGGTAAAACAATTTTCATCAATCATACCATTGCAATTATTATCTATCCCATCATTACAAATATCCATTGAATTCGGATTTAAAGTGGCGTCTGAATCATTGCAATCCATGTCATTGCCAACGTATCCATAGTCTGGGCCACAGGCCACCATTGAAACAGATGGATCACCATAGCCATCTCCATCTAAATCTTGATAATACACCTCTTGGCTAACGCAGCAATTGTCATAAAGATATACGGCACCTGCCCAAAAATTCCCTCCACCATTTCGCCAGTCAGATACAGCGATTATATCTCCAGCAACCTCAGCTTCAGTACCAAAATCTACAGTACTATCTGATGGGTCAATAATTGTTTCTATCCAATTTGTTCCATCAAATTCGTAGAGATATGCGCCTCCCGTTCCATTCTTATCATTTGCTCCGACGACAATTAAATCCCCATTTATGGATACACTATTTCCAAAATTGTCACCGGCAACTCCATCCGAGGCTAATAATTTTGATTCATTCCATTGGGCGTTATCCCATTCGTAAATATATACGGCACCAGCATCGGTTCCTAAGTCATCGTCATTGGCACAGCCAACAACAATTCGATCTCCATAAATGTCAACATCCCATCCGTAATAATTTAAATCAACAGAAGTCGGCGGTTCAAAATATTCTGTTTGAATCCAATTAGCTCCATCATACTCTAATAAAACCACGGCACCATTTCTATTATTTGAAGCAGCATCAACTCCAATAACGATTCGATCACCATGTGATCTTGCTTCTGATCTTATTTCATCATCTGCTCTGGTTGTCGTTAGCGTAATATCTGTTTCATTCCATACAGAACCATCCCAATCAAAAACATACACCATTCCTAAAACGTCTGGCACGGCACTTTCTTTTTCTCTTGATTGAGCGACCAGTCTATCTCCTATCAATTCTCCGACAGATAACTCATCATCTTCATTCCCATTAGAGGCTAATAATTTTGACTCTATCCAATTACTTCCATCCCAATCATAAATATATATGCTCCCAGAGGCATTGCCATTATCATCATCCCTAGGGGCACCAATGGCGATTCGATCTTCGTAAATACCCAGTTGGAAACCGTAATGGTCATTGTCGGCTGGATCAGAAGCCATAAAAACGGTTTCATTCCAGTTAGTCCCATCAAATTCCCAGAGGAATGCCTTACCTGAATCATCAACAGTTGTGCTTGCACGATAAGCACCCGTAAGTACTTGGCCTTGATATATTTTTACAGCTCTATGTTGGTCAGCAACTCCAGCATTCGGGTCTAATAATTTATACTCAGTACATTGAGCTGTAAGAATGGTTGACGCGATTATGAAGTATAGGCAGATCAATATTCTTGCCTTCAGTAAATGTTGTTCCATATTACTATAAGTATGAATAAATGTAATTGTGACATTAATGAAGCTTATTTTTAGAAATGACTTGATGGTGCATATTTATTTAATCGTCCTTAATGGAAATGATAAGTATTGACCTAACAAAGGTTGGAAGGTTGATAAGATGGATAATTTCTTATATCTTAATTTTTTACCACTTAACTAGATTGATGCCATGAGATATCTCTATTTATTTCTTGTTCTTCTTGCCTTTGCATGTGGGGACGAGCCTCAAGCTTTGTCCTTTGAATCTTCGGAGTTTGAACCATGCAATGACTCATTGAGTATGTGTAATTTTACTGGAGATTATTGTCTTTTCGGTTTGAAGTGGGGAGGGGATAACGATTTCTCAAATGTAGGCCCCAATGCAGACGGACCCCAGACTTCCGGAGGAACCATTTCATACAGCTTTCAAGAGCGATCCAATGAGGTAAGTACATACAGACAAGTCGGTGTGCCTACACAATCCTTTGATATGCTGCCATCTTGCGCCAAAGAGAAAATTAGAATGGCTTTTGATACTTGGTCTATTGCAGCTGATCTTCAGTTTGCTGAGTTAGAGGATGACGCAGAAGCCGACATTGAAATATATGTAGCTTTCATTTCCATCGGTGGAGTTGGCAATCCCAATTACACATCATCACTCTGTCAGCAATTGGCCGGTCACGTGATTCTCAGCCCAAAGTATACAGAAGAATGTGATGTTTTTGAAGCCTATGTTCTACACGAGATTGGTCATGCCTTAGGCTTGGGACATTCCTCTCCTGAAAATTTAATGGGCTCCGTGGAAGATAATCTTAACGGACTACAAGCCGGAGACATTGAAGGTATTCGGCAGATTTATGGTCAGTAATTTTCACAAGCTTTTCTGAAGCTAATAAAAGAACAAAATCCTTATTTATTCTGCGATCTGATACTTCCTTTATCAATTAAATATTTCTGGGCTACCTGTAAAACTGAATGGGACATCAAGTGAAATACATACATCAGTTTGAAGGCCCTTCCTTTGGGAAATGTATTCGTATGAAAGATCGGATAATTCATTCCCTCTTGTTATATCTATTCATTGTCAACTTAAAGTGTTAGGCCTAATTGATAACATGAAAATCTTTTAGGATATCCTTGAAATCATTTAGTTTTTATTTTTTTCATGTTTGTTCTTTGTTGAATAATTCTTCAAAAAGCAAAAACATGAGAATCACAAAAGAAATGCATGATAAAGAGTTACAAGCTCAATATGGTCAGTTTAGATTTCTTGTTTCTATGAATTCAAGGAAATGGGGACTGAAATTCATGAATAGTCTTGTAAGACTCTCTAAAGGTCAGAAAGTTAAAGAGGCTATAAATGAAACACATCATGTTTCAAGCAATCATACAGAAGGACATAAAATACGAACGAGAGTATTTAAACCCGCAGGTACTTCTTCAGAAACGCTTCCTGCCATGTTGTACTTTCATGGGGGTGGTTATATGATGGGAATACCTGAAATGGCAAATGTTTTTTATGGAGATATATTGAAGCGAAGGAAGGTGGCTATTTTTTCACCAGACTATCGGGTGTCTCAAAAAGATCCTTTTCCTGCGGGATTCAACGATTGCTATGATGTGCTACTTTGGATGCGTGATAATGCTAAAGAGCTCAAAATAGATCCGAATAATATTATCATTGCTGGCCATAGTGCCGGTGGAGGAATGACAGCAGCCATTACGTTAAAGGTGCGGGACACTGGAATTTTAAAACCCGCATTTCAAATGCCGATTTATCCAATGCTTGATCATCGGATGATTACAGCATCATCAAAAATGCAAGGCTCAACTATGTGGGATGCAAATATTAATGCTCGTGCTTGGGGACTTTATTTAAACGACATAAAAGAAAATGTCCCAGCTTATGCTTCTCCTGCTTTAAATGAAGACTACAAGGAATTTCCACCAACAATTAGTTTTGTCGGAGATTTGGAGCCGTTCTATGATGAAACTATTTCCTATATTGATTCTCTGAAAAAAGCTTCTATACCCGTCAAATTCAAAATATTTAAGGGTGGGTACCATGGATTTGAAGTAGGTTCTCCAAAAGCAAATATTTCTAAAGAAGCCAATGAATTTCAATTAAATGCTTTTGAGGAATTTTATGATAAATATGTTAAATAGTCAAAGGTTTCAATGCTGTAATGAAGAAAATTATCGAAATAAAAAAGGTTTCAGAGATGCATCAAATGGGATCGCTGCCTAAACCCAAACATCCTCTGATTAGCGTTATATATAATAAAGATTTAAAGACTGTTTCTGGAATAAATGGAGTAAGGATAATCAACCACCTGTATACAGTTATTTTTAAATCCTCTGATGCTTGTAGTTCTTTTTCTTATGGTAAAAGCTCCTATGATTATGAAGAAGGGACCTTAGTTTTTACATCGCCTGGACAGGTGATGGAATTTGAAAATAATGGAGCAGAAAATGAACAAATAGATCCAGATGGTTGGTCTTTAGTATTTCATCCAGATATTTTTAGAAATTCGACACTCTCTGATAAAAAGAACAAGTATTCCTTTTTTCAATATGACTCAAATGAAGCGCTCCATGTTTCTGAAAAAGAAAAATCTTCCCTTGAAGATTTATTAAAGAAGATCGTACAGGAATACAGTCAAATGTTAGATAGACACAGCCAAAATCTAATTATATCCAATATTGAATTGTTTCTAGATTATTGTTTGCGATTTTACGATCGACAATTTTTTTCAAGAGCAAATTTGAACAGCGACATTATTTCAAAATTTGAACGGTTTTTAATCAATTATTATGAGGCGAATAAAGCTTCTCATCATGGAATTCCGAATGTAGAACATTGTGCCAAACAACTAAATTTATCTCCTAATTATTTAAGCGATATCCTGAAAAGGGAAACTGGAAAAACAGCGCTAGAACATATTCATTTTTTCATAATTGAAAGAGCAAAAGATAGTCTACTCAATTCCTCTGATCCAATTAGTAGAATAGCATATTCGTTGGGTTTTGAATATCCTCAACACTTTAGTAATTTATTTAGATCAAAAACAGGGTTCAGTCCAAAAGAATTTAGACATTTGAATTGATGTCCATATCCCTCACATTTATCTGTGGTACAAAATCTATTGTTTCATTCTAGTCAGCCTTTGGAGTACTACGCCAAGATTCGAACCATTTTATAATACATCATTGGGTAGGGTATATGCCCTAACTCTATGTCCGAATGTTATTTAAAAGTTGTGAAATTTTAAAGTTGAATACTTTTGATTTTACATTTTAATTTATAGCAAAAATGAAGGTTATCGACAGAGGAGATAGATTTATTAAATGTAGCCGCGTACTTATTTTATCTCATCCGTAAAATGCCCACCATGTTTCCCCTTTGAGAACTTCTCGGCATTAAAGTCTTTTGACTTTCCTTTTGGGATTGACAAGCTCTTCCAATTTTTTCCCTTGATCATTCTGCCTACATAAACAATTTGTCCAATGTGGTATCCATAATGCATCATTTGTCTATTGACTGCTTCTACTATTGAATGGCTCTGATTTCTAATTAATATTTCGGTTTCAAAATTGTTCTCATTCACAGAGTTCAGTGCTTCGAAAAGACAGTCCCAACCATCATTCCATTTTTCAATCAATTCTGTTCTTGATTGTATCACTGATTCAAATTCTAAATCTCGATTTCGCCATTCCTTTTCGCCATCTGATTTCAAAAAATTAGTCCATCTCGATTTCATATTTCCCCAAAGGTGATTGACTGTCACTGCGATTGAATTGCTTTCTTCGTTATATTGCCAAAATAATTCTTCATCGCTTAATTGAGCAAATGTTTTTTCTCCAAGTATCTTATAATACTCGAATTGCTTCTTGACACTATTAAGGTAATTTTCTTTCATGTA
>JAHDGF010000068.1 GCA_020627785.1 Saprospiraceae bacterium
AATCAGGATGTAAGAACCAATGGTTCTTACATCCTGAATCACCTGAAAGAAATAAGTGCCATTCGGTAAATCATATAAATCAACCTGCTTTTCTGGACGATCAATGTCTCCTCTAGAAACCGTCTGTCCGGTCAAGTCCGTAACGCGATACGTCAATTCTTTGTGTAAATTTCTTGCATCAACTCTTACTAAAATTTGATCGGCTGTTGGATTTGGAGTTAAGGCAATAACGAATGGATTCAATTCTTGATTACTGGTTACATCATCTCCAAACAACTCAATGACCAAATCATCGAAATAAAATCCATCTCCATTTACAAAATTGTCAGATTCAAAAATAAATCGTAGGAATACAATTTCTTCTCCAATGAAATCATTCAAATCAACCTGTTCTTGAACCCAAGTCGTTTGAAGCCCATCATAAACATGGGAGAAATCAGTCAACTGGTTTACGACTGCAGGATTAGTATACAGACCACACAAGGCCTCATAGTTAGAGCCATCTCTTGTCGCCTGTAGCTGAACAAAGTCATAATCATCTTCGATGTCAAATTTAGTGTAGAACTTCAAAATGGCAGCTTCCGCTTTATCTAAGACCAATGGTTCTGAAATAAGTAGGCTTGTTGAAATCCCATCATCGTAATCGCCATTCGGTGAATCAGTCATTGCAAAAGGTGGAGAAATGAAGTCCTCATCGGTAAGTCCCCATGATCCTGTTCCTACATAATTTGATGGCGACTCAATCTCATCAAGAATCGTCAAAGCAGGCTCTGCCATTCCAGAAATGTACTTCTTAGTCTGTGGTATCTTTAATCCAAATTCTCCATTGTCTATCAATAGGTGAAATTTTAAATCATCGTCCACTAGGCTAGGGTCAATCTCATAGTCCACCGCAAATTCTTCTTTCTCCGCAATGAACATTTGTAAGTCTAAATACTCGTTGTTGCTGAAGGTTAATCCTGGGGTGTCAGAAACTACAGAAAAGCTAATCTCTCCACTTCTCAATCCACTCTTTTCAAATTCAAAAAATAAGGTTCCAGCATCCGTAGTTATTGACGGTTCTGAAAACAATTCTATGGCCCAGCCAAAATTTAAAAGTAAGTGTGCAGTATTTAAATTTAGTCTTACGCATGATTTGTTCAATTGATCGATGGCATTTTCGCCCGGCCAAAACGAAGGTCCAACCTCTGGAGTATATGCATAGATTTTATTTTTCTTGACGTCCTCACCATACATGTAATCATCACTGTCACCATTAACTATGTAGCCGACCGTTTCTGTTCCCGTACCCATGGTAAAGAAATTTTCCGCTGTCATGATTCCTCCCATCGATTTAAACTTATCGTCTTCATCCGTTGGCGTATCCAAATATCCCCAAGGGTGAATTAATAAATTTCCACTCGTATGATAGTTATGACAGATTTGAAAAAAGTTATCCTCGCAGATTTTTTCAATGGCTTGTGTTTCTGGCTCTGATGCTGCAGAAGGTCCTCTGTAAGTTTGGCCCTGCTCGTTTGGTGAAGAACCGATGTCATCAAATGCCCAAAAGAAATCGTAGTTTCTATTTAAGTCAACGCCAACAGTATCTCCTTGAGCGTTCGGGTATCTGTTTTTTCTCCAAAATCCACCACCATTAGGATTGGTCTCCTCATTGTATTTATATCCATCGACATTGATGATTGGGATGAAATACATAGCTGTATTGTCAACCAGATATTTTACTTCTTCATCCGTCTCATAATTTTCTAATAAATACCACATGTAAAAAATTAATTGAGATAAGGCATTCGGTTCTCTGGCATGGTGCATGGCGGTGTATAGTGCTTGCGGTTCCGTCGCCTCTTCCATATTTGGATTATCCGAAATAATCATATAGTGAATGTTATCTCCACCATGGGTTACAATGTCACCGATGGGCATTCTTTCTGTAATCAGATTAGGGTAGAGTTCTGTCATTCTATCCAGCTCTCGCATGGCTTCACTGTAGGTTAGGTAACCTTCCATACTTCCATAGACATAATTTTCAGGAGTCTTATAGTCGTAAACTCCGGTCCCCCCACCGCTGCCACATTCGGCTGATCGGTTCACGCTTTCAATTCTATGATTGTCACTTCCATGGTCATGAAAAAACTCGTCTAGATCTTTAATCAAATACTTGTATTCAAATCCAGCCTCTGTGATTAATTCAAGTTCCTCTTTTGAATAAACATTAATGATATGTCTATCAAGGATTAATTCTCCATGATCAACTTCGATTCCAAGCTTTGCAAGATCGGCAATATTTTTTCCTCGGAGATCAATTTTAATTTTTGAAAATGCTCCAGTTGATTGAGCATTGGCAGAAAAAGAGATGAAAAATAGTAAGCTTAGAATTAAATAGCGCATGTGTGATTTTTTTCCAAAGATAAGATTTGGCACCCACATAACTTACTAGACTACTGCTTTTTGTCCGCTTGCGCAAATGTAGCCATCAAGGAAAGCTAACTGATTCTTATTCAGGTAGTTCTAGGATGGATTGTACAACCTTTTTGAGGCTGTTGTCATACTTTTTGGCAATAAATTCACCCTTTGCATTTTTAAAGATGAATCCTGAAAATTTATCAGAGTCAGGATCAAAAATCTGCCATTCTCTGATTTCAAACTTTGTTAAGAGGTTCCATTCTCCATTTGCGAAAGCGTAAATCATACAATCATTAATCGTAGAGGTATCGGCATAATTAACAACCACAGAAATATCATCAGCACCATCCCCATTGATGTCACCAATATTCCTCAGCCAATGTAAGCCCGCCCCCTTATTAGACATGAAGCTCAAAGCCTTAATGTTTCTGTTAGATGCAATGACATTTACCAATAGAGCGGTCTTTCCATTCTCATCCAGAAATTGGCGATAATTTTTAGCCGAGATAAAAGATTCTTCCTCCACCTCTTTTTCTATGTTATAAACGTACTCCAAAAGTTTTTCCTCCTTTCCGTCTCCGTTAAAATCTCCAGCGACTCTAAGCGGGACCTTGACCTTTTCTTCCTCTCGGTCTACAAGCATCTGTTGTGATTGCGATTCTTCACCGATGGCTTCAATGGGTGCCGCAGTGTTCGTCTTTGATTGACAAGCGGTCAAACAACAAATGAAAAGTACGATTATTCTCATGCTGTGAATTTATAAAAGCTTAGGGAGTAATGAAAATTGAAAGCCCGTTCAGTTTATTTTTTTCCTGTATTTCTTTTTCTAAAGGGTAACACTATTCTTTAATTAGACTCCTATCAATGTTGTGGCGATTTAACTAGCCAATCATTAACAACTTCTCTATGTTCATTCTCGCATCGGAGAAGTATTCCAAGTTAGTTTAGAAGTACCTAGTTGGAGATATAATTTCCAACTAGGTTTTTTCTTGTGCTAAATTTTGGATTAATCGACCATTAACCAATGAAAAATTAGTAGCTACCATCGGTTCTTTTATTCCAGCCAACCCAAAGTTTCTCTTGGAATTGCGGAAAATCATCCGTTTCTTTATAATAACCAAAAAACAAAAATGAAGGCCATCATCATAGAAAATGAGACTTCCGCTTCCAGGCTTCTAAGCAACATCTTAGAAGAATATTGTCCGTCCATTGAAGTACTTGGAATTGCTGCGAGTAATAAGGAAGGATTTAAATTGATACACTCTCGGAAAGTTGATCTTATTTTTTTGGACATAGAGCTGGATGATGGTCAGAGTTTTGAATTGCTCGACATGATAGAGCAGAAGAACTTTAAGATTATTTTTACTACTGCCTACGACCAATACGCCATCAAGGCTTTCAGATATGATGCCGTCGATTATCTTTTAAAACCTTATACGCCTAAATCGGTGGTGGGCGCAGTTAAAAGGGTAGAGGAACGACAGAGCAGTACTGCAGTATTTAATAAACTAAACAAGCTCATCGAAAAGGCGCCTTCATCTAAAAAAATTCCATTATCTACCTCCAAGGGCATCCGCATGTGCCATGTAGAAAATATCAAACGCATTGAAGCGGCGGCTTCCTACTGCACCGTTCATTTTATGGATGGAGAAAAGCTGTTGATCAGCAAGCCATTGGCCGAGCTGGAGAAATCAATGCCTGCTCAACAGTTCTTTCGCGTGCACGCAAGTCACTCGGTGAATCTAGCCCATGTGAAGGCCGTGGTAAATGAAGATGGAGGATATATAGAATTAGTGGATGGCAGTCAAGTGCCATTGGCCCGAAGAAGAAAGCAAGAATTTATAGAACAATTAAAATAATTAAAAATGAAACCTGCTAAATTTGTAAGAATACCAAGATCGTTTTTTAATAATTTAATTTTAAATACCTCACCTAACTGTAGTGGATGGCTTGTGACTTTTGTGACGAGCTCACCTAATAAACTACATTTTAAGGAATTGGAATATCCACTAGTAGAATTCGAAATTGAAATACCTACAGGAGTTCTTCCTTCAACTCCCAACTCAATTGCTTTTGTTGATTCAAAATTAAATGAAACAGGCATTGGTGATCTTATGACTGTATTTGATCACCCTGAGGCACCAAATTTTGAAAAAAACAACCCAGACGGACGTTTCTTTTTTGTGGGTAAAGCAGATATAGCAGGCATGTGGCCTTCAGGGAATGTTTATTATTTTTCACAAATGGTTATGAACTACGGAGCATCTGCATTGTTTGACCCAAACAATTCTTATCCCGCAATTAAAATTGAAGTAAAAGCTGACCTTAATTTTGGTGCTTATTTGTATCAGTCAAATAATCCTATTCAAGCCAAATATATTATTGCTCCACCTTGCCCTCCTGAATGGAATCCAGCATTTAGTAGTGTTGGTCATATTGGTAGCGGTAGTTTCAAGTAACTTTTTTTTTATTTGACTTGTTATTGAAATTTTAATAAATATATGAGAGGTTTTTCTCGGCTAATTATTTTTTATTCTCTATGTAGTTTTAAACTTTTTAGCCAAGATTATAATTTGATTTCAAATAATGTTAATACTTTCATTTCCGAACACAATCACCAACTTTGGATAGCAAGCACTTCTCAAGGCTACAATCAATTCAACGGAATTGAAACCAATCATTATATATTAAATGATTCAATTTCAGGTCTTGACGGCACTTATGTCCAGAGTCTGTTATTAAGCGATTCAAAAGGCCAATTATGGACTACTACTTATGAGCGGTTATGTTTCCTAGATGAGAAATATAACCGTTTTGATTGTAGGTCAATCATAGTTGGTAAAGACACTTTCGCAATAGGATATCATTTATTTCATTTGGATAAGCAAGATAAAATTTGGATGAGGGCTGAAGATCAAATACTTCTTTTCAATGCAGAAATTAATGAGGTTGATCAGGTCATTGGAAAGACACAGGCTAATTCATTTGCTTGGAATAACGATACCTTGATTGGTGCCCCTTGGATGAATGAAAAGGGATTTGAAATTTGGATTAACCAGGATGATGAATGGGAAGTGCAAAGGCAGGTATTAGTCAACTGCCCAACTTTTAAAGACATTCAAGTCATCAAGGCGTTATGGGTAAATAACGAATTATGGTTGTTGACTCAATTAGGTCTTGTCCTCTATGATTTCAATTCCCCCTGTAATTCTAAGACCTATAAATCTCTATCGCTTGATGTGGAGGCTTACAATTGTTTTCATCAAAATGATTCATTCATTTTTCTAGGAACAAATCTTAATGAAATTCTGGTTTTCGATTTAAGGCAACTAGAATTTATAAATCCTATAAGAACCAAATGGAATGATGTAGATCATATTTTTTCTAGTGTAACAAATGATTTAATCTATTCAGATTATAAATATGGTGTTTCCGTCATTCCAAATGCTTTCATTGACTCAGAGTACGAGCTCATAAATGATTTGAATTTTGATTGGATAAAAATCATTCGAAAACAAGAGTCCTTCTATCTTCTGAATGCTCAGAAAGAACTCTATAGATTTCATGAAAAGAAGTTGAGTAGAATTTCAAAGAACGTCAATGATTTTGATTTCATGGGCGATGACTTATTAATAGGCATGGGTAAGTATGATTTTTTTGCCATTGATTTGAGTAGTGATTCTAGGAGTAAAATAACTCATTCCTGGACTCAAGGACAATCTTTAAGGACTGGTGATGATGCTATTTTTCTGAAGGCTGATAATTCACTTTATATCTATTATCCCAAAGGAAATTTAAGTTTTAAGGAAGTCGTATCTGAAAAACATAAAAAGAAAATTCAGGCCATTGGTACTCCGCATATTTCAGATTTACCATATGCTTACGATGGTCGAAATTTGTGGTTTGTTAGGAATGGAATTGAGGTCAATCACGAAGTTGAAAACTATATTACCGACTTAGTCTATGATCCTAATTCTGCCCAACTTTTTGTGGGTACGAATACGAATTTGGTTTCCTTACATTTTAACGACCAAAAGAATAAAATTGAAGAGAACGAAATTGCGAAAGGCGAAGAGTATAATTCTCTGGTGCTTTATCGAAATGAATTATTCTTTAGTACTAAATCTAGAGTTGGTCGGTACAATATAAACAAGGATGAATATCGCTTGGCAAGATTATCATACGAACAAACTCGCCCAACATTCCACATCGGAGGTGACAGCATTTATGTTGCTTCAAACATTCTAGCTAGTTATTCCATTGAAGAATTTTTCAAGGAATCTCGGGGTGATTTAAAATTGAATTACTTTAAGGTAAACAATGAAAATTTAGAACTAAATAAAATTCAAGAAATTAATCTTTCGCATGATGAAAATTTGATAAGTTGGAGTGCGTCTATTGATTATTGGGCTTACGCAAATTTAGCTTCCATTGAATATCAACTTTTACCAGATCAGGAAGAGTGGGCTACCGTTGAAAACCATTCAGAGGTTCAACTACCTAAATTATTGCCTAATAATTACACACTCAACCTCAGGGGTGTTTACTCTACAGCGAATGTAAGTGATGTTAAGTCCATAGGCATAAATATAAGTCCTGCATGGCAAGACACATTACTAGCTAAGATTTTCTTTATTGGTTTGACTGGATTGTTTTTTTATGGATTATACCGTAATAGAATTCGAAAATTAACGGCCCAGAATAAGATTCAAGAAGAAATCCGCCAACTAGAAAAATCTGCCCTACAAGCACAGATGAATCCTCACTTCATCTTCAATTGTCTCAATTCCATCCAGAGTTTTATCATGGATAATGACAAAGAAAATGCGATGGACTACCTAGGACGTTTTGCCCAGCTGATTCGATCTAATCTCAATGCTTCGGTTGAGTCCTATATTTCACTTTTTGAAGAGATCAGAATTCTGGAAAATTATTTAAAATTAGAGCAGTTGAGATTGGATGGTCGTTTTTCTTTTGCCATTACTTGTGATTCAGGTATTGATGAACAAGATGTCTCCATACCTCCGATGCTTATACAGCCTTTTGTAGAAAATGCGGTCATTCACGGAATGGCAGGAATCACAGAGAATGGTTTAATCAAAGTAAACTTTTCGCGGATTGAAAATCGATTGCTCGTATCAATAGAGGATAACGGAAATCCAAAGGAACAAGATGCGAGGCCTGCGACCCATAAATCGTTGGGTGTTAATATTACCAAGCAACGCCTTGAACATATCAATCGAAGAGATATGGATCAAGTAGGCGTAACCATAGACCATCGGTCCCAAGGAACGCTAGTTTCTTTATCCATCGAACTTTAACTTGATCTGACTTTCTCATGTTTATGAACTTTGATTCTTCTGAATTCTAGTACTCCTCTTTACGTGCACAGAGCGCAATAGCGTTGTTGATGACCAATCGAAAGGTAGAACCAACCACTTAAAAGTTTAATAATTTTTCTCCTTTAGCGCTCCCTAGATTGGGGTATAAATCAGTCAGAGGTGAGAATAGAAGCAATACTATGGGATGGGTTTAATAAGATTCAAGGCGAGTTAGTCTTAGGTGAAAACACTCTGTCCTTTGTCTTCGCCGACTTTGCCAATACTGATCTTGAGTTTGATCTATCTTATGATGAAGTCATCGGAATTGACATCCATCATATTTATGGATTGTCAGAACTAGGCATTCAAGTTAATTCGATAAATAGTCGACAAAACATATTTATTGTAGCTGAGCCAAAGCTTGTGAGAGAATCCATTTTAGCTCAAGTTTTTCCTAACAAAAAATCCAAAGAATGAAAAGGGATTTGATTTTAAATAGACCATTGAACAATTTTTAAACCGGCCAATCATGAATAACTTTCCAACTTCCAAATTAAATCATTGGGTCTCAGCTTTTGGGGCCACGTTAATTATTCTCCTGGTTCCTTTATCCATATTTTCCCAGGATGACTATTTGAATGAAACGCCAACAACAGATCTGGGGTCAAAGTTTGTTGTTGGATTAAATGGTGGTGTTGATTTGCCATTTTTTCTTCATCCTCAAACCTTGCAGCAAGAATATTTAATTGGGTATAATGCCGGTCTTCAAATGGACTATTATTTTTCAAAATTGGGTGTAGGGCTTGATTTTAATTATTTATTAAATAGTCCTGGGACTTTTATACCTCAAACGATTGATGTTGGAGGTAGTCCATGGACGACTGTGACACAAAGGAATCCTGTCCAAAGACTTTTTCTCGGCCTAGGACCGGATTATCGACTAGTCAATTCACCTAGCCTTGCCTTAGAATTAAATACACGATTTGGCGCGACCAATATTACTGGTGGAGATCTTTTGGTCACTGCCAATGATCGTTCTCTTGGAAATATTGCCGAAACTCAACAAGTCAGCACAGGATTTCAGACTGAATTTGCCTTAACTGGAAAAATACAATTAAAGGCTAGCTATAAACTATCGAAAACGATGGGTCTAAGTCTAGGTGCCTATTATCTGTATCATAGACAAGTCCATTTTGATCAGAACCTTGATTTAGGAGTCAATAACGTGTCAGGAATATATTATGGTGAGAATGTGTTTGAAGTAGTTGGGGAAGAAAATTATATCTTAAGTGAACTACCTCCAAATGTTATTGCTTCTGCAGAAATTGATAAGGAATTCTGTAGAGACATCTCATCTGCCGGAATTACGCTTGGGTTAAATTATTCTTTTGGTTCGGCTAAGGGACCTAGTCCAGTGGCATCAACTGGTTGTATAGACTGCGAATGTCCAAATGATTCCCACAAGTTAATTGTAACGATGATCGATGAAGCTTCCCAAAAGGTTATACCTGGTGCTGATGTATTGGTAACGGACATGGATGGAAATATTGTGGCATCAGGAACGACAAATAATTTTGGAGTAGTTGATTTAGGAGAGTTGCCTCACAATGACTACAAGTTAGAAGGTGATGTGTTGGGAATCAAAACTGCGACGACTTACATAAACAAAGAGGAATTTTTTCCTGACGCCATCCTCCGTAAGCAATTGTTGTATACGGACTTAAGATTTATCCTTAAGGGAGTAGTGATAAATAAAGATTCTAGAATTCCTGAATCTAATGTATTGGTTAGCCTAACCAATAATGGAACAAGAAAGGTGGAACAAACAACTTCTGATGGAAAAGGTGGCTTTGCATTTAGGCTTGAAAAGAATTCCACCTATGGAGTCGTAGGGATTAAGCAAAATCGATTATCCGAGAATGGCCGGGCCTCAACCGTTGGTCTCAATAGAAGTGCAACACTTTTTGTTGATCTAGAGTTGGGGATTGAGAATTTTGAATGTGGGCGTGGAACTGTGCTAGACATTAAGTATGAATTTGATAAAGATGTTTTATTGCAAGAGTCAAAGTTTGAACTTGATAAATTGGTGAGATACATGCAGGCTCACAAAGTATCTAAAGTAGAGTTGTCTTCACATACAGATAGTCGCGGCCCAAATACTTATAATCAAGACCTTTCACAAAGACGGGCAAAATCTGCCGTTGATTACATCATGAGCAGGGGTGTACGCAAGTCACGAATTATTGCCATAGGATATGGCGAGACAAGATTAACCAATCATTGTTCAGATGGTGTCACTTGTTCTGAAGAACAGCACCAAGCCAATAGAAGAACAGAGGCTAAACTCATTTGTAACTAAACCTAAATTTGAAACGATGTCGAAATATAAATACTTCTTACTTATACTATTATTCTCCCTATCTGCTTGTGACGATTGTGGTCCAGGTGATTTGATGCCCTGCGGAGGTTCTAATACGACACCTATGATTGATCTGGTGGTCATCATTGATTCGAGTGGATCAATGGGGCCAATTTCAGTGGCCATCAGCGATGCCGCAGAAAGTGCAGTAGCCAAAGCATTAACTACCTGTAATTCAGATTTACAGATAAAGTATTTTGGATTGACAACACAGTCTCCATCCCCTTTATTTGCAAATTCATTTTTGGCTTATTTGCAGGGAATTGAAACAGCCCCAGTTACCTATGCAAGTCTTACGGGTCATACTGGTCTAGCCTCCGAGCAAGGTGCCAACGCAATAGAAGATTTATCTAATTATTATGATTGGAGAGAAGATGCTTGCAAGGCAATTTTTTATATAAGCGATGAAGAATTAGATTCTTCAACACCACGTCAAGATTTTGCCAATGAGCTTGCGGTAACCAATAGTGCCATACTCGCAGCGCAGAATAATGAGGTTGCTGTATTTAGTCACTTCATCTCTTCGCTTGGTCTTGATCCTCAAATTGTAGATATGTATGAAATGCTTTCAGAAGAAACAGGTGGCATACACAAGGCGAGTGACTTAAATGAAGTCTCCCCAGAATTTTATGAGGATTTAATCCCTGAAGTTATCTGCAATTCTTGTAGTGCTTGTACGTTGAATAATTTTTTCTAAAACAATTAATTTAAATAACTAAAAATGAAAAATTTACTACTTCTAATTTTTTTAAGCCTTGGACTCTCTTTTTTGTTGGTGAGTTGTGAAGATGATATTGATCCTTGCGAATCAGTGAGGTGTGATCAAAATCTATCTGGAAATTTTTGTGAGAATGGAGCTTGCACTTGTGAAACGAATAACTGGAGTTATATTACTTGGACCTTTGCTTGCACTAATTGTCCGAGTAACCTTGAGTCCCTATTTATTGATGTCGAAATTAATAATGTAAAATTGACAGATGTTATTTTGGCCGACTGGTCAGATTATCGTCGGACGATTGAAGAAAGATTATCAAACATCTCAGGAACAGTTCCATATAAGGTTACCTCAGGTACTGTGGTTTTAGAAGAAGGTTTTTTAAATATCACAGAGTGTGAGGAGTTAGTTTTTACTTCCAATGTATCAATATAATGTGAGATACTTATAACTCTTTCATTTAAAATAACTTTTATGAGCAATTCAAAATTTTATATTCTGGCCTCATTTATTTTACTGTTTTGTTATTCTTGTGCGGATGAAGATAAGGTTTCTTGTAATGACGGAATATTAAACGGTACCGAAATAGACGTTGACTGTGGGGGTGATTGTGATCCTTGTGCAATTGAATTGGAAACTCCTCAATTGACAGGTGTTTGGAGACAATATTTTCATGAAGAAGATGGAAATGATCTAAGAGAATTTTACAATGTTAACGATGTCTTTTATCAATTTTCTGAAAATGGTGAGTTTAATGGCATTACAGTTCAAGACGATGGTGATATCAAAACAATTCTCGAAGGAATCTACACTTTTAATGAAGTCTCCAATTTATTGACCATTGATAATGGATGGGTCAATCAGTACAATCTGTCTTATGAAGATGCTGATCTTGTTCTGGAAAAAGATCTCAAGGGTTTGCTAGATATACAAAAATTTAGTCCGGTTGATATGGATCTCTGTTCAGGCATAAATTGTCCTGTAGGAGAGTGTCACTTTGGATATTGCGTTGAATAAATCGATAAATCATTTTTAATACTAAAAATCTAATCATGAAAAATTTCTACATCTTTCTTTTCTTTCTTGTCTCATTGACAATCATTTCTTGCGGCAAACAAGAAAAGACTTGTACTTGTACAACTTCAGCCTCAGGCGTAGGCTCTGAATTTTTTATGCCGACGACAACGACCTTTACAACGACTGAAAGTTGTTCCGAAGGTAATTCAACTTCATCTGCTGGTGGGTTTACAATAACAACAACTTGTAACTAAAATTATAAATCAAATCATGAACAAATTTTCAATATTTACAATTCTTGTGTTAGGGATATTCTTGGTAAGTTCCTGCAGCACGACAAAGTCAAAATCCTTTGATGAAGATACGGCTTCACATCAACGAATAGCAGTCGTTCCTTTTAAGGCTAAATTAAAACTCACGGAGAAGCAGAAGGAGAACGTAACGACAGCAGAGATAAAGAATATGGAACTAGAGCAAGGTAAGGATGTCCAGAATGCTGTGGAGTCCTACCTCATCGGTAAGAAAATGAAAGTAACTGTGCAATCTGCTTCAATGACCAACTCCAAATTAAGAGATGCTAGGATTAATTTTGAGCAAATCAATGATCAAGATGTCACAAAGCTGTGTGAAATTCTTGGGGTAGATGCGGTCGTAAGCGGTTACATAGAAACGGAGAAGCCGATGTCTGAGGAATTGGCGACAGGCTTAGATATTGCAAAGGGCTTGGAAAGGTCCTTGTTGGGCACCTCTTTCGGTAGTGCAGTTAATACGAGTACTAATCGAGGTAGATGCCAAGTAAGTTTATTTAATGCGGAGAATGGCGATCGTCTTTGGTCTTACTCTGAAGATCTTGAAATGCAAAAGGGTAGCACCACCCAAGATATTATTTCGGCGCTCATGAGAAGGGGCGCCAGAAAATTCCCTTATAAGAAGAAATAATGGAAGCCAGTTTAACGAAGCCTAGTTTATTGTGATCAATTGAACTAGGCTTCAACTTTATCTCTAGTATTTTAGAAAAAATAACTACTCCGCCTCCTCCAATTTTTTAATCGCCTGTGTAGGAATGTATCGCCCGGGCGCTCTATCCAAAACTTTTTGGTAATAATTCAATGCCTCTTTGGGTCTGTTGTTTTTTTCTAGCCATTCCGCATACATTTCATGGGTCGGTTTAACGATCTCTGGTGGACCGTACTTATAGGTTGTTTCTTCTTCTTTGTTGATGGCTTGCTTTAAGAGTTCTTCTGCCTCCTTAGTTTTATTTTCAGCCATGGCAACCAAGGCCTGTAATTGAATTTGGACAACCTCTGTTCTCTGAACATTTGTTTCTGTAGGCATACTTCTATTATAGCTTCCACTGCACATGGAAGAACCTTCTGCCAAAGCCTTTTTCCTTGCTTCAGCAATTTCCGGATCCATGCCCGAAATGATTCTTTTTATGGAGTCGAGATCATTGGCTTGATAAGCAGCCATTCCTTGAATGAAGCATCTGGTTCCATAGATTTGTATGGGCAGATCTTCATAGTCAATGTCGTCTTCTAAAAGTTCATCGTCCCACTTTCCTGTTTCTGTCAAGTAGGCCCCTTTCATCATGACTGTATGTGAAACAGCTTTTGGCGAATATTCTTTTTCACAGTAGTCTTCCATCTGTTGTACCAGTTTTCTCGCTTCCGCAAATTCTCCTTTCTGAAGATGACCATACATTCTCCACTTAAGGGAATGGAAATCTATTTTGCTCAGGTCAAGGCCTTTTCTTTCTTGTCTTTCGATGCTTGCAGCAACAGCGGCAATGTTAGATTTAATAACCTCATCCCACATTCCTAGCGCCACATAAATATGAGAGGGCATGTGTAAAGCATGCGCTGCGTCAGGAGCTACTTTCGCATATCTGTTGGCAGCATCTAAAGCTTTGGATGCATTGTATGGATCGTCATAACTATGAATTAAGTAGTGTAGGGCACCTGGGTGATTTGGATTTTCTTCAATGATGGATTGCGCAATTTTTGCGCCCTCGTTGTACAGTTTTTCATCTCGACCTTTTTTGGCTGAACCCAAAAGTGAGAGTGCGTGGAAGGCACGAATCTCATGATTGTCTGGATACTTTTTATGTAGGTCGGCCATCACGGCTGCATACGCTCTATCATTTTCATTTTTAGTGCCTTTACCATACAGAACCCAAATGGCATCCAGCATGTCCTTCTCAAATTCTGTTTTGAATCTAGCTCTGATTTCCGCTTTATCACCACCAAGTTTGTGAAGAATCTCTATGGCTCTTTCTCTGTCCTTTTCTCTCCATAAGGGATGGTTTTCACTCATCGCTTCTCCCCAATAAGCCATGGCACAATCGTTGTCTAAATTCTGCGCTTCCGCAAATTTTTCAGCAGCATCATCAAACTGAAAACTATGCAAGAACAATAGTCCTTCCTGGAATTTTTTCGTTGCTTCTTCATTGCAAGTTACATCTATAGAAATCTCACCGAGGGTAGGCTGTGTTGGATTAGCATTATCTTTCGGTGCCTGCTCACCAGATGGACTACAGGCAGACAATAGTAGTAGCGTGAATGCTAGCATTGAAAGTAGGGATGTCTTTGTTGAAATTTGCATGAGCTTATAAATTTGTTCCTTGAAATTAAGCAAAATTTAAAAAATTATGGCTGTGTCCGAATGATGGAATCTGTCTAGGAAAGGTATCACTTATTTGTGAGGGCACCGAAACGTAGACTAAGAGTATATTTTTATTTAAAACTTAATCTCAATCATTTGCGAAGGCACTGAAGCGTCCCCTACAAATTCATAAAAGGATTGAAAAAAGGTATCAAGCTTATCTGCCATCGGATCATAGGTGGTCAAAGCATAATCGATTCTGTAATCTACCTGGTCTGCTGTCACTAAGCCGAGTTTCATGGTGTCCGGTTCATCTAAAAAAAATAAAGTAGTATTACCTCCATAAATATTAAAAGCAAAACTTGGATGGTTCTGTGTGATCAGGTAATTAAAAAAGATATCCTCTGTTCTCCTGGGAGCCTCATCAATCATTACAACATCTGCCAGAATAGATTTATATAGCTTGGCAGTAACCAGTTGATCCTCATTTAGAAAAGGTCTCCATCGCATGATGGGAGTGTCTTGCTCAAGTTCTTTTAATTCATAGCCTTCTTTATCGATGAACAACATCTGATGAATGTGTCGTTCTTCTAAAAATGGATCCTCCTCCAAAAACACAGCCACAGAATCCATATCAACGGCTGTCCGCAAAGATACTCTACCATTGATATCCGTAAACCCTTCATCGTTTTGCACACCATGTAATGTGTAACCTGCGCCAATGTTCCAGTTAATGGCAACTTTAGCCCCTTGAATCGGTTGATCTGTGAAAATGTCAACCACTTCAATTTCATAATTCTGTACAAAGCCTTCGTCAGGTTCCTCGCAAGCCAAGAAATTAAGGGCGCACAAAAAGAATAGAAGCAGTTTAGATTTCATCTTCTAAAGATGGGTATTTTTTTGATGGTTAGAGATAAAATATTCTTTAAAAATCAGCCTCCTTAAGTGATACTTTTTATCCAAATGTATGTCACAATGGAATTACAGAATGATCTAAAATTTTTGGTTGTTCAATGCCATTAATAAATTATACGATGACGATGAAAAGTTTTGATTATTCTATTAGAATTTGGGGTGTTTTAATTGGATTTAAATGGATAAATTTCGATTAGAATTATCTATTCAATTTTAAATATTTCGTATATCTGCATTGTTTTTCGGCCTCATGATTGTCTCATAAATTCAGAAATAAATCACGAGGTCCAATAGCATTTAGATGCATCAATAACTCTAAAAAATATTAGGCTAAATGAAAAATAGCTACTTTGACTTGATTGACCAAAGCTACTACTTCCCTCAAGAAGGGTTTGATTTGAAAAATGATTATCTAACTTTTCATGGGATGTCCCTCAAGTACCTCATCGAAAAATATGGGACCCCTTTCAAATTGGTCTATCTTCCCAGGATAGGGGAACAAATTCGCAAGGCTAGAAATTTATTTAATAGGGCCATTAAGAAAAACAATTATCAAGGCAATTATAATTATTGCTATTGTACCAAATGTTGCCATTTTAGTCATGTTCTGAAAGCTGCCCTCAAACAAAAAGTACATCTGGAGACTTCATCTTCCTTTGATATTGACTTAATATTCAAGTTACTCGAAGAAGGAGAGTTAACAAAGAATACCATTGTAGTTCACAATGGGTATAAAACGGAAGACTATTTAAAAAAGATCATTAAGCTAAATGTGGCAGGATTCAAGAATTCGATACTTGTCCTTGACTCTATATCTGAAATTGAGCGAGTAAAAAGATATGCTGCTGAGTACACAGGTAAGTTAAAAATTGGGATACGTATAGCAATAGATGAAGAACCACAGTCGGCATACTATACATCTAGGCTAGGCATACGTCCGAGCGAAATTATGAAATTTTATAAAGAGAAGATTGAAGGTGATGAGAACCTTAGTTTGAAAATGGTGCATTTCTTTATCGATTCTGGGATAAAGGATAATGTCTATTACTGGGGAGAATTTCAGAAGGCGCTCAAGATTTTTGTTGATTTAAAAAAGGAATGCCCAGACATAAAAGCTTTAAACCTAGGTGGGGGATTTCCCATAAGAAATAATCTAGGTTTTGAGTATGATTATGAATATATGATCAATGAAATTGTCTCTAACATTAAAACAGCTTGTCAAGAATCGGAGGTAGCAGAGCCAGATATTTTCACAGAGTTTGGTAAGTATACGGTCGGAGAGAGCGGGGCCATTATTTTTCAAGTCCTAGAACAAAAACATCAGAACGATAGAGAAGTCTGGTATATGGTAGATAATAGTTTAATGAATACCATTCCAGATGCCTGGTCAATTTTAGAGAAATTTATCATGCTACCCGTCAATAAATGGGGCAATGAATATACGAAGGTAAACATAGGGGGTATAAGTTGTGATCATTCTGACTATTACAATTCTGAAGATTTTAACCAACAGCTATTCCTTCCAAAATTTAAGGACTCAGATGAAGAGCCACTTTACGTTGGATTCTTTCATACGGGAGCCTATCAAGATTCAATTAGTGGATATGGCGGTATCAAACATTGCTTGATACCTGCTCCAAAGTTGATCATCATAGATCGAGATGAAACTGGAAATATTGTGGACTACGTATATCGTAACGAACAATCAGTGGATGAAATGCTCGAAATTTTGGGATACAATATAAATGCGAAATAGATGAGAACATTTGCAGGAATACCAGAGAAATATGCCTCCCTCACTAATGCTGAAGTCCTATTGCAATCCATTCCTTATGATGGTACAAGTACCTGGGGTAAAGGCGCGGATAAGGGCTTTGAAGCCTTTATGGATGCTGCCGATAATATGGAGTTATACGATATTGAAACAGACTCTGAGGTCTATCAAAAAGGAATCTGTATGCCAACCGAATGGTCTAATTTTGAGACCCCTGAAGAAATGTTCTTGGCTACCTATAATGGCACCAAGGAATTATTGAAGCACCATAAGTTTCTAACATTTTTTGGAGGAGAACATTCGGTGAGTATCGGAATTATTAAAGCTTTTTATGAGAAATATGAAAATCTTACAGTTCTACAATTAGATGCCCACGCAGATTTAAGACCTGAATACGATGGAACAAAATACAACCATGCTTGTGCTGTTTATGACGCGAGTAAAAATTGTAATCTTATACAGGTAGGTATTCGCAGCATGGACGTAAGCGAGAAGGAACATATGGATTTTGATAAAGTTTACTTCGCTGATGACATTAAGCATGGTAAATCATGGATCTATGATTCGTTAGAACAATTAACAGAAAATGTTTACATCACTTTAGACTTGGATGTGTTTGATCCCTCCATCATGCCAGCAACAGGCACACCTGAACCCAATGGCATGCTATTCCATCAAATTACAGATTATTTGCGCAAAGTATTCGGCAGCAGAAATGTAGTTGGTTTTGATATTGTAGAATTAGCGCCTATAGAAGGATTACATGCGCCACAATATTTGGCTGCTAAACTATATTATAAAATGCTTTCGTATAAGTTTAAAGGATAGGTCAATATTCACTTATGATAAACCATTGGTGTAAAGTCTTGTCACAGAATCACTTTATGAGAACCATGTGCACGCTAAACCAGATAATTATAAAATTACCACCGGGATTTAAAATTTAACAAAAATGAAGAAAGGAAAAGTATCACAATTTATAGTAGAACATTATAAACATTTTAATGCGGCAACTTTGGTGGATGCTGCTAAAGAATACGAAGCACAATTATCATCTGGAAATAAGATGATGGTTACCCTGGCTGGAGCAATGAGTACCGCTGAATTGGGTAAATCTTTGGCTGAAATGATCAGACAGGACAAGGTTCATATTATTACCTGTACAGGCGCTAATCTTGAGGAAGATGTATTTAATCTCGTTGCACATAATCACTACAAACGCATTCCCAATTACCGTGATTTATCGCCAAGTGAAGAATTGGACCTCCTGAATAATCACTTCAATCGTGTGACGGATACTTGTATTCCAGAAGCTGAAGCCATGAGGGCAATTGAAGAGCATCTATTTAAGGCATGGAAAGAAGCCGATGACAACGGCGAAAGTTATTTCCCTCATCAATACTTTTATCAAATATTGTTAAGCGGCGAATTAGAGGATAAATATCAAATTAACCCAGATGATAGTTGGCTGCTTGCTGCTGCCAAAAAGAACATCCCAATCATTGTACCCGGGTGGGAAGATTCTACCTGTGGTAATTTCTTTGCCTCTTATTGCATTGAAAAAGAACTAGTCCCTGGAACCATGAAGTCTGGAATTCAATACATGATGTTGTTGTCTAAATGGTACCAGGAAAACACCAAAGGAAATGGAGTAGGGTTCTTCCAAATTGGTGGAGGTATTGCCGGAGACTTTCCAATATGCGTGGTTCCTATGTTACATCAAGATTTGCAACTAGAAGATATCCCTATGTGGTCATACTTTTGTCAAATAAGTGATAGCACAACCAGTTATGGTTCCTACTCTGGTGCGGTACCAAACGAAAAAATCACTTGGGGTAAATTGCTGCCAGAAACACCAAGGTTTGTCATTGAATCAGATGCTACGATTGTAGCTCCACTCATATTTGCCTATGTTCTAAATTGGTAATTTGGCACAAATATTATTCAAAAAAACTTCAATTAGTCGGTATTTTATAAATTAGTAACCAAATCTGATTCCCAAGAAAGGTTTATAAAACGAGCCTTGAACTTTTAAATCATTGGAAATGAGTAAAACACGGATAGTTAAAGATTATGAAAAACTAAGTGAAGACGTAATCGCCCAAATCAAACTTGAATACCCTAGAGGATTTGAAAAAAAACTAATTCAATTTAAAGATGCTAAAGGCAAGTTTGTCAGTGCCCTCCCTTTCGAAACGGATGATTTTTATTACCTAATACGAATGACTCGAGAAGAAGCTCAAGAAATCATTGAAGAGGATGATGACTATAATGAAGAAGGGAACCTAACAGAAAACGCAAAAGACAAGTTAGAGGAGTATGCGGAGGATCAGGATAATGATGAATATGATGAAGAGGGGAAATTGAAAGAAGGTAATGGAGAAAAGTTGGGAGAATACGTTAAGGATCCTGAGGATGACTAAAAGCAATAATAGAAAGGTATTTCAATTATTGAAATGGTAAAACTATAAATGGATAGCATGGCACAAGCCGCTCTAAGGCGGTAATTGACGTGGCTATCTAGGAAGAGTATAATTAATAGAGATTTTGAATGTATAATTTGCAGAAAGACCTGTTTAATTGGTCCTTTCATTTCAACTCACTAATAACCAGTAGTTTATAAATTCCCAAAACAAAAAAACGAGACAAATCTTGCGAAATGTCCCGTATTTGGGTGGATGATGGGATTCGAACCCACGACCCTCGGTACCACAAACCGATGCTCT
>JAHDGF010000017.1 GCA_020627785.1 Saprospiraceae bacterium
CACTCAGCTAGACTATGATTATTCTCATGATGTATATCATAAGACGAAACCAAAGTCATCCCAAAAACTGTGAAATTCAAATTTCACGTTTTCACTCATACTAAATATAGAAATTTTTTATCGAAGCCTTTAATCCTTAACACATGTAACGAACCTGTGATATAACTCGGTGATACCTTGCTCTATCTTGTCTCTACGTTCTGAATTTCGATAACTAACATCATTTTTATATCCAAACATTTTAGCTATTTCAGCATAGGTCATGCCGTACTCTTTTTTTATTTCTTTAAAGCTCTTTTTAGGCACTTCACAGGCTTGTTGTATTAGCTGATTAAAGGTTACTCCTTCTGGCAATTTTATATCTTCGTCTGGAATATTTATATCTGGGTTTGCTTCTCTAAGCCGTTTTAGTTCTTCTGGCGATAAGTTCATTGTATGTTAATCTCTTTTGACTGTTTGCTAAAGTTACATCAAATCTTGAACCATCTGAAAGCTCTCTTGTGTTAAACCTAAATGTAAACTCATTTACATAGCCTCCTAAGTGTTCATCTGATGCATGAAAGTAAGTTCCGTTTAAACCTCTTTTAAAGTGACTCCAAAAGTTTTCGATGTTATTTGTATGTGCTTCTCCTTTTACATATTCACCTGCTCCATGTGCAACAAATTCTCTATCATATTCTTTATTTAAAGTGTTGTAAGGTCTCCATTCGTCAGTGTAAACTTTTGTTCCCTTGCAAACTTTTTCTTCGATTATAGGCTTTATTGTTTTAGCATCTGTCTTAGCTACTGGAAGTGCAAAAACTTTACCACCACGCTCAATTATTCCAAGTACAGGTGTCTTAGATTTTGTGCTTCTACCTTGAGCATTTTTAGTCTTTTTATTTGAGTGCTTATTCTTCTCTTTTCCGCCAACATAGGTCTCGTCTATCTCAACTGGTTTATCAAAGCAATTAGGATTTTCTGGTGTATAAACTTCTCTTATTCTATGAAGCATGAACCATGCAGTCTTTTGGGTCACTTTTAAATCTCTAGCTAGTTGGTGAGAAGAAACACCTCTTTTGTGAGCAGAGAACATAAAAATAGCGAAGAACCATTTTCTTAAACTAATCTTAGAGTCATGAAAAATAGTACCAACTCTAACTCCAAATTGTTTTCTGCATCCATAACACTTATATCGCTTGGTTTTCCCTTTTAGTGAGTTTACTCTATTTGATTTGCAGTAAGGACAAGTAGGTTCGCAATTCCATCTTAGTTTTGCTAGGTATTCTTGACATTTTTGCTCAGTATCGAAGTATGATACTATTTCAAAAAAACTATCGAACTCTCTTATTTGCTTTGATGTATTGCACATTATATCGTAATTATAGATCAAATATAAGTATATAATTACATATATGCAAGTAAATACTTACATTAATATATTGAGCTAGCTCTAATTATTGACATTTTGAATGAAATTCACTAACTTGCATACAGTAATTTACTGGTATGCAAGTTAAGAGGTTTTTACCCTCAATATTACTTATAGGAACTTTTACTTGATTTATTGAGTTTTGCAAAGTACATTAGTATCATATATTGTGAAGACAACAATTAAAATATCAAAAGACAGTCCTTCGTTTCCTTTATTCCAAAAAATAAAAGAAAACAAGGAGAAAGCCTTAGAGGATATTAGAAAAGGAAAGTTTTCTGAAATCAAAAAGAAGGCTAAAAAAATTAACTAATCACAACCTAAATTTTGTGATTAGCACACCTACCCACTACCCAACATCTAGATATCAATACGAAAAAACTATCTACTGCGAATTTCTTACTGATTACGATGTACCTTACTTGATTCAATTTGTTGATAGTTCTGATTACCTGAATCATAATGGACTAATATTATCTGAAATGATTTTCGATAAACAAGATTATTCTATTCCTTCTCCAAATGATCCAAAAGTATTTGCAACTATTATTAACGAGGCCAATTGGATGATTAATAATAATAGTATGATTGCTTGTATATGCAGCAATAAAGACAAACTATCGGCATGCAGACATAGATTATTTCGGAGTCACCTTAAAAGGTCACGTGGAGTTATTGCTTATGATGTTGTAGTAAATGTTGTTGGAGGTTTTCAAGATTATGTTTTCGTATTCTTTAAGCATGGTAATGGAGTTTACGAAAATTATGTAGACAAAAACCTAAGCTCCTTGCTAAGTGATTTAGTGAAAAGAGACAATCGAAAAAACATCTCAATATCAATGATTTAAAACTTGGGTTACACACCTATATCACTGCCAAAATTAATTCAATTCAACCGAGCTAATGGAGAAGAGAAATTTATAGGAGAGGTTTCTAATTATCCTTACCGATTCCTACATACACATAACGAAAGCACGTACATCACGCTTGACAAAAACTATTATGCGACCACTGATGGTTTGTTAATAGATTTAGAACTACCTGAATACTATGATTTAAACATGGAAGTCCTAGGCCAAGATCTTTATTTTATAACAGATAGAAATCTTTTAAAAATAAACGGTTCAAATGTTGAAATAACATACGAGGTGGGTGAATTTATCTTTGGTGCATTTCAAAAATGGGGTGACTATCTTATAGTCAATGAATTTGGAGATTGGTCAACAACATTGTACTCTACAGATGGAGAAATTTGGAATAAGATCCCTACTGAGGAAGGACAAGTAACAAAACTGATCAACGATTCATATGTTTATATCTACAACAAAGAAGTCCAACCCTTTGAGTCAATCAAATTTATAAATGTAAGCACAGGAGTAGAAACCTTGATCCCAGAGCAATACACAGAGTTTAATTTTTATGAGACTTTCAAACATCAAAATCGAATTTTCTTGCTAGCAAATTCTACTAACTTTTCTAGCACATTAGTACATCTTTTTGAATTAAAATCGGACGACAATAGTCTTATAAAGATAACTGACTATGAAACAAATAGAATTCAAGCGCAGAGTAAATCAGTACAAGATTTAAACAAATCAATACTATATTCAGGCAATAGAATTTTCTTCATCAATGAGGACGTTCAACTAGAGGACTTAAGTCAAAATATTTATGGAGACAGCAAGGCAGATATTGTATCTGATGAAAATTATTTCTATTTCATTGCTTTAGATCCATCAATAGGACGTCAAATCTATTCTGTAAAAAATGAAAATTCCGTAGGGTCCTCTGATTACAATTTTCCGGTGAAAGATATTCAAGTATACCCAAATCCAACAAATTCTGCAATACGCTATGAATATGACTTTAAGTCAAACTTCAAGTACTCAATTATAGACAGCAAAGGTCAGATAATTTCCAATGGGCTTGTTGGTGAATTAATAGATGTAAGTCGATTGACATCTGGAATGTACACACTAATTCTTGAGTCAAATGATGGCTACCATTCCGTTTCTAAATTTATAAAAATTTAGAAACTTCATTCTGCAATAATTAAATAAAAAAAGCAATAAAATCACAAATATAATTTTGTGTTTTTATTGCTTTTTTAAATTTCATCTTTCATAAAAAATTATCAATACATCAAGCATCCCAGCTGCAACTCAAAGGTATTATTGGATACCGTACGCAATTGACTCAACGTAAAATCATAGCCTAAGCCCAATTGAAAGCGCTCATCCACTAACCATCCAAAGCCAAGGACCAAAGCGTCTTCCCATCGATATTGAATCGATGGAGAAAATTGATCATAAATCCAGACTATTAAGCCTAGCTTCGTCTGCACTGGAACCGATGATTCAAATTTAAAAAGTAAGGTCGGCTCTATCTGGATGTCATCAAAATCGTCACCTAATTTAAAGGATGCGTGTGCATAATAATGTCTTTGCTTGAAGCGATTAGAATCTTCTGAGCTAAAGGCAAAAAAGGCAGGCGAACCAAAACCGATGCGGAGACTTTCATCATGAAGCATGATCCCAAATCCTGCACTGAACACAGATACCGGATCACTCACATTATCATATATATCACCAGCATCAACATTTCTTACCTGCGTAAAATCATTTCCAAAACGACTGTAACTTGTACTAATGCCAGCATTAATAAAACCTTCTCGCAATCGAATTCGATAGCTGTAGTTTCCAGAAACTTGCCATTTTGAATCGACACCAATTTGGTCATTAAAAAGAGATAGACCTAAACCAATGTTGTAGTCCTCCATGAAATGCTCAACGATACCATTATACGTTGTGGGAGCACCTTCAAAACCAAACCACTGATTCCGAAAATTAAACATGGCAGAACTTTTGACCTCCTGATCAGCAAAGGCACCGGCAGATGAAGGATTGAAATTTAAGAGACTGTATCGCTCATTAGACAAATGAAATTCTTGCTGGGCGACCACATTTGCGAAAGCGATAAAAAATATATTTATTATTAAAAAAATTGTTTTCATCATTTAAGTTTTAAACGGGCGCAGAAGCTTTCCGCGCCCGAATGAATTAATCAAATACCTATCTTCTTATATCAAGAAAACTATGTATCAACTTAGCATTATCATCATTGTAACCGACAACCATGTAGTAGGTCCCATCTGGAAGTTCTTCACCACTCATTGATGTTCCACCCCACTCATTATTGTATTCTCCATTTGAGAAAACCAATTGCCCCCAGCGGTTGTAAACCTTTATTCCAACCTCTGGACATTCAGGTCCAGTCTCAATTCTTAGTAGATCGTTTAAGCCATCACCATTTGGTGTTAAACCATTCGGGATAAGCAAGGCATCTACATCACATCCATCCAAAGGGTTGTTACATACCACGTCTATGTCTTGACAATACTGATCTACCCAACAATACGCTCCTTCCAAATCGCCTTCTCCAATATCCATACAAACTGTGTACGTTCCTGAACTGGTATAAGTATGACTCCAAACTCCGTTAGCGTTTACAGCCGTCGTATCGATCATCGATCCATCACCCCAATCAGGTTCCGTCATCAACAACCAATGACAAGAATCAAATTGAGAGGTCTCAATTGTCACTGAACAATCACCCAGACTAAAGTCAAATCCGAGCGCCACTGAATCCGCAAAGGCTTGTTGATCTTGGCAACAGGTATTACAATCCTCTACAACAAAACAACTCGCATCTGTGGTTGCACAACACCAACTCGGTTGTTCGCCCGCTTCTAAATCTTCGAGGTGAGCGACCACATTAAAGCATACTGTATCCTCTGGCATAACGCCAATGTACTCTACACAAATCCAATCAGAAGTATCGCCATGCATGAGTGTTGGAATTCCTAAAGGAGTGTTTAAGAATGCTGCTCCACTCGGTAATACATTTATTAGATCAATTGAATTTATATCAAAAATTGGGTGCGTATAATTCGCTATTCGGAAACAATAATTTCGATCTTCACAAGACAGAGAGTCGGCAACTATCACGATACATTCAGGTGGACAGAAATCTCCACAAGCAATGTCAAGACAGACCGGCTCAGAAGATGCACAACACCAGGTAGGGATATCCCCTTGAGTAACATCTTCATTGTGCCCCACAACATAGAAACACAATTCTTCACCATCTGCAATCCCAACATACCCCACACAAATCCAATCAGAGGTCGCTCCCGGCGCCAAGGCTGGAATCGAAATAGGATTCGGTGAAAGTGAAGTGCCTGCTGGAGTGATTCCAATCAAATCAATAGACTGAATCACAAAACCTGGACTTGTATTATTCGTCACCTTTATACAGATCGTCTCATCATCACAATTCAATTGAGTATCGGCGATAATGAAACATCTCTCAGGATCTTGCCAGTTATCGCAGGTCAGATCAAAATCTTCACTACACAGCTCAATACAATTATCCATATCATCAGCCCACAACCAACTAATTGTTACCGTAAAAGGATTAACATTGGCGCTGTTGCAAATACTAAAGATATCTACCCCACCCAACGGTACGTACGCACCCGTTGGATATACCTCCGCAACTGTAGATGAAATTTGCTGAATATACCAGCCATTCAATGCTTGCAATTGTGTAATGGTCGTTGAGGCGTTAGCAATAACTCGGACCCCTTTGAAATACTGATCACAGTAATCGTTGTTTATTGAGCCCAAGAAACAACACTCTTCGCCTGTTATCGGATCAGGTACTAAATCAACACTTATATCATCACATACATCTGGAACGTTAGGGCAGCTAGAACAGTCTATATTGATGCATACCTCCATCGAAGAAGCACAACACCAAGTTGGATTATTCCCCTGAGTGATGTCTTCATTATGGCCGACAACATAAAAACATAAATCATCCCCATCTGCAATTCCACCATACCCTACACAAATCCAATCGGAAGTCGCTCCTGGCCCTAGCGCAGGAATCGAAATAGGATTCGGTGAAAGTGAAGTACCTGCTGGAGTGATCCCAATCAAATCAATAGACTGAATTACGAAGCCTGGACTTGTATTATTCGTCACCTTCAAACAAATCGTTTCATCATCACAAATCACCTGTGTATCAGCGATGATAAAACATCCGTCGGGGTCTTGCCAATCATCACAGGTCAAATCAAAGTCTTCGCTACACACCTCAACACAGTTATTCATGTCATCTTCCCACAGCCAACTTACCGTAATCGTAAACGGATTAATATTGGCGCTGTTGCAAATACTAAAGATATCTACAAGACCCAATGGAACATATAGACCAGAAGGATATACTTCAGCAACTGTTGATGAAATCTGTTGTATATACCAACCATTCAAGGCCTGCAATTGCGTAATGGTTGTTGATGAATTTGCAGTGACTCTTACACCTTTGAAATATTGCGCACAGTAATCATTATTCACGGAACCAAGAAAGCAACACTCCTCCCCTGTTATTGGATCAGATACTAAGTTCACACTTATATCATCACAAATATTAGGATCAATAGGACAAGGATCTGGACAGTCATCATCAATCTCGATAAAATACTTTTCATCATCAACACAACACCAGGTGATTGGCTCGCCAGCAGGTAAGTCCGCTTCATGTCCTACCAATAGAAAACATAAATCTGGGTTTCCTAAAGCATCGTAGTTAATACAGATCCATTCAGAAGTATCTCCTGACACTAGTGGATTGATCGAATACGGATTAGGAGTCATGCTTGCACCTGTCGGAGACAGTTGAATAAATTCAACAGATTTTATAATTATCTCTGGCGAAGTTGTATTTATCACCCGCATACAATAGATGTCATTGAGGCAATCAATGGAGTCTTGTACAATCTCCAGACAACCGCCAGGATTCCCAACACAGGTAACATTGAAATTCTCAATACAGTCTGACAAACAATTTCCATTTCCATCATCGTACAACCAAGAAACATCAACGCTAATAACACTGCCGTCATTCATCAAACAAAGTCTAAATATGTCTTCACTTCCAAGGCCTACCATACCAGTCGGAGGATAAACTTCAGCCACCTGAGGACCAAGCTGATTAATGACCCAACCATTTAAAGTTTGAATCTGAGCAATGGTAGCAGGTGATGAAACAGTCACTGCGATACCTTTATAATAAGTATCACAATATTGATTATCTATCGTTGCTGTAAAACAACACTGATCACCTACCAGTGGGTCAGCAGTAAAATCCACATCTACCTGATCACAGGCATTTACATCTGGATCACAACAATCTGGAATGACTATAAATATGGTGCAAGGTGCACACGGTGCATCGTCTCCACAATTGGCATTTATGCGTAATTCATAGGTTCCTGGACCTGAGGAAAGTGGATCAACGCCTGGGGAAAGATCCCAGGTCTCATTTATGTTAGTACCAGATCCTGCATTTCCAAAACATGGTGCGACACAATGACCTCCAACCTTGGTCATTGACCAATCATAATTAGGCGTACATCCATCTCCAGTGCACATGAAGGAACTCATAAAGCTGAAGTCAAATTCACAGGCAGGCAGTGTTATCGTCGCACCGCAATTAATGTTGGTCTGGCTACCCCAGCTACCAGAAATTGTCGCTGGGTTCCAGCCTTCACAACTACATTCATCTTCACATAAAACATCAACTGGCACACATATATCTTTGGTCCAACAGGTATCACCATCCGAGCTACCTTCAAATATGGTCGCTGATATTTTATAGTTCCCAGATTGTAGGTAGGTGTAAGTCCAGCAACCATTCGCAGGACTGATGGCTGGTAAATTAATCCCACCATCGCCAAAATCTGGACTCGCATAAGTCATCCAATGACAGGTATCAAACTGCGTTGCCTTAACCGTTACCTCACAACCATCAATCGTTACATCCCAACCCAAATCTACGAGATCACAAAAGGCTTGTTCGTCTTGACAGCAATCGCTTCCGCAATCAACATCAACTGGCACACAGAGTTCTTTGGTCCAACAGGTATCTCCATCCGAGCTACCTTCAAATATGGTCGCTGATATTTTATAGTTCCCGGATTGCAAGTAGGTGTAAGTCCAGCAACCATTCGCAGGACTGATGGCCGGCAGATTAGTCCCACCATCTCCAAAATCAGGACTTGCATAATACATCCAATGACAGGTATCAAACTGTGTTGCCTTTACCGTCACCTCACAACCATCAATCGTTACATCCCAACCTAAGTCTACCAAGTCGCAGAATGCTTGTTCGTCTTGACAGCAATCATCAACCACAAGAGCACCACAACTTGTGAACGAAAGATCATCAATCGCAACATCTCCAAAGGTAGGCGCTAACTCAACATTAAATATTTCAATCGTGGCACTTGGTGTCCCAGAAGGTGCCACCCAAGAACCAGTAAGAGTTACCCATTGATCAGGCAATTGAGTGATGGCCATTGCAGGAACAATAACGTCTGTTCCATTAATCCTCACCTCTATGCTAGGCGGTACAAATTCATTTAAATTTAGAGTAACTAAATTATTCACTTTCATACAGAAGGTGTGAAGATCACCTGGAGTTACAGGGACTGTCTGTCTCCAAATAGCCCCATTAAATGGTCCATCAGCAACAAGCATTTGTCCAGTTATCCCATTGGTAGGATCAACAGCAGCCCAGTTGGGGTTTCCTAAGAAAGTACTTCGTCTAATATCGTACTGGCCAGAAGTTAATACTGGAGGTCCGACGGTATAATCAGAACTAAAGCCTATATTCCCACCTTCAAAATCTCCGTTGCTTAACAACTCAGTTGGAGTACTTCCTGAAGGGCATTCATCACAGATGCTCCCTAAAGGTGGACAAGGTGGATCAACCGTGAAGCAGGTATCTTTAGAAAAACAAGGAAGCAGTTCATTGATGACATTGTTCCATCGCTGTATAGAAATACAAATTTCTTCAGGTCCATTGGTTATCGGCACACACAATTCATCACCAGGAGAAGGAGTGCTTGATGAACCATCCGGCAAGGTTACCACAACCGCATCACAACTATCTAAGGAATCAAAATCAAAAATGACCTTACAATCCTCAGTTGTATAATTAATCAAGTCATCAAAATAATCGCAGAAAGCTTCCTCGGTTACATCGCAACAATTCGGCATTGATCCACAAGGAGGGATCGGTATGGTATCACATTTACTTTCAAAACAACAATCCCCTGTTGCCATGTTTTGCAATCGATATCCAAATATGAAATCTGAATAATTGGTCTGTGGGAAAGGTGTCCCTACCAGACAGGTCGTTATAGTTCTACTTTGATTAGGCCCTAAGGGTGGGCTCAAGGTAATAACTGGTCCACTAGGAAATGGCACATAATTAAATGGATCATTTTTCACTTCCAAATGAAGCTTATCTGCTACAAAGGCTGGATTAGAAGTGTTGGTCACCGTAAAAGTGTATCTGTATTTACTACTATCAGGAACACATTCTAAAATCGGATCAGAAGTAATCAAACAAAAATTATCTGAATCACCGCAGTCTGTTTCAAAGGAATCCGTACAAGCAATTACCTCCTCTCCCGTCAAAGGATCGATGGCATACCATCGGAATTCAATGACCGGGTCTATGGTGACCGTAGTTATTTTATCTAAACAAAAATCTAGTAAGCCAGGATAAAAAGGCTGATCCATCGTTCCAGTATTCGGTCGCATGCAGATGCTATTACTTGTCGAAGTAACGGTCCAGAATCCTGCATAATTTCCGCCAATGATGTGAGACCCAAAACAAACACCAGGTGTCGAAATTATGGCTTCGAATTTAGTGAAGTAACCCGTCTGACATTCATTCTCAACATCGATTGAATAACAGCACTCATCCGGCTCACCAATTTTTATCGGAACCACTCTATTGTCTTCACATAGATCACAACAGGGTTCAATGTCTTTGCATATTTCCATTGGCGTATGACAGCATTCCGTTTTATCAACACTGATCACACCTATTTTAAAACAGACACTATCTGGTCCAGTAATAGGCACTGTTGATTTTAGTTTCACACACATTTGCCCTGAGCTCGCACCATTTAAAATCGGAGAAGGAACAGGCATTACTGAAGTACTCGTTGTGCAAAATGGTTGCCAACCAAAACCAGTAGTAATATCTTCAAGCGTAATGGATCCGACATCAAATCCACTATCATTTTGGATGGTAAAACAATACTCATACTCCAAGGAATTATCAGGATCACTGCAATAAATGGTATCTTGTACTATGGCAATACAAGGCTCTTTTGGAGGTTCTGGATCACATAGAATTTCAGTGGTATCTCTACAGGCAATTATGCTTACGTCTTCATTAATTTTTTGCACCCATCTAAATTCAATCAACTGAGGTCCGGAAGGACTCGCCACTGCTGGAGCAATACAACTCAACATGGCATCAGTGTTCATTCCAGCTGGAAAACCTACACCAGAAACTGCTTCAACACAGAACTCATCATTTGTTGTCAGACAAGGTCCAAATTGCAAATTAGGATCAAGTATCACTTGATTAAATTGCCAATCCTTGTTAAGCATTTCAACTTCAAGTCCGGTAATATCTGGACCCCAATTATTTTTTAAATCGAAAGAGTAGCAACAGAGATCTTCAGGATTCGGTGTATTATTTCCATTACATTCTCCTGGGTTAAAAAACTGAATTCCAGATTCTGTTGCTACACATGCATTAGAGTAAGTCTGGCCATCACAACCACAGACAGGATCAAATACAGCAGTACATGGATTCCCTGTAATGATGGCTGGGTTAAAGCAAGACAAGATTGTATCGTTCACCATAACCATCAATGAATCACAATCAACTTCTGGTGTTACACAATTGAAGAAATCAATGGTATTAAAAGTTCCAGGACCTACGGTTATTGTTTGCACTCCTCCTAGTGGAGAAATTGCTGTAAAGCCCGGGAAAATTATTTCTTCAACCGTGTAAATTCCGGCAGGAAGGTTGGTAAAAAATAATTCGCCATTTATATCTGTGGTTCCTGTTTGAATGACACTGCTTGATGCATCTTTCAATTCAAAATTCCAGTTCTGACCAGGTAGGTCTCCCGCACTAACGGTACCGCTACAGTCGTTGTCCAAAATTTTACGCACATTTAAGGTATAGGCTTCACAACAATCTCCAAGGTTGATAATACTACTATTGGCACTTGCAGAAACTGCGGAACCAATCACTGAAAATCCGAGTGTTGTAGAATTTATATTTGATAATTTAGCTCTTATGCTATAGGTTCCTGGCGTCAAGGTCGCTGGAAAATTCCAGGCCGTTGGTGCACTTGGATAGGTGTAGATAGCACTTGTATTCAACAAGGTGTTACTACTAAGGTCCCAGAGTTCTAATTGTAATTGATCATCACCTTTGAAGTTGAAGGAAAAGTTTATCATGTCGCTTTCGCAAATGCAGAATACCCTTTCAAAAATATAAGGTACTCTATCTCCATTGCTGTTCTGTATATTGTTGCAACCAAAACCATTCGATGGTCCATTACCATTCCCTAAATCAAAAGGTGCAATGACTGAAACCCCTGGTTGGTTCACCCAGCCTGTGGTGTTCGGAAAAACATAGTTGGTAAGATACGCCGAACCATTAAGGCTTGGTAGATTTGCATTGTTGCAGGTAATGTCTACTGGTGCTCTGTTAATCAATCGCCACAAGGGATCTACCTGCCCTACTCCTGAAGGTATTTGCGTTCCAAAAATATCCAAGCCTGATCCTAATTGCATGGAAGATACTGTTTGACATTCTACATCGCAACTCGGCTCCATTTCACAGGCGACAATGATGGTCCATTGACATTCTGCCACTTGATCACAATCATCTATTGCAACACAGGTAAAAAGGTGTGTCCCTGCACTCAAGGACAAAACATCTCCAGCATTTATGCTCGCACCGTTGTAACTACAGCTAAGGACAGAACCTGCGCTGCTCGTTATAGATGGGACAGTATAGCTAGCTAAGCAGTTCCCCATATTTAAGGTCCCGGTTAGATTTTGGTCAACAGGACAAGTAATGGTTGGAATCGGAGGAGTCGTTGTTGTGATCACATCTGTGAATGTATCCATACATCCATCAGCACCTGTAATTGCAAGTGTAATATTGAAAGTAGCTGGACCAGCTAAACTTACAGACGGTGTTGTATAAGTGGAACCATTAATGGTCCAAAGAATATTTAAATTATCACCACAAGATTGATCTGTCACTATGATTCCACCACACTCAGCAACGGCCACATCAAAATCAGCTTTGCACGTATCGTTGTATTCGTTTAAGCATACATTATCAAATAACATGGGGACTATTCCATCAGCAGGATCCACAGTCGGAGTACTGAAGGTTAAGTGATATATATCAAAAGGTGCCACGAAAGTAAACTGATGATTTTGCCAATCATCGGCTGGTGTTATGGACGGAGTTGTTGATAATAAATTACAGACGCCGCTGCATACACCGGAATTCTGAGGTCCTGTTGAAGCTCTTATTTCAATGAGACCAGAAGTTTCTGGCGCCTTGTAGCAGAAGCTAATACAATACTGCTCGCCTTCTTCAAAGATTATGTCTTGTCCAATGATTCCGAACAAACTAAGCTCCACTCCATCGCCTGGAAAGACAAGGCTGGGACCATTAATTTGAATGGCTACTGGTGCATTGGGATTGGTGCAATCATCAGCTACATATTGAGGTGCACCGTAGACCGAATTCCAAGGAGCTTGAGGGAAATTTGAGATTGCGCCGAGGGTTTCAGCATCAAAGGTGTGATCTGGTCCATCCGGACAACAGTCACAGAAAATCTCCGGTTGGCACTCCACCGTTATGGTCCAACTACATTCATCTACCTGACCGCAATCATCTTCTGCGAGACAGGCAAAGGTGTGCTGGCCAGGTCCTAAGGTTAGAACCTGACCAGTGCTCACCGGATTACCATTGTAACTACAATTTATCGTTGCTGTTGGATTGCTGAGAACTGCTGGCATTTCATACTCCAGCATACATTCTGAATTTATCAGCACGCCAGTAAGAATCATATCTTGTGGACATTCTAACACAGGAGCTGCAGGTCCAGTAGTTGTAACTACCTCCGTTTTTGTATCCGTGCACCCATCAGCACCTGTGATGGTCAATGCAATATTGAAAGTTCCAGGACCTGGCAATGATACATTGGGTGTTGTGTAAATACCACCGTTGATGTTCCAAGAATAAGTGAGGTCATCCCCACATGAGCTTTCAATAAAGTTTATATCGCCACAACTTGAGGCATTTGTAAAGAAGTCTGCTTCACAGTCATCGGTGTATTCATTGACACATATTTTATCAACCTTCATCGGTGCAACACCATCCAAAGGATGACTGGAAGGATTACCTATGGTCATGCGGTAAAAATCTGCATTTGCCGTGAAGGTAAATTGATACTCTTGCCAGCCATCAACTGGTGAAATGGTAGGCGTAAGACCGATTAATTGACAAGGACCAGAGCAACTTAACCCAGACTGCGCATTTACAGAAGCTCTTAATTCAAGGTAACCACTTACTTCGGTTGCTTGATAACAAAACCCGACACAATATTCTTTACCGGCCTCGAACAGTAAATCTTCGCCAGCAATTCCTGACATACTTAATTCGACTCCATCAGAAGGCAAGGTGCCGACCGCACTTTTCAGTTCAATCGCCACTGAGCTATTATCACATCCATCCGCGACATATTCTGGCGTTCCATAAACCGAATTCCAAGGAGTCTGAGAAAAGGTAGTAATCGGTCCTAATTCTTCATCTTCAAAATCTGCCTTTTCATCTTCTGCACAACAGTCACAAAATATTTCTTCTGGGCATATTTCTACGGTTATTTCTTCTTCATAAAGATCCGAACAGTTGGCTCCAATCACCAATAATGAAATCAAGTGTGGACCTGGAGTCGCAAAATCTACACATGGATTTTCTTCAGTATATACAATTCCATCAATCGTCCACTCGTGGCTAACATCGTCTGAAGAGGTACTGGTAAATTGCACCTTCCCACAATCATCTTCCCATTCAAAGTCTGCTTCGCAAGGCTCCGAACACTGAACACTTAATTGAAAATTACTAATGGTTCCCGCATCTCCATCTACGACAATATAATAAGTCGTACCTGCAGTTAGGAAACTTGTAATTTCATCTGGAGTATTAGCGGAGGGTCCATCTGATGAAGAAATACAATCGTCTGTATCACAACTTGAATTTAAAAGAAACATATCTAGGTCTCCCGTAAATCCGGTCAAATTAAAAACATAGGCCTGTGTTAGAGGTGCTGTAAATTCGTAAATAACCTCTGGACCTGTAAGGTTTGAAAATTGATTATTGCAATAGGTGTCCACAGAGCTACTTCCACCATCATTTGTTCCGTTGATGGTCTGATCACATTCAATGGGTTCTGACACACATTCAAAGGCAGCTCCGCAGGTGACCGACACTAAGAAATTACCGACAGAACCTGCATCTCCATCAATGACCAAAAAGTAGGTTTGCCCTGCCATTAAAATTGCTTGCATGACATCTGGGGAATTACTACTTGAGCCATCTGAATTTGCAAAGCAATTATTGGTATCACAGGATCCGTCTATTAAGAACATATCCAGATCCGCTCCAGTCGTAAAGACCGTCATATCGAATGTATAGGTCTCTGTTGTTGGAGGAGTGATAGCATAGACCATCTCTGGACCAGTTAAATTACTGCTCGTACCACAATAATTATCCACTAGAAAAAAGTCTGTGTCATTATTACCATCAAAATCCATGCAACCAACAGTTATGGCATTAGAGCAGAGATCTTGCGAGAAAAGGGTAATCACACCAAACAGAATGAAAAGTGTTGTTAGAAAAGTTTTCATAGTTTTTTAAGGAATTTGATTTGCTCCAAAACTATGATGGGATCCGCTATCTTTTTTACGTCATAAGATTAACGGTATAATCAATTAAACAAACGGAAAAAAATTCATTCTTATCAATGAGTTATCTTTTCAAAACCTCTCGCATAAAGATTTCTTTCTTCCTCCTAGAGACGGGTACGCTCATACCGTCACTCATTATGATGTTCCCTTCTTTTAAATATCGCTGAATGCAGTTTACATTAATCAAATGGGATTTATGGCAAGAGAAGAAATTATATTTCTCAAGCATATCCCGATACACTCCGATATTATAGGAACTTACCAATGTCTCTCCATTCTTAAGAAATATTTTCGTATACTTTTGCCAACCTTCACATCGAATAATATCTGAAATTTTCACAAAATCATAGGAGTCTGTACTAGGTAAAGCGATCCGCGTCTCTTGATCTCCAACTTTATCAACATTTTCCTTTAGCAGCTCATAACGTTCTAATCTTAACTTTTTCTCAAGATTAGCAATGGCCTTATTAACTGCGAAAAGAAGATCTTCAGTGTTGATTGGTTTCAATATATAATCAACAGCGCTTACTTTTAATGCATCAAGCGCATACTCATTAAAACCAGTGGCAAAAATGATTTCAAAATCAATCGCATCAAATCTTTTAAGAAGATCAAAACCACTTTCTCCAGGCATAGCGATGTCTAAAAATATGAGATCTGGCTTAAGTTTATTTATCAACTCATAGGCCTCAGGTACATTTGCTGCTTTTCCGACCACTTCAATCTGTGGACAATTTCTTTCAACCTTAATTGCTAGTACTTCTCTTAATTTTGTTTCATCGTCAATAATTATTGCTTTGTAATTCATTTTTCTTGGGGTTAAGATATATGATGATTCTTGTACCAGGATAGATAATATCATCACTATTATTGGTGATATCAATATCTATACTGTATTGCTCTGTATTTTCTAAATGTTCGATGCGCTGGGCAATGTTTTCCATGGCAGCACTTTTATGAACCTTCTCTTTTAGTACTTTTGCTTTGTCTCTACCAATTCCATTATCAATAATGGAGATTTTCAATTTCGTTCCTTGATATTTATCAAATATGATTTTCAAACAGCCTGCTTTATCTTTTCTATGATGAAGCCCATGATTGATGGCATTTTCTACGAAGGGCTGGATAAGCATTGAAGGAAGATATATCTCATTCTGGGCAATCCTTTCATCTACCTTCAATGTAAATTTAAACAAATCTTCAAACCGCATTTGCTCAAGATCTAAGTAATCCTTTAACAATGAGATTTCGTCTCTCAATGAAATTAAATCCTCAGATGAGAAGTGTAAATACTTTCGCATCAACTTAGCAAACAGTGTTAGATAATTATCTGCAGCTTCAATTTTATGTAATTGGATATAGTATTGAATAGAGCCTAGCGCATTAAATACAAAATGAGGATTCATCTGTGACCTTAGAGCTTCCAATTTTAAATTTGCCAATGCCTTGTTTTGCCTCTTCTCTATCAAAAATTTATTTTGGAGGTTCTCCCGACGTTTATAATCCAAAAACCAAATTAAAATCAACAGCAAGATCCCAGCGATTAAATAAAATAAAGCTGTCTTCCAGAAAGGTTTTTTAATGGTAAAACTAATTGGATCCATTGTAATTTCAGCTTCATAGAAATCATAAGCTCTGACACTAAAGGTATAATCCCCAGGCTCTAAATCATAAAATAGAACCTCCCTACTCTTGGTTGTTTGCCAATCAGCTTGAATGGGCTCTAATCGATATTCATATTTGATTTTGCCTAAACTTTCATAATCTAACAAAGAAAATTTAGCCCTTAGATCATTGTCATCATAAGTTATTGAAGCACCACTTATGACCTGTGTGTTCTTTAAGCTGTTTATTTCGGAATCAAAATTAAATTCCTTTGAGCTAGTCACCTCTTCATTTAAATCAAACAAAGAAACCCCAAGATTTGAACAAACATAAAGTTGGTCATTCAGAATAGCTAAATCCAAGACTTCACCCGAAAGAAGTCCATCCTTCACTCCCCAAATACGTTTTGAAATTGCAATGGTATCCTTTAACTCCAATTGTTTTACCCCATTTGCGAAAGCGATGAGAAGATCGTTATCATGCAAGATCATTTCTTTGATACTCTGGTCTTTCGATAACTTTATTAATTCACGATCAGCAAATGAATATTTATAAAGCCCAGAACTTTCAGTAGCAATTAATAAAGTGTTCTCATCTACAAAGAGAAGTTTTGAAATGGCAGGGATGTTGATCAATCTATTTATTTCACCCGCTTTATTAATCTTATAGAGCCAAGAACCATCAGCAACTAATATTTTAGATTTACTAGAATCACAAGCCATGATATTCACTCTATCATGAATTCGTTTCACAATAGGATTCAAACCATCTTTACCAATCGACTGATACAAACCATAATTATGATTTAAATAAATGGTATCCTCACTTTGAACAATCACATTGAAAAACCCACCCATCGTATCAACATGCATTGAGAAACCTTCCGTTAATTTTAGAACTCCTTGAAAAGCTGAAAAATTTAAACTTGACGGTAATTTCAATTGTCCATCTTCAATCAACTTAATCCCATCTACAAGATTTGCCAGCAATAATTGATGGTCGTTAATTTTGAATGAACTTTTAAAATCATCTGTTTGTAAAGAAATAGGTTTTAGACTATCATTTTCAAAAGAATATGTCGAACCGATGGTAGAAATGGCAATCAGCCTATCATCGTCCATCACGACTATGTCCTCAATAACTCGATCCCTAAGACGCTGTGTTGTAATATGGGTGCTTTCCTTTTGAATGTTAGAAAGAAAATGCAAACCTGCTTCCCATGTGCCAATCCAAAGATTTCCATGGCTATCTTCAAATGTTCTATTCAATCTATATTGATCTGCCAACATATTAAACTCTAAAGAATAATCAATTTCCTGATTTAAAAGAATTTTGACAACCCCACGATTGGTACTAATAAAAATGGCTCCCCGATGAAGTTGAAAGGCAGACATATTAATTTCCCCTTCAAAAAAATCAGTCCAGGGAAATAATTTTTCCCCCTTAGTATTTTGATCAACTAGAATCATCCCCTTGTCCAATAAGCCCAAATAAAATGGATTCTCCCCCTCAACTAAATAAAAGAGAGCACCTCGTAGGGAATCGTCAATCAAGCTTTTACTACTAAGCTTATATTCAAAAGTATCGCTTTCTATTACCTCGAAAAATTTGCCTTCCGTCGGAAAAAATATGGTGAAATTTTCCTTTTCAAGATGAGTTACTTGCCGGAATATAGAATGCTCTTTCTTTATGAAGCTATATGGATTGGGAGGATCAAAAAGTATTGCCTTCAAAGAATCTCCTTGAGCTTCTAGACCCCCACTTTTCATCAAATATCTTATTGGCCCCAAAGAATTATCTACCTTAAAGGTTGGTTCATTATGTTTAAAAGAACTTACGATACTATCAGCCTGAATAAAAGCTGGTTGTCTTTCTACTCCCAACATCCAGATCCTTTCATCAACACCTTCAAGTAATTGAAAAATATCATTCCCTGGCAACCCGTCATGTATGTTGTAATTTTCAAATTCATAACCATCAAACTTAGAAATTCCATTTTCAGTATAGACCCAAATATAGCCATCCCTATCCTCGATTACACCATATACATAATTGGTTGGAAGACCATCATCTAAGGTGTACTGATGAAATTTTTGTTCTTGCGCTTTCGCAAATAGAGAACAGACCATCAAAAGTCCTAATATTATAAATGATAAAAATCTATTCACTATACTCAAATAATATAATGACTTTTGTTCCAAGCGACTTTCCTTCCATCACCTTATCTTGGATCTCCATGCTCACTTTGACCTCAGATAATTGATTTATGGTATTGACACGCTCATTTACAATTTCCATTCCTCGTGATTTATGATTACTCTTCCTTAGGCGTTGAGATGCCTTTCGTCCAATTCCATTGTCTTCAATGACACATTGAATTTTTTGATCACTGAGATATTTAAAATAAATATTTAATTCTCCTTTCTTGTCTTTTAAATTGAAAATGCCATGATTAATCGCGTTTTCTACAAAGGGTTGGATCACCATAGGTGGTACAGGATTATCTAATTCAATTTCTGGATCAATTGTAAGTGTATAATCAAATACTTCCTCAAAACGAATTTTCTCCAACCCAACATACAGTCGTAACAATTCAGCTTCCTCCTTTAGTGTTATAAATTTAGACTTTGAAGACTCTAGTATTTTTCGCATCAGCATGGCAAAATCAGAAAGATAATTATCGGCCTTTTCGGTCTCCTGCGTTTGAATGAAATATTGAATAGAGCCTAAAGCATTGAAGATGAAATGTGGGTTCATTTGTGAACGCAAGGCTGTCAATTCTAACTCTGCTATTCGAGTATTAATTTTAGTTTTTTCCTTTTGCTTTTTTTCCATCTCCTTAAATCTCCATCGTCCCAATGCAGAACCAATAAGAGAAGTAAAAAGGATAATAAAAATACCTTTACGCAAGTTTCTATTATCTCTACCAACTTCCAATTCGACTCTTAAAGAATTGTCGGAATTATTCTGATGAAATTGTATTGTATCAAGACCAATTTCAAATTGATTGAGAGAATAAATATGATCATTTAAATCGTGAGGACCACTTTCTAATCCCGATACATTAATCCATCGATCAAAATCTGAAAACCGATGATGATAAAAGTCTGCAAATTTGAACTTTAGTTGCAGTGAATCAATGTTTGAATAAATCTGCAGAGTCGAGTCTTGTAAAAACACCTCAGTACGGCTTCCATTTTGATATTGATAAACATGCTCCAAAGACATGACAAATGATTCTGAAGATGCCAATATGGTCTTGGGATCTATTCTTGATACTCCGTTCAAAGAGCCCCACCATAGATTCCCAGAGGCATCTTTCGTCACTGCTTTTGAATTAAATTCTCTATTGGGCAAGCCTTCATAATCAAAAATTTTCTTTATGATAGACAAACTTTTATCTAAAGTATTTATACCATTAAATGTACTTACCCAAATATTATCTTCGTCATCAGTTACCAAGCCAACAATTAGATCATCTGATAACCCATCCTTTTCAGAAATCACCTTTACAACTTCCTTTTTTTGCTGGTCGATTACATAGATTCCACCACCATAAGACCCCGCAAGAACATAGTCATCATAAAAGAGCTGGGTAATAATAAAAGGAAATTTTAGCACTTTTGATTTCTGATTAGCGCTCTTGGTTAGCTGATCAATTAAAGTGAATTCTTGATCATAAATAAATATTCCATGATCTGTCCCTATCCAATATTCCTCAGATTTCGGATTATAATCAATGGTGCGAATTTTTGGAATCCCCTTGACAAGCACCTCTGTTTGATGTTCGACCTTATCAAATTCTAAAAGAATCCCAGAACGCTCGGTGTCATCGTATCTATGGTTTCTATAATCATGTCCGCCAATTAATAACTCATTTTTTGATGCATTAAAAATATCAGAAATGGCACACGGTATCTTATGTATCAATAAACTTTCTTCCATTGGATCAAAGTCCAATAATTCATAATCCGCATTTGTCTGAGAAGAATAGGAATACATTTGATTATTTAAAGGATCTGCAATCAATTTCCTATTTTGATGAAAGTGTTCCGGTATGTGTTGAAATTTTTGAGTCACTTGACCTGAGCCATCGACCATAAATAAGCCATAACTTTCATTGACGAAATAGACCTCATCCTTAAAGCTTGCTACCCCAGTTATTATATTACCAAAATCACTTTTCCTTACATTTTCTTTGACTTCGTAATTCTTTATCCCAGCTTTCGCAAAAGTTATAATATAGATACCATTGAAAGTTGCAAGCATCCACTTACCATTCACTTTATCTACATAAACATCGAGAATGTTATTATTATACTTTAGTATAAATGAAAAATCCTGAACGACTCCATCAACACCATAAACTAGAATCTTTTCTATGGTTTTATAATTATCACCATAAAGGGCAATAAGATTTCCTTCGACGTCTTGTGTTAAAATGTGGCAGTCAAGATTGGGTGCCTCCTCTTTATGAAGATTTACTGTTTGATTGGCCTGAAGATTCCAATAGCTTCCTTCGCCGGCAAGTATTTCTCCATTAATGGTCCTAAAACCACTTTTTTCATCAATCGTGATTTCGTGACTTAAGGTTCTAAATTTAAGACTTGCTTGATCTTCAACTTCAACAACTTTGTCTTTTGTAATTTTAAAGAATCGATGATCAGACTTAAAGTAAATGTTTTCATTTTTATCCACATTTAAAATCTCAACATCCATTAGATCTTGAATGTTATTTGCTTCTAATTTAAAAGTATGAAAAGCAACTCCGTCATATCTCTGAATACCATCTTCAAAAAATAGGTAAAAGAACCCATTCTGATCTCGGACAACTTTATGCACAACTCTAGCTAATAGCCCATCTTCAATTTCTAAATTTCTAACATCTGAAATATGCTGAGAAGTAGCAGGAAGCGACGAAAATAAAAGGAGAACAACATAAATACACTTACCAGTATTTTCAAGCAATGTTAAGTTCATGCGCTGATTATCTTCTGTCTTTAACGATCTTAATGAAATTCATGCCAAACTAAGGAGTAAATAATGTGGATTCCTATAAAATCAAGTCTCTTAGTTAAACTACCATATTTTCATTGACTAATGATGACGTGTCCGACCATCGGCAAGTTTCATTGGAGTTTCGGTAAAACATCCTCAGAAAAAGTTGAGAAATACTACTTCAATAAAGGCAACAAATGCCAATTAGAAGCATTTGATTACATTTTTTGCTCTTAATCAAAAATTTTCCGCCGATTTGAGCATTTCTTGCTAAAATGCACGAAATTTGTAGGACCTACCTTATTCAAATACCCATTTTATTAATGAAACAATTTATCCCTAATGAAATTAGGCATATATTATATAGCCTTTTTTATTTTGTTTGTCACTGTTTTTGCAAAAGCAGAGCATGAGATATTAGATAAGAGCTTTGATGAAATCACATCTGAAGCGTTAAAATTTAAAGCCTATTCGGATACGCTCTATAAATATATTTACAGGGATGTTGATATAGCAGAATCTTGCGTACTTGCAGCAGACCAAATTCTTCAAAGTGATACGCCTTTACCAGACTCCACAATTCTAAATTATAAATACTCTAGGATATTTCATGAACTCAACATGAGAGAAAACTTGAAAGCCTATGAAACAATCATAGAATGTGAAACAGAATTAGATTTTGAAAACATCCCATTTGAATTAACGGCTAAATTTAATTATATAAAAGCCTTCACGCTGATGATTTTTGATGATCTGGAGGCTGCACAAAAAGCCTATCTCGAAAATATAAAATTGGGTAAAGAATTAAACGATAAAAATATAGTATTAATTAATCTTTATTCCTTAGGACAACTTTACAGTGATGAGAATGATTTTGAAGAAGCCATTAATTGTTTCACAGAAATAATTGAAAACGAAAAACCAAACATTATAAGCTCTGCAACGATTGCTCAAACTTATAGTGAGCTAGGTGAAACTTATACCAAGCTGGAAGAAAACGAAAAAGCGCTAAAATATTTTGACTTGGCCTTAGAGATCGCAGAAAAAGAAAAATTGGATGTATTAAAATCAGATTTTTTAATGCTTAAAGGGAAAATATATTTAACTCAAGGAAAAATTAAAGAGGCAGAAAAGATTTACGCTACCTTAAATAAAATGCATTCGGGGGCTTATGACCAAAACAACATTGTAAATACCCAACAATTTCTCTGCTTACTTTACATGAAAAAGAAAATGTACAAAGACGCCCTATTTACTTTGGACACAATAATGAAACAAACTCACCCAGATGATGTCGACTTACAAATCACGAATAATTTAAACGCCATAGAAATTCATGAGGAGTTAGGAAACTATAAAAAGGCTCTTGAATATAGCTCAGCAAATGCTAAACTTGAAGAACAAAAAGCTGCAGATATAAAGCGACAAAAAACTGAATTTTTAAAAGTAAAATACAAATCCGAAGAACGGGAAAGAGAAAATGAAATATTAAGTTTCAAAATCAGAGAAGGAAAAATAAAAGAAAAATTTCTTTTTGTAGTATCAGCTGCATCTTGCCTCCTATTATTTATACTCTTTATTGCTTTCAACCAAAAAGCTAGATACAATAAAAAATTAAAAGAGGAAGTTGCTAAAAGAACTGAGAAACTAAACCTTTCAAATACCGAATTAAAAGAATTCAATAAAATCCTTTCGCATGATTTAAAAGAACCAGTGAGAAGTATTGTAGGATTCAGTCAACTGGCCAGTAAAACTTCTGACCCAAAAAAAATAAAGGATCAATTAAGCTTCATCACAAAAAGTGCGCTTCAACTAAATGACCTTATTGACAATTCTATTAGGTATAGGTATCTAGATTATTTAAATACAAATTGTACTGGCCCGAGTGATCTTTCTAAAATCATCGATAAAGTAATACTAGAGGGCGAAAAAAAATATACTGACAAAGAGATTTTAGTGAATAAAGAGAATCTGGTCACTTTAAGCTTAAACCCAAACTTAATCGGAAATCTGTTTAAATCAATCATTGATAATTCCATTAAATTTAATTCCAATAAAAAAATTATCCTTGACGTTTCTTACAAAAATATAAACCAAACACATAATATCGAAATTAGTGACAACGGCATCGGCATTCCAAAGGAATATCACGAAGAAGTATTTAATAGATTTGCAAGATTAAATAACAGAGAAAAGTATCCTGGATCAGGTTTAGGATTAAGTATTGCAAAAAAATTAGTAGAAAAAATAAACGGAACTATATCTATTGCAGATTCTAATATAAAAAAAGGAACAACAGTGCTCATTGAAATTCCAATTAATCCTTCTTAACAATCTACAAAACATCAAGTAAAAAAAGGATGAACTATAAAAGTCCATCCCTCTTGGATTACATTATGTTTTTTAGAATTATTACTTCGTTAAAAACCACAAATCTCCCTCCATCCATCACTCTGATCACCATCTCCATTTGGATCATTTGATATGAAAACAATTATTCTACAACTCTCTATAATTTCCCCATTGGCCCAATAGTATAATGAATCTTGAATGTTTGCTTGATTCTGGAGAGTTATGGTTTCACAATCATATATCTTCAAAGTATCATTAACATCAATACCACTATAGGAAATGTCAACACCTATATGATCACATAAATTAGATACACCTGTCAAATCTGCATAATGTCTAGAGTTAACCTCTAAAGATCCATCAGGACCCAAGGCATATTCAAACTTTTGACAGAAAAAAGATACACAACTTTCTCCATCAACGGTCACTTCAAATTGATGGGTTACTTCACTCCCACATGGATCCATGGCTGTCATCGTAATTATTACATCAGGATCTAAGGCACAGAATTCAACATCAAAATAAACATTGCCATCAGCATCTATGTCCGATTGACTCACTAGACCTGGTGCATCAATGGTTGTTGTTAATTCTCCTTCTATGGGACAATTATTTGTGATGTTATAATGTAAGGTCACCACCTTACTACATGTATTATTTTCACCTAAAAGATCGATGGTCATATCATCCGGGCTTACATTCACGACAAGTGGTGATGATATCATTTCTTCTTGCTCAATAGGTTCTGTATCGATGCAAGCTGAGAAAGAAAATATCATCAGCATCGCTAGCAATGAATTGAAAAGAGAAAAGGTAATGGTTTTCATTTTTGATTAAATTTTGATTAACTATGAATTAAGGTCAACTCCCCTTGGACCTTGAGCAACAATATTTCATATTGCTCACTTAGTTATTCAACAATTTAATGGTTCTGTTGCAGTGGAATGATGAGATTGAGTGAAGGAGTGGTTTCATTGAGTGAAGTAAACCAATTCAATTGTGAAATTGAAACTAAACTTTAGATTCAACTCATCAGGGTGTTATTTTGCATAAAATATTTATCACTTACTCTTTAACTCTGATGTTGATTTTATAGTTTTTCGCTTTCGCAAATTCAGATTCTACATTTTGGATGACATCCATACTGATGGTTTTATCAACCAAAATTAAAACATCTATTGTTCCTTGATTTTCCTGGGGAATTTTTTCCTTGTGAGCTTGTAAAACTATTGCCAAATCATTTAATTCTATTCGCTCACCTTCCCAATAAACTTCTGATTGACTTTGTATTTCAATGATAGGATTTAACAAATCTGAACTTTGATTTTTACAAGAAAAGACAAAGATGACAAGCAAGAATAGGATTGAAAATTGTCTGAATGGGTTCATAAAATAACTTTAGCTATATATTATCCTTTAACGACAATCCTCATCTAAAAGAATAACATTATCAATTAATAAATTTCCATTGTAAAATACTCCTCTAACAGCATCAGAATGATCACATTCAAGAATTAAATAATCGAAATCATCTATTGCCTCAAAAGAAAAACTAAGGGTTACCCAGTCTTCACTAATAATAGGTTCACTTTCATAAACTGTATAGGTTGCCTTTGCTTTCCTTTTTTTTAAATTCACCCGTAGAATTACTGGTTTTTTAAAACTTTGAGTACTAAAGTCAAGGTCCTTTCTCCTTGTCGCAGACTCTAAAGAATACGAGTGGGAAACATCAATACTTATATTAAAACAAGATTTTTTAGATAGAGGCTTTAATAATTTAGTACCCACAGATTCAACAGCGCCATTTTCTCTTGCTACAAGACCTAAATAAGTAATTCCATCAGAAGGCAAATGAGCGCATTTAAAATAATTTGTATAGCCAGAATGAACATCGTATGGCGATTCGCCCTTAAACTTTTTAGAACCCAAATCTTCCCACCCAGAGCATGTATTTGGATCATATCCAATTTCCTCAAGGCCACCTATCGTTGACTTACGTCGACCCATCTTTGGAACATTTTCAAAGGAAGGATTCAACAAATAATTATAGGACTTTGGCTTCGTTTGCTTAAACTCAATCAACTCATAAGAATAAGTTGTGTCCGCAGGAATCAAAAATTTTATAAATTCAAAGTCCTTTCCCTTTTGCCTATAAATAACTTCATGTTCACTTTCATGGATTTTATTATTTCCGCCGCTTTCGACAAGCTCGGATACAATTCCCATAAGGACACGAGATCTTTCTTCATTCCGTCCAAAGTCTTTTTCTTGAAAATATAAAATTGATTCAAAACCAGCTATTTTAGAAAGACCTTTCGATGTCCGCACTTCAATTTCATCTGGGTGGTTTAATATCGTGGCATTTAACTTTAGATCAAGGTTTGTTTCATAAAATAACTCATGAGAAATTTCGGCCAAGGTTTGAGCATACATAAAATTAGAACCACTGAGTATTACCCAGAGTAAAAATTGATAGCCGCATTGTCTTCTTAAAAACTTCATATTTTCTAACGATATATGACTCATGAAGTATTCTAGAACATCTGTTCCAATCTTGAGAAAGGCTCTATTGTACACAAATGGCTAGCCATTATTTCATCAACCCCCTACGCTTCATCTCCTTCACAACCAAACTTAACTCACGAGACATATCGCCTGTGACTGAACTGTTTTCCTTGGCACGACGGATGAGGTATGGCAGCACTTCTTTCACAGGACCATAGACAAGATATTTAGCAACGTTGTATCCGGCAGCGGCAAGATTGAAAGTGATGATATCACTCATGCCGTAAAGCTGGCAAAAATTTAAGTGCGGGTGTTTTTTATCTATGCCTAAGGTTTCAATCAACTCGGCTTGATACAAATTAGACTTTGCATTATGAGAAGCACAGCAAGAAGCTATTTCTTCATAGTGGTCAACGCAATATTTAATGGCCGCATCATAGTCCCAGTCTGAATTTTCTTTACTAGTCTGAATTGGACTTTCTAATCCGTGCTCCTCTGCCCATCTCACTTCTTTATCCATGTACGCACCTCGGACCAGCTTAGCTCCAATCATATAATTACCTGCCTTCGCCTTCTCATGACTATCTTTCAGGAATTGCAATTTATCCTTTCGATACAACTGATACGTATTCCATACCACTACTCTATCCTTGTTGTATTTTTCCATCATTTCATCCACCAGATTATCGATGGCAATCTGCATCCAACTTTCTTCCGCATCAACAAAAATGGAAACCCCTAAATCATGCGCTTTTTGACAGATATCATCCAAACGTTTGTAGAACTTCCACATATTCGTGGTCTCTGCTTCGTTGAGCTTGTCTCCATTGTTTAATTTCTCCAGTAATTCATTCTGAGCAAGACCGGTCAACTTAGTACTGATGGCTGGCACGGAGTTGTTAGAAGCTGCTAGCTGAATAGCTCGTAGGGTTTCTTCTTTAACATTGTCGAGGTCAGTTTCTGTAGTCTTTGACTCCGCTCCGTAATCTAGAATGGTGAGTGTATTATTCTGGTAAAGTTCATCAATGGTCTTCTGACTATCTAATAAGGTTTCTCCAGCAACAAACTGTTCAAAAATTGTTTTCTTGATAGCATACTTAGAAAAAGGTAAATTAAACTTGACAGCTTTCAAACCCAAGGATGAAGAAAGTGCTACAAGACTTCTGTTATTCATCAACTGAAAGAGTCTTCTAGACTTTGCTAGTTGTTCATCGTTTTTGTGTGCGAATGCATTTTCAGTATTCTGAAAATCGAGCCCCGACTTTGCCATTTACCTTGATAGTTTGTGATTCCATATATCCCAAGAGCGTTCGGCTTGCAAAACAAGCATTTCATAGCCATTCTTTATGGCTGCCCCTCTTTCTTGCCCTCGTTTCAAAAATAGTGTTTTTTCAGGATTGTACACAAGGTCATATAGAAAATGATTAGTACCCAATTGTTCATAAGGCAAGTTAGGCGCTTCTTCGACATCTGGGAAGGTGCCAAGCGGAGTTGTATTAACAATCAGTCTGCTTTCCTTCATCAATGGCCCTATTTCTGCATAAGCGACATCCCCTTTTCCAGATCTTGAAACAAGAATGGGTTGAATTTCTAATTTTTTCAAGGCAAACGAAATCGCCTTTGAGGCACCTCCTGTTCCAAGCACAAGAGCTTGATCAATCTCCTTTACCTGATTCCCCAAAAATCCAACCAAGGATTGAGAAAAACCCCAAACGTCTGTGTTGTACAAGGTTATCTTTCCATCCTCCTTCAAGATCGTATTTGCAGCTCCTATGGCACCAACCTCCTCACTGATCTGATCCGCGAAAGCAAAGAGCTCTTCTTTATATGGAATGGTTACATTCAATCCAATAATCGCTTCGTCTTGGAGTAAATCATTCAAACCAGAAATATCATCTAATTCATAGGCTAGATACTCACAATTTTCAATCTTTTCTTTCGTAAATTTTTGCGCGAAATACTTTGGAGAAAAACTGTAATCTAAACGCTTGCCAATCAAGCCAAATTTTCTCAAACCTGAATTCTTCATTACTTGCCTTTTCCTTGAAATAAAACAAGTACTGTGTAAAACAGAATTTTAATATCTAAGCCAATAGACATGTTTTCTAAATAAATGATGTCATACTTTAATCTGTCTAGCATCTGATCCAAATTAGAAGCATAACCATATTTTACCTGCCCCCAAGAAGTAATCCCTGGACGGATCTTTAGTAGATGTTTGTAGTGAGGTGCTTTTTCCATGATCTGATCAATGTAAAACTGACGCTCAGGTCTCGGGCCGACCAAGGACATTTCACCAATCAAAACATTATACATTTGAGGAATCTCATCAAGCCTCCACTTCCTCATGATCTTCCCCCACTTTGTAATTCGCGGATCTTCGTCATGGGATAATTGTGGACCATCCTTCTCCGCATTATTATTCATAGAACGGAACTTCAAAATTTGAAACTCCTGATTATTCTTACCGATTCTTGCCTGACTATACAATATTGGCCCTTCTGATGAAAGCTTCACGCGTATCGCCGTATAAATATAAAGTGGAGACAGTAACAACATAAAAATAACACTGGCGGCCACATCAATCAATCGCTTCAACATGTGCTCCCATCGTGGCATGATCTCTTGATCAACTTCAATCAAAATAGCTCCATAGATATGGGTCAACTTTACATTACCAAGCATGATATCATACATATCCGGTATAATCTTAACTAAGAGTCTATCACTGAAATCATAAAGGGTATCCAAGATGCTTTTTAGTTTATCATGCTCAGAAGTTTCAATAGCAATGATGACTTCTTCAACATTCATCTCTTCAATAATCAAAGCAAGATCTGACAACTTACCTATCAATGGTATATGCTGAGCCATGTGATTTACACTCTGCCCATTGGAATCTAAAAAACCTAAAAAGTTGTGCGCTTTCCCATAGGCCTTCTGCTGTAGTTCATTATATAAATCCACGGCATTTTTATCACCTCCGATGATCAAGGTATTGTATTTTACCTTCCCTGCCTTTAATCTATTTTTACAGATCGTCAGATACACCATCCGCACAAAAGCTGTAAACAAAAAGTGCAAACCTAAAAGTCTAAAAAACGGATTTATATAAGTCGTGTACGAGAAAGTATCATCATCCATTAAGACGGTAAAAAATAATAGAATGACTCCAATTAAAGATATCGCAAAGGTACGCTTCAAGGTTGCCCACCGGGAAAACCGATAGATATCTGAGTACTTATCAAAAATGGCGTAAAGAATCAGCCAACCAATTGGAATAATCACTAGCCCTTGCCAAAGTCTAGGATCAGAAAATGAATCCCCTAGAACTAAAGATGGATCTTCTAGATTCTTTCGATAGGTAAAAAAGCAGAACCAAGCAATAGCTGCTGTTAACCAATCTAAGAATCGGTAGATGAAAAGTTCTATTTGCCGCTGGCCTGGAACCATTAAAAGTGTAATAGCTTTACGTTATCTAAATATATTTTACCAGGACCACTATTCGAGCCAAAAAGTACACGATACGTTTCAAGCCCCGACTGTTGTAATAAATCCGTAAAATCCAGATATATTTTATTCCATTCACTACTAGGCTTTAACTCAATGATGTATTGCTCAAGCTCAAGATTTCCAAGTTCGCCTTGCAAACCAATACTAAACTCAACTTCATTTTTATAGTCAAGCTCAAGATATACTGGCGTACCGTCAACTGGCAAACCTTCAAGGCCTATTCCACTAGCTACCTCAATTTCACTTGTATCGGTTTCTAAAGTTATAAGGCCACAAGCACCTTCAAAACATCCTTCATTTACCTGTTGAACACGTGTTGAAGAATCTCCATCAACATCTACTGTAAAAGTATGTGTACCCGTAAAATTTTCAACCAAAGAAAAAACAACATCATCCCGGTAGCTAAATTCAAGTGGATCAGACTTTATAACTTCCGGCTCATAATCATAAGAAATTGTAATTCTTTCATAGAATGGATATTGCCAGTGATCGTTCATTGTTCCGTTTCTGCGGATACCGGCAAAGTACTGCATGCTTGTTATTGAATTCTGATCGAAGACTGGAATCGTATCAGGCATTTCAAACACGCCAATGGAACGTCCATCCGCAGAAACCCAAATGTCTAAAATTTTATGGCTGTTACTTCCTTCGTTACTAAAGGTGACAAGACTAGGATCTTTCAATGAGATAAACATTGGGTTTTCATCGAAGTTGTCAAACAAACCACAAGAGCCGACACTAAAGATGACGATGACTAAAAAGAATTTAAATAACTTCTGCATAACTTTTTAGGTTTTGTTCTATGCGGTGAGCCAATTCCATAACCTTCACCGCATGTTTAATATTTACAACGGGTTCTGTGTCTGAAACGATGGCCTGGTAAAAATCATTGAGCTCATCCTCTATCGCATTGCTGTTCTGTGCCGGCTGAGACTTGATCTCAATATATTTTGTTCCCTTGTCGGTTTCAATCGATAGACTGTTGTCTTGTTCAGTGTCCGACAGTTGAATCACCTGATTGGTTTTATCTAAAAAGTCAATGCCTATGTAGGCATCACTTTGAAAAATTCTGAATTTTCGCATTTGCTTTAAGCTCAAACGGCTTGCGGTCATATTAGCTACACAACCATTCTCAAATTCGATTCTTGCATTGCAAATGTCTGGAGTACTAGAGATAATTTTTACGCCATTGGAACGCACTTCTGAAATGGGAGCCTTGACCACATTTAATAAGATATCCAGATCATGAATCATAAGATCGAGAATCACAGAGACATCATTCCCTCGAGGGTTGAAGGTAGCCAACCGATGGCATTCAATAAACATTGGATTATTAACCGTCTGTAACGCTTCTTGAAAGGCTGGATTGTATCTTTCCACATGTCCAACCTGCGCCTTTAATTTTGGATATCGAGCTTGAACTTCGGCCAATGCGTTGGCCTCTGCTAAATTTGCCGTAATCGGTTTTTCAATAAATATATGCTTGCCAGCTTCGAGCGCTTGTGTAGAAATTACACTATGTGAAGTAGTATCGCTGACGATGGAAAGAGCGTCTACATTTGCGATAAGCTGATCTAGACTTTCATACGAAGAAATGCCATGATCCTGAGCAGCTTTACTCGATCGCGAGGGATTGATATCATATACACCTACAAGCTCAAAAGGCGTCGCTTTCAAGCATTTTAAGTGGATGTTCCCTAAATGTCCAGTTCCTACAACTCCAATTCTCAAAAGGGTTAGTTTTCTCTAGTTTGGTTTGGTTACCTATAATACATCAATATGCATCCAAATATTGTAATGAGGACAATTAAAATCGATGCAATTTTTACAGAATATCGGATATGATTGGCAAAGGTCCTGATTTCATTGGCCATCGCCGGATGTTTGGAAATAACCTCGCTTTCCATCTTTTTCTTATCCAATATCCATTTAGCCTCAAAATCGATCCTATTTTGAACGAGTATCTTATAGGATTTTAATACCTTGATTCTGAAATATAGATTCAAGAAAAGTAATCCCAGGAAAAAAGCGATAATAAATACCACCAGAACTATTGTCATCCGTTTTTGGTCAATTTTAAAGACAACAAATGTAATGAAGACATTCATCATATCTAGTATCATTTTACTAAGCATTTTTATAAATTTTTCTGCGCTTGCGCAAATAGATCCAAAAGACCATGGATTGGACTATTTTCTGCCTCCAACGGAGTACGATGATTCTATATTAACTCCTAAACAGTTCTTGGGCTATCAGGTCGCAGAATGGCATGTTACACATGATCAATTAATTGCATATATGCGATATTTGGCGGAAGCCTCAGACAGAGTAACCTACTCCATTATTGGTCTCACATATGAAAAGAGAAAACTGATTAATCTCACCATCACAAGTCCAGAGAACCAAGCACGCATCAATAATATTAATGAAGCGCATCAGAACTTAGCTGATCCTACTTACACGGCTAGGATTGACACACAAAATCTACCGGCCGTCTTATACCAAGGTTATAGCATACATGGAGATGAATCTAGTGGAGGAAATGCTGCATTGGCCGTGGCTTATTATTTAGCAGCCGGTCAATCAAGCTTTGTCAAGCAAATATTGAATGATCTTGTGATTTTATTCGATCCTTGTTATAATCCAGATGGCTTCCAACGATATGCTTCCTGGGTTAATTCCAATCAAGATAAAATGCATGTGACTGACCCTGAAGACATTTCTCATAATGAACCCTGGCCTACCGGCCGTACCAATCATTATTGGTTTGACTTAAATAGAGATTGGTTGCTTTTGACTCATCCAGAAAGTAGAGCTAGAATAGAGATATTTCAAAACTGGAATCCAAATGTATTAACCGATCATCATGAAATGGGAAAGCATGCCAGTTTCTTTTTTCAACCCGGTGTCCCGAGTCGAACCAACCCATTGACCCCACAGATTAATCAAGATCTAACGGAACGTATTGGAGAGTATCACGCATCAGCTTTAGATTCTATTGGTTCTGATTATTTTACCAAGGAGCGATTTGATGATTTCTATTACGGCAAAGGATCGACTTATCCTGATGGTCAAGGCTGTGTCGGAATTTTATTCGAACAGGCAACTTCTGAAGGGATTCACCAAGAAACCAATAATGGATTACTCAGCTTTCCATTTGCTGTCAGAAATCAAGTGGTTACTTCTTTATCTACTTACAGAGCCATGCTAAAGTTGAGACCAGAATTGATAAAATACAAAGAGGAATTTTTCAAGGAACGGTACGAAGAATCAAAAAGTGATCCAGTACAGGCTTATATTTTTGACCAACCAGATAAGTGGAAACGAGATCGGTTTGTTGACATTCTAAATCGTCACAAAATTGAAACTAAAAAATCGAAGGAAAATTACACCTACGATGGTCACGAATACACTGCAGAGAATAGCATCATCGTACCAGTTCAACAAAAACAATATACTTTAATCAAAAGCATATTCGAACCATTGACAACATTCAAAGACAGCATTTTTTATGATGTGTCTACATGGAATTTCCCCATGGCTTTCGACGGTAAATTTGCTCGAATGGCTGAGGAGGATATGCGACCGATAAAGCTGACCAACTACAAGGCAGTCATAGATCAAAGCAAAGAGATAGACAGTCCTAGCTCATGGATTGTATCGTGGAGTCATTATATGGCACCAGCATTAAAATATAAATTGGAACAGCAAGGAATCCCGCATTCACTTGCGAGTAACGATATGGAAGTAGGTGGTCAAATGATTCCTGCTGGAAGTATCTTGTTGAAAGATGGAGACTTTCCTGACAATCTGCATCAGATGCTTGATGATTTAAAAATTGATCGCCTAGACCGACAAGCCTTTGCCTCAGATAACTTCATTGATGAAGGATGGAAGGTATTTCAAGGAACAAAAAAAGAGATTGGAATCTTGGTCGGTGATGGCGTAAATTCATATGAAGCTGGAGACACTTGGTTTCAGTTGGACCAACGATGGAGCATCCCGACCTCAAGACTTGAATTAGAGTTCTTAAGCAAAATTGACTTATCTAGATATACAACCTTGATCATGCCAGATGGCAACTATAATCTCGATGAGGAAGAAATAAGCCAACTAAGAAAATGGGTTTTAAACGGGGGTAACTTAATTGCGATGCGACGTGCACTTAATAGTTTGACTAAATTTGAAATGGTTCAATTAATTGAAAGAGAAGCCATGAAGGGAAAGGAAGATTTAAAAGGTGGAGGTCAAGTGATCGGAGGAAGTATTTTCCTAAGTGAGGTTGACATGGAAGACCCACTCTTTTATGGCTATCCAGATTCAGAATTAGCCATGTTTAAAAAAGGTACTCAATGGTATCAATCAAATGGACTTAATGAAATTGAAGTAGTAGCTAAGTATACTGCCGATCCGTTATATAGTGGCTATTCTTCAAAAGAAAATTTATTTAAAGCCGGCGGCTCAGCCTCAGTTATGAGAAAAAGATATGGAAATGGAACCATCATCATGCTGGTGGATAATCCTAATTTCAGAGGAATCTGGTATGGTGGCGCAACCCTATTTGCAAATAGTATATTTAATAATAAATAGATGAAAAATATAATTACACTCATTCTTATCATTTGCACTTACGCGAATGTTTATTCACAGAAATGGGATGAGGTTGAAATCAAGGCACAGATGGTCAGTGACCAAATTTACATGCTAGAAGGTGCTGGTGGTAATATTGGTGTATTTACTGGACCAGATGGCACTTTGATGATTGATAGTCAATTTGCTCCGCTCTCTGAAAAAATTAAGGCAGCCATTCAAGAGTTATCAGACAGCAGTATCGTTTATTTAGTAAACACACACTGGCATGGGGACCATACAGGCGGAAATGAAAATTTTGGAAAAGACGGAACGACAATTGTTGCACATAATAAGGTCAGAGAAAGACTAACAACAGAAAACGTGCGACCATTTAGAGGTACAACACCACCTGCTCCAGAAATGGCGTGGCCTACCATCACATTTAATGATGAAATGAATCTACACATCAATGGTGAGAGTCTTCATCTGTTTCACGTGCATAATGCTCATACAGACGGAGATAGTTTCATCTATTTTCCAAAGGCGAATGTCCTTCATATGGGAGATTGCTTTTTTAAGGATAGATTTCCATTCATCGACACAGCTCTTGGAGGATCTGTAGCGGGTGCCATTACCGCTGTTGAAAAAGCAATTATGATCTGCGATGAAGAAACAAAAATAATCCCAGGTCATGGTAGCCTAGCAAGTATAGAAGACCTTAGAAGATATTTTGCAATGTTGAATACAATGAACGACCGAGTAAGAAACGTTAGTACATCTGAAAGTACGGTCGAGGATTTGAACATCGAAAGTTTGACAGAAGGATATGAAGATTGGGGAGGAGGTTTTATCAATGGAGAGACCTTTGTGAAGACCCTCCTAAATGACTTATACAAAGACAGCAAATAAGAATTAAAAAGTATACAAGAACTATGAAAATTAGTACGATCATCATTGCCATTTTATTGGTAGGCGCTGGTTTCTATTTAGGGAATAATTCTAAAGAATACTCTGAGAATCCAGACAATAATCTGCAAAGAGTTTTACTTAAAGGAGAGGTTGATAATTCAACGGATGCATCAGGGGAAGCTGAAGAGGATAAATCAGATTACACAGCGGAAGAAGAAGGCTTTTCGGATATAGCAGCGGCTTTTAGCAATCAGGAAGAAGCCACGATTGCTTTATTTGACAGATCAGCACCATCGGTAGTATTTATTACAACAAGTACTTACCAGCAAGATCGATGGAGTATGAATGTATTTGAAATACCAAAAGGATCAGGTACTGGATTTCTATGGGATGCTGATGGGCACATTGTGACCAACTATCATGTGATTCAAGGAGGTAATCGTGTGACGGTAACCTTGGCAGATCAAACCTCATATGAAGCAAGTGTTGTAGGGGTAGAACCAAACAAAGATCTTGCAGTGTTGAGAATTATCACACCAGGCAGAAAAATTAAACCACTCCCAGCCGGACGATCAAATGATTTAAGAGTTGGACAATCTGTGTTTGCCATTGGAAACCCTTTTGGTCTTGATCAAAGTTTGACCACAGGAATTATCTCTGCACTCGGCAGAGAAATTGATGCGGAAAACGGTCGAAAAATCATGGATGTAATTCAGACTGATGCTGCCATTAATCCGGGAAATTCGGGAGGACCATTGCTGGATAGTTCCGGCAGAGTTATAGGAGTTAATACGGCAATATATAGTCCTTCAGGAGCTTCAGCTGGAATAGGCTTTTCGATTCCTATTGATGTTGTGAGATTCGTTGTCCCTGATCTAATCAAATACGGAGAAGTACGACGACCAGTAATAGGCATAGAATTAGTTTCTCAACAATCACACAATAGCAAAGGGTCAATGATTATGGACGTAGCCCCAAATTCACCTGCTTCAAAGGCTGGCTTAAGGGGCGTACAAAGAGGATCAACAGGTATGTTTATTCCTGGAGATTTGATAATCCAAATTGACAATTACAAAATAGAGTCAAACAATGATCTCATTCTCGCACTAGAGAATTTTAAGATTGGAGATGAAATCATTTTAAAAGTGAGACGCAAGGAAGGCGTCAAACAAGTTGAATTGAAGCTTGCCTCAAACATTAGGAACTAGCCAATGAAGATTAGTGGTTTCACAATGGTCAAAAATGCGACCAAGCTTTACTACCCCATCCGTGAAGCCATAGCATCGATTCTTCCAATTGTTGATGAATTCGTAGTTGCCCTTGGGGACTGTGATGAAGATGACAATACCCGCGCAGAAATATTGTCTCTAAATTCAGACAAGGTCAGAATTATAGATACCGTTTGGGATTTAAAAAAATACCCAAATGGGACTGAGAACGCTCATCAGACAGATCTAGCAAAAGAAGCTTGTACTGGTGATTGGTTATTCTATCTGCAGGCAGATGAGGTCATTCATGAAAAATATCTACCGATTATAAAAGCACGCTGCAAAGAGTTGTTGCAAGATGCAGAAGTCGAAGGCTTACTTTTCAAATACTTACATTTTTGGGGAGATTATGATCATCATCACACCGCCCATGGTTGGTACCAAAACGAAATCAGAATTGTAAGAAATAGACCTGAGATCCATTCATGGGAATCAGCACAATCGTTCCGACGCATTCCTGATTTTGATTATGTCAATTATCGGCAACAAGTCGGAACCCATAAATTGAAAGTGGCAACGGTCGATGCCTATGTTTATCATTATGGTTGGGTGCGTCCTCCCGACTTCATGCAGAGAAAATCGAAATCACTAGATACGATACACATGGGTGTGGAGAAAGCCAGTGAGGTGTATGATAAGAAAGTTAAGAATTATGATTACGGTCCAATGAGTCGTGCTAAAAAATTTACAGGCACGCACCCAAAGGTCATGGATCGGAAACTGGCCGCTTTTGATTGGGCAGATCAATTAAATTATTCTTCTAAGGAATTAAACCCAGATCGCGATAAACGAAAACATGACAAATTGAAGTATCGCATCTTAAGCTTCATTGAAGAGCATTTACTGGGTGGGCGTCGAATTGGATCGTTTAAGAATTATGACTTATTAAAAAAATAACTTCAAGTATATTGAAATTAGAAAAGTACTCACAACGACTTTACTTAAATATAAACTAAGTCATTGTAAATCTATTCCTACAACTTTTTAACTTTGTTTGAGAATGGAAGAATATAAAGGAGCATATAAAAAGCTACACAAGGATTACGCAGAAGATCGAGTCGAGCTTCCTAAAACCTTTAAAATATTAAGTTGCCCTAACTGTTCAACTGAACTTCCTACAGAAAATCTAAACCTTGACAAAAATTTAGGAAAATGCAATTCTTGCAATGCTGTATTTTCAATTGAAGATGACCTCAGAGATTTGCATAAAGCGCCGCAAAAAATCAAACAAGAAATTCTGAGGCCAGAGGGAATAGAATTATTTCACTACCATGATAATTTCACAGCATATTTCGACCAACCTATGGCGCCCATCGAGTGGCCATTTATTTTTGCTTATATGATTGCATTCATTGCAGGCATCGGAGCATCGTTTGAATTAAAAAGCTTTATTCCTTTTTTAGCTCTCACCGTTGGCTTTAGCGTTCTGCATTATTTATATTATCTGAGACGAAAAGAAAAACACAAGGTTATCCTAGAAATTGATGATCAATATTTAAACATCTTATGGCGCCCAAGAAAATTTATTGTTGACAAAAGTTATCACATTAAAGACATTGATCAGTTATATGTCAAGGCCCGAAGTGACAATGCAGTTTGGTTTCTATTTATGATTGTTGACGAAGGTCAAGGTCAAAAGCATGTTAAACTCACAAGTATGAATTCTGCATCAAAAGCTAAATATTTGGAGCAAGAAATTGAAGCTTACCTTGATATTCAAGATGTAGAAGTTCCAGAAGAAAATTAAAAGAAATTCTAAAAGCTGTGTCTTGCTTTCTTGACCTTCTATAAATTTCGAATAAGGTATCTAGAGTAATCTAAAATCCGACAACACAATCTTATTAAATTCTAGCTTCTCGTAAAAATTCCTATTATATTGTATTTATAATCATGGAACCTTTTGAAGAATATAAAGAAGCCCACAAAGATCCATTGCTCACTGCGATCAATGAAAGAGTTGAGTTATCGAAGAACTACACCCAAATTTGCTGTCCAAAATGTGATTCAGAACTTTCTTCGGAGGAAATAAACATCCAAGAAAAAATAGGTAAGTGTGGAACTTGTCATGTGGTATTCCCCTTTGGTGACCAATTAAAACAATTCAAAAATCCCAAACCAACGAGTAAGCAAGAAATTATTCGTCCAGAAGGTATTGAGATGTTTTATTTTAAAGATGAATTAGAATTATCATTTAAGCAGCCAGTTGTCTGGATAGAAGCGGTATTTTTTGCCTTGAGTTTACCACTTTATATTATTGGCCTTGGAAGATCATTGGTTGATAAATCCATCTGGCCAATCATATTACTATTTCTCATCCCCGCATCATTGGGCTACATTTATTCAAGGATAAGAAAAAATAAACACCGACTTTATATTTCTGCCAACAAGGATTACCTTACCATCCAGCATAGACCAAAGAAATTTATAAAAGATAAAGAATACGCCTGCAAGGATATTATTCAATTATACACACACAATTTAGGAAATTGGCAAGTGAAGATGATTATTGATGAAGGTGAAGGCCAGAAACATGTTGTGATTGCTACTACCGAATCCGCAACCAAAGCAAAGTTCATAGAACAAGAAATTGAAGCGCACCTGAACATAGTAGATACTCCGGTAAAGGACGTTAGCTAGGTAGGATTGAATACTTTTTTAAGAAATCCTGTTATCTTGTATCATATGGAGCCATTAGAGAAATATAAACAACCGCATAAAGATCCATTCTTAGAAGACATTCATGAGCGGGTCGATTTACCTAAAAGCTACACTCAGATTTGTTGTCCTAACTGCAATGAAGATGTGCCGACAGAAGAGGTCAATATTCATGACAAGATTGGAAAATGCAATTCATGTCAAGGCGTATTCTCCATAGAAGATCAACTTAAAGGTTTAAGTACTACTTCTCAAAAAATTAAGCAAGAAATCCTAAGACCTGAAGGGATTGAGATGTTTTATTACAAGGATGAGCTGGAGATATCTTACAATCAACCACCTGTATGGCTTGAATGGATTATTCTAATTTTAGGTTCATTATTTATGATGCCAGGAATCATCATAGCTGTAGAAGAGCAGATTCTTATGCCATTACTTCTTTTTACAATTATACCAATAGTGTTAGGCATTATATATGCTCTATGGCATAAAGCAAAACATCGAATTTATATTACAATAGATGATAAAGAACTTCTTGTCCAGCGGAAGCCAAGAAAATTCATAAGAGATAAGAGTTACTACACGAGAGACATTGATCAGATTTATATTAAAAAAAGGGCAGATATCGGAATATGGAATATCATGATGATTGTAGATGAAGGAGAAGGACAAAAACATATCAAACTCACCACCGCATCATCAGCTTCGAAAGCAAAATTTCTTGAACAAGAAATCGAATCTCATATAAACATTCAAGATATTGTAGTTCCAGAAGAAGATTAAAAAACCAAGGAGCCATAACTTAAATTCAAATCTACATTCTCATGGCGCTCCTTGGAAATACTATCATAAATATCAATCTTCAGATTCCTTCTGGATGGCAATTACTTTTTCAACCAGGTTTATAAATTCAGAACGATATCCATCTTCAACAAGTCCTACCAGGGGTTTAGCTATTTCTAGCAAATCTTGATAATCTCTTCGAATAACTACCGTCGAATTTCTTAATTGGAGACCAAACTCTGCAACACAAAGTCCAAACTGGACATCATCCGATATCTCCCTTGAAGGAGAAGGAGATATAACCCATTCAAGCTTTTGGCTTTTGACACTCTTCGGCTTTTTATATCTGATCTTGAAGGTGGCAAACTCCGATTTATTTTCAGTCTGGGAAATAGATTGATATTTTAAAAGGTCCACCTTTGGCTTCCCTTTTTTATTATTTGCTGAAGGTATAATTTCATAGAATACTGTGACACTGTGCCCAGCGCCTAATTCACCGGCATCCTTTTTATCATTATTGAAATCTCGCTTATCCAAAAGCCTATTTTCGTAACCAATCAATTTATAAGCGCCTACAAATTCAGGATTAAATTCAATCTGAATCTTTACATCCTTGGCAATTGTATATAAGGTACTTCCGAATTCATCAATCAAGGTCTTCTTGGCTTCACCAAGACCATCAATATATGAATGATTGCCATTTCCAAAATCTGCAAGTTTCTGCATCTTATTATCCTTGTAATTCCCTACCCCAAAACCTAAAACCGATAGAAATATATTTTTATCACGCTTTTCTTCTATTAGTCGTATTAGACTTCCTTCATCGCTGCTACCAATATTGAAATCACCATCGGTAGCAAGAATCACTCTGTTATTTCCGTCTGGTTTAAAGTTTTTTTCTGCAATCATGTAGGCTAAGTTAATTCCAGCTCCTCCAGCTGTAGAGCCCCCAGCACTTAAATCCTGAATGGCGTTTTTAATCAAGTTTTTGTGTACACCAGAAGTTGACTCAAGAACAAGACCAGCTGATCCAGCATATACTACCATTGCAATTTGATCTTCTGCTCGGAGATTATCGACAAGTAATGAAAGAGAAGATTTCACAAGCTCCAATTTATTCGGTGCATCCATGCTGCCAGATACATCAATTAAAAAAACCAAATTAGATGGAGGTAAGTTTGCTTTCTCAATTTTTTTACCTTGTATCCCCAGATGTAAAATCTGATTTTGGGAATTCCATGGACATGGCATTAGGTGATGTTCTACAGAGAAGACTTGATCACTACTTGGTTCTGCATAGTCGTATTGAAAATAATTAACCATCTCCTCAACACGAACGGCATCTTCTGGGGGCAGATTATTTTCATTGATCATTCGTCGCACATTACTATAGGAAGCCCGATCAACATCAATTGAAAAAGTAGATAAGGCTTCATCGACAGGATTTATAAAATCATTTTCAATAATGTAGCTGTATTCTTCGGCATTAAAATTTTCTAAGCCGTACTGGCTCCTTTTCTCAGAAGTATAAGAATTAGGACTACGGACACCACGTATATTTTTATTGGAGGTTTTCCTGAACCTAGAATGGTTAGAAATTAATGGAATCTCACAAGCAATTATCATAACCTCTTCCAAATGACAACTCCCCTCTTCACTTAAGAGTATCTCAACGATCGAGCAATTTCCTTCGCTCAAGGCAATGTTTGACACAAATTTGGTGCGATATCCAACATATCTCACCTCAATATTATAGATTCCAAATTCATTGACATAAAATGAATATCGACCATCTAAATCAGTTTCAGTTCCATTCAAAATCTTTCCTCCCTTGCGTAAAATAACAGTAGCATAAATCATTGGTGTACCACTCAGAGAATCGGTGATCAAACCTTTGATCTCTAATTGATTTTGAGTTATGGTATCGATTTGCGGTTGCCCAAATACATTAGATGATAAAAGCAAAAGAATGGATGAAATGAATATCGGTAATAGTTTCATGGTGATTAGGTTTGGTTACTCCTATGAATAACTAAAGGCCACTACTACTTAGATTCTGTTTTCAAAAATCAATAGGTTTGTCTTGAGCTAGATCTAAGACAACTTTCTGCTGATGTTTATGGAGACTAGAAGGAAATCATTTCTAAAAAAAAAGAAATGAAAAGATGAATTACTTACTACTCTTCATCTCTAAATACGTATGATGCAAAGCAACACATTCTTCCTTAAACTCGCTTTGAATAGATTCTGGCGCTTTACCCCAATATGGTACATTTTCTGTCTGAAGCACTCCATACTGTGCTCCGCCAATATGATCAATCTTCATCCCAAAAATAATTTTCGGTATCTTATGTGTGCGGATAACATACGAGCACATAATGCACGGCTCATGTGTTGTGTACATGATTGATTCAGACAATTTAGACTTATGCCCCTTCGCTATTGCATCTTTCACCGCAAGTATTTCTGCGTGATGAGTGGCATCATCATCCGTATGAACTGCTTCTATGCCTTCTCCAATTATTTCATTTTCAAAAACTAAAATTGAACCAACTGGAGACTCCATTTGCGCAAGCGCCATCTTCCCTAACTCAATACACCGAGACATAAATTTTCTCTCTGACATAGAATACAATTTAAATTAACCAATGACCATGAAATGCCGTTTCTAAAATAGCCAATGAATTCAACCATTTTTGTTCATTTTCAGTCGGCACATCATGAAGAGTTATTACATTCTCTCCATAGGCATTTTCATTATTTAAACTTGCGGATTCAGCATGTTGTTTATCTGAATGATTTGGAGCGACCTGAATGGTTGCTAGTATACGTCCATTCAGCTCTAATGGAAAACTGTTTTCGCCCGCACGTTTTCTAATAGGTCCGATATTAGCTGCCAACTTTACTGGATGTAAGGCATGACCAATTCTAATATTTGAAGCATCATAAATGTTTCCTTCTTTATCTATGTCTCCTAAAATTTTATTGTTATAAGTTATTGTAAATTCATCGACTCTGATGTCATAAAAAATATCAAAATTTGTCGTGGAGGCAAACATATATCCATTGGCCTTAAAACCACGCTCGACACGATCAAAAGCAACCAATGGCTCATTATTTTTTGATAATATTTTTCCGGTGAGATGGTTTGCAAAACCCTTCTTGTACTTATAATTCATAGATGAGGTAATTGATGTAGAATCTCTAATCCCCCAATCTATTAAATCACTTTTCATTCTTTGTACTTTTTCATACATCTGTCCTTGCTCTTCTTCAGTAAACTCTGCGCTTTTAGGTTTTGTAGATTTCCTATAAACCCAAACTAAGAAAAAGACCATAGCAATTATCAAAAAAAAGATACTACCAAAAATTAAAGTAACGATGGATTTCATATTATTTCAATTTCAAACTAAGACTTTCCCAATTGAGGAAGGTGCTTCAAGTTATGATAATTTAATGCCATTTCTATACACTCCTTTAATTCCTTTTCTGGCACTTCATCTTCAAGGTTAAATAAGATAGCACGCGTTGTCTCATATTTAAAAGTATCCCCGTATACTTCCTTAAATGTATTAACCTGGTGCATTTAAAATACATGGCATATTGATCCGGCGTTTTTGTTTTCCAATCAATCCGAATGGTTGATCCTTTTTTGGCTAAAAAACTAGGCTCTCCCCACTTCAATGTTTCTTCTAATGCATTAACCTCTTCATTTTCCTCAGCAACGTCTAGAATTAATTGCCTCAACATTTTAATCTTTTTCCTGACCTTAGGCGGATAAGAACGATACTTTTCTTTCATTCTCGGATCTTGCTCTAATTTTAATTTACCCATTAATTTTTTACATTTCGAATTTCCAAAGTACCAAGAACTCCATAATAGGTATTTTAAAAATCTTTATGAAATTATAAAAACAATATAATGAATAACTAAGCCCATTTTATAAAATGGGCTAGCTCTAAAACAAGATTACAATTCGTGAAGAAAATATTTTTTCTAAAGCAATTAAGGATTTAAGACTCCTTTGAAACTACCCATAAGGTCAACCACTTGATAATCAGTAAACAGTGCTTTGCCTTCAAAGCTTCCGCAAATGTAACCGCTGTCAGAATTGTATTCATCAACAGTCACTGAAACTGCCTCATCTCCCAAGCCTTGAAACATTTCACCATCAGAACCGTCGAATTGCACAACACCAATTATTTGACTTGCCAAATAAGTGGTACCAGATTCAATGCTGGAAGTATTATAAATGAATGTAAAACTATTAGCGCCATTCCATTCTGGATATCCAGGATATTCCCATTTGATAATCGCTGGAAAATCTTCTTGAAGACCCACAGATTCAGGGTCCGTGTGAAAAACCAACCAAGCGCTATCAGCAGTCATTGAAATTCCATTAACATCAATTGAAAATTGAATAGGATTACTTTCGCAAACTATTGAAACAGCCTCAATTTCTTCAGGAGAATCGGTGGCACAACTAATGGAGAAAAGGATAACCAGACTAAGATATAAATACTTCATACGGGGTTTGATTTATTTGAAGTATCTAATTAATATCAATTTTGTTGCACCAAAAGAATAATGAATCATAGTTTAGGTCAATTCTTCAGCATCCCTGATATAAAAACATTCTGGATGCTTGGACATCCCTACCCTTGGATAATAATCTTTAGCAGCTGGTGCTGACAAGAGAAGAAGTAATGCTTTCCCAGTATGTAGCTTAGTCTGCCTTATGAGTTCCTTACCAATTCCTTGTTTCTGATACTTTAAATCTACTGCTAAGTCAGAAAGATAAGTGCAATAGCTGAAGTCAGAAATTGATCGAGCGACACCAACGAGTTGTTCTCCATTCCTAGCCGTTATAATCAATTGACAATTTAGCAACATATCCTTTAAGCGGTCAATGTCATCAATTGGTCTCCGTTCTCCTAAGGTTGAATTTATCAATACCGATCTAAACTCATGAACATCCAGATCATTTTCGATTTCGTATTGAATCATTGTTAATAGGTTTAATTATTAGAACTGAGATCTTCTTCATGTTCTTTTGAAGAACGGATACCCACAAGATTACCATCGGGATCTCTGAACTGCGCAATGGTCCCCCAATCATGCTCATAATAACTAAATGCCACCTTATGTTTCTCCAAACTTTTGCATGCCTCTCTCACATCAGGAACATTAAAACGAACACAGAATTTATCACGCCCTTTTGGATCTCCTTGATTTAGATTTACTTCTTCATCCTGCTCAATCATTAAGTAAGATCCATGGAAATTAAAACAAGTCAGCGTTGGTTTTCGATATAAAGTTTTCAGTTTAAATATGGTCTGATAAAAATCAAGTGTCTTCTGATACTCTCGTGTATACAGGATTACACCGGTCTGAGCTATGTTCATTCTTTCTTATTTTTTATAACTATCAATATCTTTTCGGTAGCCAATTAATTTAGCAACACCCAAATCTTGTATTTACTCTTAATTTTATTACAAATTCAATCTATAAAGATAAGTAGCAGGAAACCCAGATGTAGCTGCGTAAAGTCTGTCATTATAAACTCCTATGCAAGTGATTAAATCATCAAAGTCATTACCTAAACTACTCCATTCACTGCCATTCCACTTGGCAAGGTGCTTGACATCTACATCTCCAATCACATCAAAATTTCCAGCGACGTAAAGTTCGTCTTCATATACAAGCATGTCTCTTATACTATCATAAATCCCAATAACACTTCCATCAAGACTTGACCAACTTGTACCATCCCAAGCTGCTATTCCAAATATATCTTTGCCTCCAATCTCTCTAAAATTACCCGCAGCAATTAATTGACCTTGAAATTCAATCAATTTATAAATAGTATTATTCGCGCCTCCTCCAAGTGCTTGCCAACTTCCACCATCCCAATATGCGACTGCATCCACGAAGGCTCCAGCGACGACCAATGTACCATTGTGCTCTAGTATAGAATATACGATATTTTCACCCAACGAGGCAGGAAATTGTTCAAAGTCAGAATTTTTAGTTTTACTACTGACAATCCCTTGCTCACTACCAATATACAAGGTTGTTTCATCTGTATAAATACTACTGTGTCTCTTATTGACACCGGAAGGTCCAGTAACATCCCAGCTAGTTCCATTCCATATGACCACTCCTCCACTTCCATTAGAAAAGAAAGATCCTACTCCATATACTTGATCATCAAAAAAGGTTAATTCGCGAATTCCTGAACCTCCAAGTGAGTTGGTGTTATCATCGAACGAATTGTTGGTTAAAATTGTGGACCAAATACAAATTGAATTTTCTCTTTCAGTAAATTCACCAACAACAAACATTTGATCCTCAATGACCATAAAGTCCTCAATTGAACCATCAAAATTAGAAATTTCAATCCAACCTAGATTAGGATCACAATCTTGAAAATTAGCGCAATCTTCATCATCACAATCAACCAAACCATCTCCATTATCATCAATTTTGTTATCACAAATCTCAGAAGCAGTCAAACAATTGAAAGCACCAACACAATCCTCATCACCACAATCAATCAATCCATCTCCATCATCGTCAATATTATTGTTGCAAATCTCTCTGTCTTGGTCCAGCATGCCATTGTTGCCGCAAGCATTAAACATCAAAAGTGAAGCCAGGCAAAACAATACTACATTTGAAAAGATTTTCATACACTAATTTAAGAAGTTTAAAAATCCACAATCCCAGTAGAATTTAAAGGTAATAGATAATTAGATGAAATGAAGGAATTTATTTGAATCTAAAGATTAATCCAATCCTTGCTTCAACATCTCGATCAATTGATGTGAATCGCTCAAATTTAAAAAAGGATATTCTACCTTACTTAAAAACAAACCATTAGGAAGTGCTGGTTGCTTGTCTTTAAATTCTACTTTCTGATTCAAGATGTCTTTAAATTCTTGAAGACTTAATTTACCGGTCCCTAATTTTAATAAGAAAAAAATGAGAATGCGAATCATCCCTCGCAAAAAACGATTACTTGTAATTGTAAATCGAAGACGCCCTTGTTCTTCATTGATAAATAATTCACAATTCGTTATTTTACAAGTCGTATTGTCATACAAATCTGGCTGCTTACAAATAGCTCTAAAATCTCTTGTTTTTAAAATCAATTGTGTTGCTGCCTCCATAATATCATAATCTAAAGATAGATCTTGATAAAAAGAACTATAGCGCATGAGCACTGGATCTTTCTTCCAATGAATGAAATAATCATAAGTCCGTGCTACCGCATTATACCTACAATTCTGATCATCTTCTACTTTGAATATTTCAAAAACAGCAATATCGTCTGGAAGATTTTTATTTAATCGAAACTTAAAGTCGAAATCAGGAGCCTGCTCTAAGTTAACCTGCATCACGTATTGACTGGCATGGACTCCAGCATCTGTTCTCCCACAACCATAGACTGTCGTAGGAGTTTTAAAAATTTGCGAAAGCTTATCCTCAATAATTTCTTGAATGGTGTCTTGGGTATTTTTTTGTCTTTGCCATCCACTATACTGACTGCCGTCGTAACCCAGGTTTATAAAATATCGCATGTATTAATTATCCAAAGCTTCAAAAGTGATTTCAAAGCTTAAATAGGTAACATCTTTAGGTGAAGGCATCGTCATTGCAGTCCTCGCCGCATCTATGGTACTAACCTTACCCATTTGCTTGGTCCTTAAAATTTTCCCTACTTTTTTATTCAAGGCGGCTGCAATTATATCTGCTTCAGCCTTAGCTTTTTGATGCAAATCTTTGACAATTTGTTGCATTCGATTTTCCTCTTGGTCATCAATAATTTGAAAGTCTGTAATTAGCAAATTTGTTGCCTCCGATTTAATATGAGAGAATTTATGAATCTTAGTAAGACTATGTAATGAAATTTTATAATGTAATGTTTTTCTCACCTCAGAAACATTCTTTCGCTTAATGGGATGCATTCTATGAATACTATCCATCTCACTAATCACAAAATCATACCTCAATCCAGCTGCATCTAGTTCAGCAAGAATCATCTCACTATTTTTATTATTCGTCACATGCGTATAACTATCTGAATCTAAAGTACTAGGTTCTATGATCGAAAAACTTAAATCCATTTTTTCAATCTTACGAATTACCTGATCCGAAACTGTCACCGTTATTTCTTGTCCAGTTAATCCAAAGGAAAATAAGAGGAAAAGAAATAATATAGCCTGTTTGAAAAAAGTTTGAAAGGAAGAAGAAACTTGTAGTTTTGGATACAGTAACATAGTTGCACGGATTTAATAAACACTAGTAAAGTTAAGTGGTTACACTACAATTTCTGTTACACTTAAGTTAAACAAAAGGTTATTACTTGGCCTATCTAGTCATTAACTATCCTACTAAATGACCTTCATACATTTCCTTACGAGTCTCTTTAATTTTTGGATCCGCAAGATATTCATCCAAAGTCTTCAACTGATCAATTATTCCTGATGGGGTCAACTCAATGATTCGATTAGCAACGGTTTGGGTAAATTGATGATCGTGAGATGTGAAAATGACTGTTCCTTTAAAATTAATCAAAGCATTGTTAAAAGCAGTAATACTTTCTAGGTCAAGGTGATTCGTCGGTTCATCAATTAGAAGAACATTCGCTTCCTTCATCATCATCCTTGACACCATACATCTAACCTTCTCTCCTCCTGAAAGCACATTTGACATTTTATGAACTTCATCACCTGAGAACAACATCTTACCTAAGAATCCTCTGATGTACTGTTCATCCTTGATTTTAGCATATTGCCTGAGCCAATCCATCAGACTCATTGGTTCATCATTGAAGAATGCCTCATTGTCTGTAGGCAAGTAAGAGGTAGTGATGGTTTGACCAAATTCAAAATCGCCAGAGTCAGCTTTCAGACTCCCATCCAAAATCTCATAGAAAGCAGTTGTTGCTAAACTGTCTTTAGAAATGATGGATATTTTATCGCCTTTATTAATGGTAAAGTCAACATCTTTTAAAAGAGGCCTACCATCTAAACTATAGGACAAGCCTTTCACGGAGAGAATCTGATCTCCTGCCTCTCTTACCTGGTCGAAAATAATACCTGGATACTTTCTAGAAGAAGGCTTGATTTCTTCGATATTCAACTTTTCAAGCATTTTTCTTCGCGAGGTAGCCTGTTTTGACTTTGATGCATTGGCACTAAATCGATCGATGAAAGCTTGCATCTCCGCTCGCTTATCTTCCATCTTTTTATTCTGTGCTAATTTTTGTTTTAAAGCCAACTGAGAAGACTCATACCAGAAAGAATAGTTTCCAGTGTACGTATTGATCTTGGCAAAATCTATATCAACGGTATGCGTACAGACGGTATCCAAGAAGTGTCTATCATGAGAAACTACGATGACTGTATTCTTAAAATCTAAAAGAAAATCTTCCAACCATGAAACGGTTTCAATATCCAAGTCGTTGGTCGGCTCATCTAGGACTAAAATGTCAGGGTTACCAAACAAAGCTTGAGCTAATAACACCCTCACTTTTTGGTTACCGTTCATATCCTTCATTAATTTATTGTGGTCACTTTCAACAACTCCTATTCCACTTAATAGCGAAGCAGCTTCTGGCTCTGCACTCCATCCATCCATCTCTGCAAAAACCTCCTCAAGTTCAGAGGCTTTTATTCCATCCTCCTCAGAGAAATCTGGCTTGGCATAGATCGCATCTTTCTCCTGCATGATAGACCACAGCTTGGTGTGCCCCATCATTACAGTATTTAAAACCGTAACTTCATCATATTCAAAATGCTCTTGTTTCAAAACTGCCAAACGCTTTCCAGGCTCGATGTGAACCGTCCCTTTATTGGCATCCTTAACACCTGTAAGAATTTTTAAAAAGGTTGACTTCCCTGCTCCATTTGCTCCAATGACACCATAACAATTGCCTGGTGCAAAAAATACATTTGCTTCATCAAACAAAATTCTTCGACCAAATTGTAGTGTTAAATTTTCTACTCTAATCATTTCTCTAGATTTGGCTGCAAATGTAATTAAAAAATGTACGCATTGTAACCTAAAGACCTACAAGTTTGCTAGGATTACTGCAAGTAAAATGTCACACTTTCAACTTCTATGCCTTATACAATCTGTACGACGAATTATTTTAAAAGTTAGAACAGAATAGAAATGAATTTTAATACCCAAAGTTATTTACCTACCATACTTTTACTCTTCTTTACCTTCAACCTTTTTGGCCAAAATGTAAAATATAAAAAAGGAGAAGTTTTCATTGATAAAGATTTGGCCTATGTGATACTTGAAAATGAAAGAGCGAATAAAAAGGAAAAAAGAAATTTTCAAATGAAAGATGCCGAAGGCAATTTAATTTTTACCTTAAAAGATACTGCAGTTTACTACAACCAATTACCACATGAACTTTCTCCAAGACTAGCTTATGAGGGACATATTTTAAAAGCCACACAATTAAATAAGTCCATATTAGTGCGGAATGTAAATATTCCAAACTTCAAGCATCAAATTAACTACCTCTTAAAAAAAACGGACCTATACAAGACCCAAGTTTTCAATGAAAACGTCCTTCAAGAGTTTGCAGAACTTTTGTTAGATAATGAAATTGCTTTAGAGGTAGAAAGATATGAAGAGATAAGCGCCAGAAGAGATTCTGTCAACGAACAATCTGTCAGATATCATGGACCACTTGTAAAAAGAGAATCTGGGTTCTTAAATATTTCAGAAGACAGAATAAAAGAAGAATATAAAACACTATGCACCTATAAAATGAGGGTGCGTACTGATTACACATACGTTTATGACATATTCAATGAACACCAAGAACAAATAGGATGGTTCAATTTATTTCAGAATGATAAAAAAGAGTCTGATAATGTAGTAATTGCAGTATGTACTTATGGAAAAATGAAAGACCCGGAGGCACCAAGTCCAGTCGGAGACCAAAAAATGGATTTTGAAGTTCCCCGATTAAAAGGCATCAATGACCAGACAGTTGAACGGAGAATAGAGAATATTACAAAGTATTTAGTTGACATTGGTGCGTTATAGATCACCTTAAATTAAATATCATTGACGATTATTTATAAATTGAAATAGGGAACGAACGTAAAGTAGGTCCCTATTTCAATTTATTGAAGTCCTTCCCGAGTTCATGATCCGATCTAAAAATGAAGCGCGTTGTTGATCGTGCAGCTCAAACTCTTCTTGAATATTTTTCTTCATTTTTTCCAATGATACCAATAGGCCATCCATTGCTTTTTGTCTCTGAAAAGAAAGAGAAAGAGTCTTAGAAAAGTCAAGATCATGCAACCAATCATCAATCAAGCTTTCATAGTATTGCACATTGAATCCTCGAATCATAATTTGTGATCGATTGAAAATTTCCTTGATTTCAGTTACATCAGATAATTCGGATTTTACAGATGCAAGTGTTTTTTCAAGAAGAATGATTTGTCTATCGGCCTTATCTATAAATTCCAATTTCAATTTTTTCCCCAATTGCTTTTCAGCATAAAATTCACCCCACCCATCATACTTTTTCGCCATTTCTAAATTATTAAGCAATTGATCAAAGCAATCCTTGAGAATCAAAACCATTTCCTGAGCCTCTTCAATTTCCATCTGAATTTTCAATAAGGCATTCAATTCTTCAATTAAGGTCTTATACTGCGCCATTTCACTTGAATGCTCTTTGAGAATCTGTGCCTCCACATTCAGAAGTTTGCGATCTAAGTCCTTTTTAATAAAATCCTCATTTCCAATTTTGGATTGTAAAACCTCAAGCTCAAATTGGAGTAATTCGACAATCTTAAAAGTCTCTTGATAATCTAAGGTTGCTTTTAAATATTCTTGATTCTCTTTCTTGACTTGTTCTTTATAGTTTCTGAGTGTTAAGTGAAACAGATACTTAATGGATGGGCCTTGCAATTTTATGACATCCTGCAATTCTTTTTCTATCAACTTCTCACCTTCAGCTAAATTGCTTAGTTCCTTTTCTATGCGTTCTTCTACTAATGGTATTCTTTTTTTACACGCTAGAATTTCGTGATAATTCTTAATGGCAGATTTTATTTCGTCTATAGTACTCAATCAATTATTGATTTACATACAATATAAATCAATAAATTGAGGAATCTGAAATTGAAGATTAGTCAGCCAAAATTCTTTCAGAAAAATACATCAACATTTTAATCAAATCTTCATTCTGCTTTTTTCCTGATTTTATACTGCTAAGCTTTGGTAGATGCTCAGCAAAATAGATTTGATTATTGGCCATTTCAAAAAGGTTACTTGAAAGACTCAAACTATAATTGAATTTTGGATTCACTTCTAATATGATATCCGCAACAGATTTTACCAATTTCTTGTACGAGTAGAATAAGCCTGCCTTATTTTCCTCATCGATGGCATTTATATGATAAGCCTTACCTCCTTCATTTATAACAACTCGGTGCAGTAGATTTTCATTAATGTACTCATTCATTGGATTTTCAGAGGTCGCCATCACTAGATTGTCAATAGCAATCTTCAACTTACGATGTGGATCATCAATATTCTTAACATTTATAGTTATTAGATAATGTACCCACTCCCAATACCATGAAGTAAGAAATAATAATAGGAAGTGTTTATTCTCAAAGTATCGATAAATAGACTTTTCAGCAGAACCAATTTCTAAGGCTAACTTCTTGAAAGTAAAGGCTTCAAACCCTATTTCATTGATCAAAATGATGCCATGACCTAAAATACGCTTCCCTAAACCTGATTCTTGAGGGTCTCTGTTGAAAAGGTTGTGTTTTAGGTCGAATTTTATATCCATTGGTCTGTATTGAGACAGTAAAGGTAAACTTATTGTTAATATAGCTATTTTTTATGACAGCATTACTGTCATAAATGAAATATTAACTTACATTTGTGCTTCGATATGAAAGTATTAATAGCAATAGCGGTTATAATAGCATCAATATTCTCTGTAGTCACAATACTAGAGGCCTATGATATTATTGAAATCCAAACCAATCTATTAGACTTTCAAGAAAATGGTAACTCAGAAAAAGATACTTCAGAGAATTCAGAAGATGAACCTGAAAAGGATTCCTTTACTCATGAAGAAAATCCATTAGAAGATCCGGAGTTGAGTCTACTAAACAATAATATATTAACATTGAGTTCTACTCATTTCATGGACGTTCCAGTCCCACCGCCAGACCTCATTTAATTATTCATATAGCTATTACTTTAAACAACGGCAATTACGTCTAATCGATGGGTTGCGTACACTAACCTTTACTTCAAAAATTAATATTTAAAATGAATTCAAATTCTAATGACTCATTTTTTGCGAGTCTCAAAAATGATATCCCAGCCAGTATTGTGGTTTTCTTTGTGGCCTTACCACTATGTCTTGGTATTGCTCTAGCCAGTGGAGCTCCACTTTTTTCAGGTTTAATCGCTGGAATCGTCGGTGGAATTGTAGTTGGTTCTTTAAGTGGCTCCCAAATCGGAGTAAGTGGACCCGCTGCAGGATTAGCTGCCATCGTTTTGGTTGCTATTAGTACTCTCGGTAGTTGGGAGAATTTCCTATTAGCAGTAGTACTTGGAGGAATAATCCAGGTAGTTTTTGGTCTTTTAAAAGCTGGGGTAATTGGATATTACTTCCCTTCATCTGTTATTAAAGGCATGTTGACTGGAATCGGTATTATCATAATTTTAAAGCAGATTCCTCACTTTTTTGGATATGATGCAGTACCAGAAGGTAATCTTGCTTTTCAGCAAATGGATGGTGAAAACACACTGTCTGAGATTTTTGTGATGTTTAGCAATATAAGCATAGGGCCTACAATCATAGCCTGTGTAGGCTTGTTCATCTTACTCTTATGGGATAAAGTATTGTCACAAAAATCAAAGGTTTTCAAGATTGTACAAGGACCTTTGGTCGCTGTAGTATTGGGAATTGTGTATTTCAACGTCACGAAAGGTACCGCTTATGGAATAACTTCTGACCATTTAGTGAGTGTGCCGGTACCTGCCGACTTTTCTTCTTTTATGGCTCAGTTTAGCACTCCAAATTTTGGAGCAATTACAAATCCTGCCGTATGGGTTACTGCCTTTACCATTGCATTGGTAGCCAGCCTGGAGACGCTATTATGTGTTGAAGCAACAGACAAATTGGACCCAGAAAAGAGAGTAACACCTACCAATAGAGAGTTGCTTGCTCAAGGAACTGGAAATATTGTATCAGGACTAATTGGTGGATTACCAATTACTCAAGTAATTGTGAGAAGTTCTGCAAATATTCAATCTGGAGGTAAAACAAAAAAATCAGCCATCATTCATGGATTCTTTCTACTTATTTCGGTTCTATTAATTCCGAATCTATTGAATATGATACCACTATCGGTTTTAGCTGCTGTCTTACTAATTGTTGGATTTAAACTAGCTAAGCCTGCCCTTTTCAAAGTAATGTATAAGCAAGGCTGGAAACAATTTCTTCCATTCATCGTTACTGTTTTAGGTATAATATTTACCGATCTTCTAGTAGGCATTGGAATGGGATTAGCTGTTGGTATTTGCGTTATATTGCTAAAAAGCTATCAAAATTCTCACTTCTTACATATTGAGGATAACAGTAATGGAAAGCAGAAATTTAAAATGACCTTAGCAGAAGAAGTTACCTTCTTTAACAAAGGAGCTATCTTGAATGAATTGGATAAGCTTCCTGAAGAGTCATTCCTAGAACTTGATGTCAGAAAAACGAGATATTTAGACAATGACATCATAGAAATTTTGGAAGACTTTGCATTCAAGGCAAAAAATCGAAGTATAGATATTAAATTAGTATCCGAAAGAGGTACGGTAGAAAACCCACCGAGTTACATCGAATTTTTTAAATTGAGACCTAAACTTAAAACAGCTTAAAAACTAAATTTATCAATTATGAATTTATTAGAATTAAATACAAATACGCAAACGAAAGCTACTCAATCAGAGCTTAGTCCTTCAATTGCTCTTGATTTGCTTAAAGAAGGAAATGCTAGATTTGTAGAGAATAAAAAAGCCAATAGAAACTTATTACAACAAGTTGATGACACTAGTAAAGGTCAATTTCCTTTTGCAACTGTTTTGAGTTGTATAGATTCAAGAGTTTCTTCAGAATTGATTTTTGACCAAGGGATTGGAGATATCTTTAGTGTAAGAATCGCAGGAAATTTTATCAATCAAGATATTCTAGGAAGCATGGAATTTGCGTGCAAACTAGCTGGCACAAAAGTGATAGTAGTACTTGGACATACCAGTTGTGGTGCAGTGAAAGGAGCTTGTGACAATGCAAAACTTGGAAATCTAACAGCAATGCTTGATAAGATTATTCCAGCTGTTGAAGGTGTTGCAGAACCAGCAAATAAAGATCAAAGAAATTCTTCAAACATTGATTTTGTGAATGAGGTAGCGAAAAAGAACGTTCATTTAAGTATCGCAAGAATCTTAGACGAAAGTCCAGTCCTCGCTGAAATGGAAAAGGCAGGAGAAATATCGATTGTCGGAGGTATGTATAATATTACAACTGGAAAAGTTGAATTTTATGCGTAAGCCTTTAATCAACATAGGTAAAATATTAATAAAAGGAATAACAGCAACACTACTTTTAGTGTTGCTGCCTTTTTCTTCCCAAGCCCAAGAAAGTAATCTTGGAAACTGGTTAATCTATATTGGAAGCAAAAAAGTAAATGAGAAATTAAATATTCATCATGAAGTCCAGTATAGAAATTACAACACCATTGGAGACCTTGAGCAACTACTTCTAAGAACAGGTGTTGGGTACAACCTCACAGATAATAGCAATCTTCTTCTAGGTTATGGATTTATACGGAGCGAAAATTACGTTCCAAATACTGATATTAAAAACAGGGTTGACGAACATAGAATATTTCAACAATTTATCACCAAAGCAAAGGTTGGTAAGATTGGAATGCAACATAGATACAGATTTGAACAACGTTTTGTCAATGATGATTTCAAAATGAGATTTAGGTATTTTTTAGGATTAAGTCTTCCCCTAAAATTTCAAGAAAATGATAAGTTCTATTTATCAGGTTATAACGAAATTTTCCTAAATACTGACGGTGTTATTTTTGATCGTAATAGAGTTTATGGCGGCCTAGGTTATAGGATAAGTAAAGCTTTAAGGCTTGAATTAGGATACATGAATCAATACTTCACCGCTGCCCAAAGAGATCAGATTAATATTCTACTATTCGGAAATTTTTAAAGTTTCCAAGGTATCGAAGTACAAATCCATGCTTCTAAATCAGAAGTGTCGAGTACTTTTAAAACATAGATCAAAAGCCAAGTTCACTAACTTTATTTAATATACTTTTTAATAAATTCTTGATTGAATTTTAATTCATTGAAATAAAGCATTTCCAATTCATTCAACCTTTTTTCAGTAATTGGAATATGTGAATAATTGAAAGTATTTCTGAGTTTTTTAAGAAATTGAATATCACCGTCAGACTGAAATTCAAAATCCATATTTTCTTTTGAATAAAATTCTATCGCTTCTTGTTTATGATAGCAAAGGTCTTCTAAAAAGAACCATCCATTATAATAGCCCACAGATAAGAATTCATTTAAGTTTTCTCCAACAATCACATTCGAGTCCTTCACAGATCGACCAAATACCATTGGCACCGTCATTATTACCGGCTGAATTTTATCCGTCAATTCCAGAATACTAAAATGAACACCATCACCACCTGTTCTTGCAAACACACATGTATTTATTGGTGAAGAATCATACCTCGAATCCTTTTCTTCTGGTATAATTCCTGCGTAATCAAAATAAAGGTCTGGAAATTCCGATTTGGTCTCTGCTGCTAATTGCGCAACTAGCCTCTTAAATCTAACTAACTGTATTGTTTCCATCCTAAATTCTCCTTGGTTCTTTAGTCCACAGATAATTCCATCTCATATTGATTCACCGTATTTTTCAAACCATACTTTTTAATGGCATCAATTTTATCAGAGAGACGATCATCTACATTGATGATACGAGCACTTATAGATAAACTTTGTATGGCGGCAAAAAGGCGAGTCCAAGCATCAGGTGTATTCTTCAATATATCCATCTGGCCGATGGTCTTCGTATCATGCTTGAAAATAAAAAATGACTCAGGCTCCTCCTCATACATAACTTGGTAAAACACATAGTCGCCATCTTTGATTGTTTCACTTTGAAAATCCCAAGAATAAAATTGTTGGTCAGGTAAGGAATTCCAATTTACCTGATCTAGTGGGATTTCGCTTAAAGCAAATGCAGGAGTAAATGGAAGTACAATTTCCCCACCATAACAATTATAATTCTTACAAACTTCAAACCCCACCCTTTGATAACTGCGAATGGCAGGTTCATTTATCGTGATCACCTCTAATGTGCATTTCTGAATTCCCATTTGACGAAAGTCATCAAATGCTTGTTCATAAATTGAATTGACGATTCCTTGCCCCCTATAGTCAGGAATTACTCCAGTGCCTGTATTGAATGCCGTGTAACATCCGTTCCTCCGATCGACGGCATTGATAATAAAACCTACCAAGCGTCCTTGATCAAACATCCCATAGCTAAGATCAAAGTTCACCTTTGAAGCTCGCCATCGTCGCTTATAGGATTCATAATCTGTGGGCATCTTGACGTAATAATTTTCAAAAGCGAGAAGCAAACAGTCAATGATTTCCTCAACTGAAGTTTGAGCTAGGTTGGAAACGATCATTATGTAATCGAAAATTTATTTAGAAAAAAAAATATCAAAGCAAAGTTTACATTTTTAATAAAACTACATCTTCGAGTTGACCTGCCCGATTCATTTGAAAGCTTAGAGTATCAGCATTAAGTTTTAATATTTTTACACTTTTTTCTGATAACCCATTTTCAACTGTTACTAAAGATTCATTTGCCAACCAATATTTTCCTTTTTCTTTCTCTGATCCATAATCAACGATGTAACTCCCATCCGCATTAAAGCTCATATCCATTTGATTCGTGCGGGATTCATTCGTTGTTAAAATTTTCCAACTATCCACTTTCCATTCTCCATGTAATAAAGCAACATCATAAGGTGAGGTTGGTTGACATGCATACAGAGCAAGAAATAAAATTGTTGTAAAGAAGAATAGAACATTTGAATGATTTTTCATGTTTTCCGTTTTTTTTAGTTTTTTAAATGCCTAATATCCAAAACACTCTATTGCTTCAAAACATTGTTTAAGACGCAGAATTATTTAATAGGTTTCCATATAGCTTCAGTTGGTTGCTCGCCTGTCGTCAATTCAAGTAAGGTAAAAAGGTATTCGTTTTCTTCTTGTCCACTTTCTTCCGCCATGGCCTGAAAAGCAGCGGTACCAGCGGTAAAGATGGAAGTTAGATCAACCTTCCATTTTGCATCCTCTTTATAAAAATGAAAATACATAGGAGCCACCATTCCATTAGCTACCAGTTGACCTTTACCAAAATCTTCATCAATGGTAACCTCACCTAATTCATTGTTGGCCACACTGTTCTTTCCCACCATCCCCTCTTTAATGGAATAAATAAAAAGCTCTTTGCCATCAAAGTTCAATAAGTCCTTTTCCGATGTTCGATGTCGCACAGAAAGAATCATTAACTTATCTAAAATATTTTGCTGACAAATCAGTGTAGAATCAGCAGTTAGTGACTTAGCCAAAATATCAGAATAATAATTAATGGTACGCGAATCAACTTGGTCTGCTGCTACCTCTCCTTTGTCATTAAGTATGGCTGATTTATAAGCCGCAAAGCAATCCCTAATCTGCTGCTCATCTGAAGCAGCTTCTTCAGCTTGTGTAGACATCCTGACATCAGATTCGACTTTATTAGTAGAGTCAACCTTGGACTTTTGAACATCACAAGAAATTAGAAACACTAAAATTAAAATTGAGAAAATACGCACTGACTAAAAGTTTAATTATTAAAGAATAGAGCAAATGTAATTTACACAGAATATTTAGGTCTCATAAATAGTAAGGGTAAATTCAATAAATGGTCTGATGAAACTACCTTATTAATTTACAATAATGCATGGCAAACGAGAAAAATTTCAGATTCAGGAATTTCACATGCAACCATCTTATAGTTCAAGCCACGCTTTATTCATAGATGTGGTCACTTCAAATAACAAAATGAAAAAAACATTAGCGCTTATAATTTTCGTAATTACCATAAATGCTTGTGGCTATGATTCCATCTTCAAGGGTGATGAATTAAACATGTAGTTCCCGAATCTTCCCATTCCAGGAGATAATCGTCTTACAGAAGATGGTAAGCATTTGGGTAGAATGCTGTTTTACGAAACCAAGCTTTCAAGAACAAACAAGGTATCTTGCGCTTCATGCCATGCTCAAGAATTAGCCTTTTCTGACAATAATCGAGTATCATTTGGAGTCGATAGTCTGACTGGTAATCGACAAGCCATGGGCCTTTTTAATTTAGCTTACGCAAATAACGGTTTTTTCTGGGATGGCCGGACGGCTACACTTAGGGAATTAGCTCTTGAGCCAATCACCAATGAATTGAAATTAGATGAAACAATTGACAATGTTATTCTAAAGCTTTCCGAAGAACAAATCTACAAAGATCAATTCCATGCAGTGTTTGGTAACGAAGAAATCTCTGGAGAACGAATCGGTTTAGCCCTTGAGCAATTTCTCTTTTCTATGGTTTCCAACAACTCAAAATATGACAAATTTAAACGAGGGGAAATTGAATTAACAGAAAGAGAATTAAGAGGTGAGCAATTATTCATAAATAATGATTGCACAGATTGCCACAATGGTTTCAATTTTGATGATGATGGACAACGATTTCTAAACAATGGATTAGACTCAGATGAAGAGTTCATAGATTTAGGCAGAGAAGAAGCAACAGGTCTTAATATCCATAGGGCAAGATTTAAGGTGCCGAGTCTAAGAAATATTGCGGAAACCGCTCCCTACATGCATGATGGACGCATTCAAACTTTAAGAGATGCCGTTGAACATTATAATTCTCAAGTTCAAGAAAGTATGACTTTAGCAGACCAGATTTTCAGTAGCCTTGATCTTGATTCTACTCAAGTTGATGATTTAGTACTTTTTCTAGAAACACTCACAGATGAAGAATTCCTAATTAATCCAGAATTCTCTAACCCATTCTAAATAAATATTGAATGCATCTTCCAAAAACTAACTTCCTAATAATTACGTTCACCTGCATTTTGTTCTCATCACAGTTCCTAATTGGTCAAAATTTAAAACTCAAGGAGGAATCGATTTCATTAGATGAAGAAGAACCAAGTTACCGTTTGGGAATTCTAACCAACTGCATTCTAAAAAATCCAGGTATTAACCTAAACTATCAAAAACCAATTTCATATTCTATAAAGGAAGGAACAAAGAGAAATATTAAAACGCTGAGCATAAACACAAATCTTGGATTTTTCTGGGATCCTAAAACACATGTCGCTACCTACATAAACGCTGGAATCAACCGACGAAAAACAAATGCAAAAAATAGACAATGGCTACTAGCAATAAATCCAATTGGAGTCATGAGAACGTTTGTGCATGAAGCTTATGAGGTTAATGAAAGTTTAGAAGTCACCAGAAAAAGAATCGCGGGGAGATCGTACTATGCACCTGAAATAATATTCGGTACTGGAAAAATAAAAAATGATCGCACCAGGTTCTTCAACATTCATTTAATGATCCTTACAAAATCAAACCTAGGCATATTCCCTCTTATTCATTTTGAATTTGGATATAAACTTTAAATAAACAACGTGAAAAATAAATTATTTCTTTTATCATTTTTTGCAGGATTGAGTTTTGCATTCTGATGCCAAAAAACTGGAGATCTTTCGCAATTAGATGATTCTTTTACTTTGATAAGAAACGGTGCAGAAATGCCAGCGTATGTTTATGGAAATGCGAGTAATAACATATTTATTCTAACCTTACATGGCGGCCCTGGTGGTAATAGCTTAAGGCTTAGAAATGGTCAATGGAATGAAACCTTAGAAGAAAAATACGCCATGGTCTATTGGGATCAAAGAGGTTCAGGAATGTCCCAAGGAAACCTAAATAAAGAAAACCTAAACTTTAGGGAAATGAAGGAAGACTTAAAGGCAATGACAGCACTTCTAAAACATAAATACGGAGAAGACATTACACTTTTCCTACTTGGACATAGCTGGGGAACCATGTTGGGTGGTGGATTTTTAGCAGAAGAAAACAACCAAGATAATTTCAATGGATGGATTAGTATTGCATCAATTTACGATTGGTGTAATACGATTAAAGATCTTGTCCCTGCTTATACGAAAATAGCAAGTGAACAAATTGAAGCAGGCAACAACACAGTTTATTGGAATGAAATATTAACCTTAGCCGCAGATACTGATACAACAAGATGTGATGATGTCCGTTTAAATAATGAAGGTCCAACTGCAACCTCTATCCTTGAATCTCAAGGAATCATTAATAATGCCCTCGGAGGTTTCAATGGTGATTTTTATTTAAATAATTTCATCACAACAACTTTTAATAAGGCCGGCACCAATGATTTCCTTTTTAACGAATTCCCCTTTGATGACTATGATCTTTCAGAAAAATTATCAAAAATTAAAATTCCATCAACAGTCATCCATGGCAAATATGATTTGAATCTTGCATTGAGAACTGGTCAAACCTACTTTGAACTTTTAGGCTCTAAAAACAAAACTTTTTACACCTTCGATAAATCAGCGCATGTACCTTTTCATTCAGAGACAGAAAGGACAGAAGAAATCCTCATAGAATTTATTGAAGCCAATAAATAAAGTAAAAGAAATGAAGATTGTTTGATGCATTGATGCTGTTTTTAAAACCACTACAAATTATTTCTGACTGAAATAATAATCTAATCTTCAATCAATGTAACATCCCCAGTCAAAAATCTAATACTACCATCAACTAGCTCTACCTTCGCAGACCAGATATAAACACCAACCTTACTATCCTGCCCACTCAGCCGACCATTCCACTGATCAAGCGGTCCTCCATTCATACCACTCACACCTTCAAAAACTCTTCCTCCCCAACGGTCATAGACTTCGAAGCTGTGTATTCTTTCAATGACGCAACCAGGAAATAAGGTAAACTGATTATTACCATCGATTGAATTGGGCTGAAATATATTTGGTGCATATAATATCCTAGATTCATCTAAGATGATGTCTACTGCCGCACTATCAAGACATTGAAATTCATTCTCTACCATTAGTTTGTAGTTGGGTTGCACCAATGGTTCAATTTGGGGATTAGGACAATCAATGCAATCAAGACCAACTTCTGGCTGCCATTGATAAGTTAGGTTAGAGCTGCCGATAATTGAGGGAGTAAGAATTAATGGATCACAAAAATCAGTAATAATTACCCGATCTAATTCCAAGGTAGGTGTAGGTAAGATTTCAATATCAATACCAACTGTATCATAACAGGCACCATTAGAAGCAATCACTTGGTAAAGTCCTTGATCTTCAGGATTAAGATTAGTGATAATTAAATTCGAATCTATGCTTGAAAAATCAGCGGGGCCAGTCCAAAGCAAATTACTACTCGTATCTTCAGTTGAGGCAATTAGCTGCAAACTACTTCTCTCGCAATATTCAGATTCTTCATCGACGGTCATATTGACCTCAGGTTTCACATCGATCTCTAAATATTTGATTTGTTCACAGTATCCATATTCTGCCGTAATTCGATATTCCCCAGAGCGATCTGTATCTGCTTCTTCAATAAACGGCTTAAATGATTCAGAACCAAAGCTTCGCGGACCAGACCATTTAACACCACCATCAGGTGAAACCGCACTAAAAAGTTCTAAAGTTTCTCCTTCACAGATGGGAGCATTGCTATCTACCTCCAAGCTTAATTGATCATGCGGGGCCTCCAACAAGATCGTCGTATCTTTCAAGGCCAAACTACAATTATCACTCAATGACCTGAAGTGAAAAATTTGATAATCACCAGGCAATAATGAATCCACAACAAAGGAATTATTTTCATCTATGACACCACTCAAGGTCAACTCATCCCAGCCCACCTTATTACGTAACTTCACCTCAAATTCTTGATCTTCGAAAAACTGAGGAGAACTTACAACAATTCTCCCATCATTCGCATCCAGACAATCGGACGGCGCAGTAATTTCCCAAGTGACATCCTCCAACCTTCTTGCTTGAACAAAAAACTTAGAAGCATCCCCTACCACACTTGGCGTCCCTAAATTATCAGATGCCATATCTCCACCAAATCTAGGTGGCAAATTTTTAAGAAAGGCTTGGTTAAAATTATCACCAACCATTGCATCAACGGACAATACATCAATTCTAACCTCGACCTGACTCTTTGCTGGAATCGTCAGATTCGTAATCTCAAAATAATTAGCTCCGATGCCACCGTCCCCAGTAAAATTTCCAATATGGTCATCAGAAATTTCTTCGATAATCATTCCCTGCGGAAGCGTATCATAAAGACTTATATTTTCAACAGGATTAAAAGAACTGTTATTAATTGTAAGAACAAAAGTCTTCCTCTCATTATTACAATACATCCCTTCTGTAGGAACCGAACTACTAAAAGTGAAGGCGTACGGACATGAACATCCATCACTTAATAGTGAACCTTGATTATAGGCTAATACTCTAGATACGTTTTCACTGAATGCACTCAATGAGTATAAATTTTTCTGTATTGGATTCAAACCAATCTCCTCCGTTCCATACCCAAACAAACTAGACTGTGGCGAAAAAATCAAGGCGCCTAAATGTGAAATAGAATTTTGATCGACAGCTTGTATGGGCGTAATCATTCCTAGATTGGGTCCATTTAAATCCAGATTGATCTGGAGCAAGAAGCCATTCGATTCCAATGGCTCAAGTAACTCATGCTCGGTTCTTCCTTGATACGCCAAAGCAATGTTCGGATTATTAGGATCAACAGCAAAATCGTAGATCTGGGTCTGAAAGGGACCAACATTGGTTGAGGAAGGATCCCAGTATAAATCAATCTGTTGCAATAAGTTAAAATCATTAACCACATCAAAAACTAAAATCTGATTGAGAGATTGTTCATGCAGAAGATATAATCCTTCGGGGGTACAATCGCCAGCATAAGAAGTAAGCGTATCAACGAGTGGAACAGAACCTATTCGTTCAAAAGTATTATCCTTTTTCAACCGTACTATGGAATTGGAATTCTCTTCCACGCCATAAATGAAATTATCTTTTGAATTAAAACCAAGCGCATCGAAACGACCATTTAAATAGCGAGATATTGGACTTAGAAAAGGGGCAGCAAAAGGAATGTAAATGGGACCCATGATGGTTGTTGAAGTACCATCATTTGACCCGATCAGTAGTTGTCCATCACATGAAAAACGCTGAGCCCTAAGGTCTGTACTCATAAAGCACATAACAAAGACTAACAATATGAACACTGGAGAATTCATGTAAGTATGAAGTTAAGAAAATTACTCCGACTAATAAGATGATGTTTAGACACTTCGCCCACAATTCCAAATCAATCCCGAAATATTCATCTAGTATTTATCATAACTTATTTCTTTCAACTCAAAATCTCGGTTGTATTTAACAAACAGTTCATTTTGAGCTGTGTTATCCTTTTTGGGCAGTCGATAATTCAGACAGAGATGATTCTCAGAATCAACCAAAAAAATCCCAACCTGCGAGAGCTCAATTGCATCAAGTAAAATAACTTCATTTTTATGAGATGATTGTTTTTGGTCAATTTCATAAAATTCATAATCCTCGTGCTTAAATTTTTCAAACTTGCTTACAATAAATTCATGTACAATCCCATTTTTCTTAAAATTTCGCTTCAATGATTTTCGACTTTTTCGAACAATATCTTCCAACGCTTCCAAGCTAGGTTGATTCATGAGTAACAGAGACTTTTTATCTGCGTGTTTCGGATAGTTTAACTCCAGATAAAATTTTTGGTCGTCGATGGTCACACGTTTTTGCCACATGGTCGTGGGATCATCACTACAATCTACTAATCCAAAATATTTTAAGTGGATCATAGTCGGTCCAGCTAAATTACTTTTGCTTGCGTTAAGATTAGTAACCCTATGACATCCAATAAAAGAGAGAAATATCAGAAGTGAGAAGATGGTACATTTATCTAAATTTAAGGCACACCAATCTTTGATTTTCGATATCAAAATTCTTTCTTTTAATTTTTCAAATGTCAATGTAAATATGCTTTTACATCAGAGAGGTTGGGTTTACTTAAAGATAGTCCATTGTCAACTAAAAAAAGATTTTAACTAAAATACCTCTTGACTAAAATCCATAATACCCTTATCTTAAAGAGTAAACTAAAGTTATGGGAGGAGGAGGATTTATATCGACGATGATTAAAATGAATCGTCAAAACAGGGCACTTCAAAAAGGAAGTAAATTTGGTTGGCGGATAATCGAAGAGGAAAAGGACTTACCATTAATCACCTACACAAAAGAGGAATTAAGACAGGCAAAGCTTGAGCGGGCTGAAAAAATTGAGCAGCATGGCATGATTAATCGGATAATTGGATTATCCATTATTGGCTTTATACTACTAATATTATATTTCTTTTACATCTCATAATCTGCACGAGTCGATGTGAAATCAAGCTCCTATAACAGCTGTGGCTTCTACTTCAATGAGGCAACCAAAGTGTAATTCACGAGTGGGGATAATGCTACGTACTGGTTTATGCTCGCCGAAGAAAATACCATATCTCTGATTAACTTTGTCCCACAACTCAATGTTAGAAATATAAACACGAACTTGTAAGATCTGAGATTTCCCACTACCAGCGGCATGAAGTATTTCTTCCACATTTTGCAAAGCAAGATCAGTTTGCTCTTCAATGGTTACAGGAATCTCTCGGGTCACCGGATTGATTGGTAATTGCCCTGAAAGATATAATAGTCCATTATGTTCGATGCATTGAGAATAGTGACCATTGGCTTTTGGCATATTGGAAGTGCGAATAATTTTCATATTAAGATATTTAAAAGAAAGCAGGGTCTCAGAGATTATTTTCTCATTCGCCCCCCTAATGTTACCCCAACACCTAGTGTCAGATAGTTAGGGAAATCTTCAGCAAAGGTATGATTGTAAGCTGCATTGAATCTCAGAAGGCCAAACCTATATCCTATCCGAGGCGTAAAACCAAGTTCTGTTCCACCTACATCCACACCTGATTCTGTCGTCGCTTCATTATTAAACATCCCGATGCCTAAACCGACAAAAGCTCGTTTGTTTCGATTGTTTGAAAAGTAATATTCGCCTGTCAAAGAATAGGCTGTAGTAACTCCAAGTCCTCGTACAGGCTCATCGAATAATGGAGTAAAAAATTGCCATTCATGTTTCACACCCAAAGAAAATTTATCATTGATGTGAAACCTAAGTTCGGTATCAAAAGTCAAGGTGTTTCCCAAATCATTATTCTCTGGATTCAAAAAAGAAAACCCAAACACTTGCCATTCAAAAGGTTTATAGCTTTGCGCAAATGTATTCGAAACAAACAAGACACAAAGCATTATTGTAAAGACTAAATTTTTCATCGCAAGCTTGATTTAATATTATAAAATTTTAGACAACCTACATTTACCATTTGAACCAGATTTGCCTTGAGCAAAATAATCATTCAAAGAACTTACTTCTTCTTCCGCTTCTTCTTCATATTTTGAATCTTATCGCCTCGACGGATGGGTTTCTTATATCGCTCCTTTATTTTCCGCACATAACTTTTTCGTTCAACTTTCTCTTTACTGTTCTTTGCAGATTTTTCATGAAAAGCTGAACCCTTCATGATATAAGAATCTTTATCTTCAAACTCTTCAGGATCAACGGGCTTACTTTCCTCTGGGCTCAATAAATAAGAAACATCCACTTCATCTGGAAACTCCTTCAAAGGAATCTTATAATTCATCAATTTTTCAATCTCGTCTTTTAGCGGAATTTCTTTTTCACTAAATAAAAGAATGGATCTCCCCTGCTCCTCTGCTCTACCCGTACGACCAATTCGATGAATGTAATTTTCAGGGTAAAACGAAGTATCGAAGCTAATCACTGTAGAAATTTTCTCAATGTCTATTCCCCGCGAAATCACGTCCGTAGCTATTAATATTCGACTGGTTCCGTTTTCGAAATCTTCAATGGCTCGAGATCGATGACTTTGGGTTTTGCTGGAATGGATCACAGACACCTCAGTTCCATAATTTAGGGTTTCACCTAGCAGGTCGGCTTTCACCTTTGTTGCTACAAAAATCAAAACCTTATTAAATTCTACACGGTCTTCCAACAAGTGATTTAATAAATTAGCTTTTGTATAGAAATTCTGTGCAGGATAACATTCCTGACTGATGTTCTCCAAAGGCGTTCCACTGATCGCCATCGTCTTCTTTACAGGATTTACCAAAAAACCATTCATTAGTTGGTTCACATAAGGCGTCATGGTTGCTGAAAAAAGCAGGTTCTGCCGCTTCGCTGGAAGGTATTCAAAGATATTCCTCAACTGTGTTTTAAAACCAAAATCAAGCATGATATCGACTTCATCTATCACCAACTTTTTTATTGATTTTAACCGAAGGACATTGGTCAGGGCAAGATCGTATAAGCGTCGAGGTGTTCCGACAATGATATCAAGACCTTCGGCAATGGCTCGCTTTTGAGTCTTAATGTTCGTACCTCCATAAACACCTAAAGTCCGAATGGTTATATATGGTGTGAGTTTATCAATCTGTTCTACAATTTGAATCACCAATTCACGCGTAGGCGCTAAGATTAAAACTCGAGGATATGGTTGCTCAGAATATTTCAACTCCTGTAAGATGGGGAGTAAAAAAGCAATCGTCTTTCCAGTACCCGTCTGTGCAATCCCTACAAAATCAGATCCACCAAGGATGGTAGAATAAGATGCCTTTTGGATGGGAGTTGGTTTTTCAAGTCCCATATCTTCCAATGCATTATACAGTTGCCTCTTAATCTTAAAATCTGCGAAAGAATCCATGCTGCAAAGTTATCTAGAAAAACTTCATGTGCTAGTCTTTTTTAAAATATTCCAAGGCAGTTTTTGATTAAGCTAGAATCTTACTTAAGTAAGACCATCACTAAAGATCTTACCAGTGCTTAAGAATGTGAGATAGTTAAATTCAATACGTCAAAGTATTTATTCCTTAGTCTAGGCTAATATAGATTTTAGCATTTCAAAACTTTTAATACCTCCCTCAAATTAAAAAACGCGCACGATTGAAAATTGCCCCATCAAGTAATTTCTTTTATCGCCATACCATTGTCCTTGAAAATCTTGCGCGTGTTCAGTGATCATGTCATTTAACATGGACTTACCGAAAATAGAGAAAGCTAATTGAGTCCTTGGACCTAATTCTGTCACTACATCTAATCGCATAAGTGCATTGAGAGTTCCTACATTCCTATAACCTAAATCAGCCAATGACCCTAAAGGAGCACCATCTCTGCTTGCTGAAAAAGAAACTCCACGAGCATTGGAATAAACTCCATATTCTAGACCAGTAAAAACCCCAAAATTTAACCGCTGATTTATCCGCATCGACTTTCCAACCATGCCTCGAAGATTAACTTGTTGATATTTTTGATAATAGGTGTATTCTCGTAGCGTAGTGGTAGTTTCTAAAACGGTCCCATAAATTGTTTCTTCTGTTCCATCTGGATAACTATGGATTGCAGTGACGCCGTCTTCCACTTCTTCTGAAACAATCATGGTCTCTTCAAAATTAAACTTAAAATTTGTTTGTTGAAATCCGAAACCAAGCTCTGCCATTATTCCACTATTAAAATATCGACGATAAAAAGCATTCGCTTCTATTACATCTAAGGGTCGCTCTTGATTCTGTCGCTTCTCAACAAATTCATGTTCTACATCAAAATTCATTGTTAAATTTCTTTGGTGTATACCGTAGGCAACAGATACCCCAAATCCGTTGTAGTAGTCTCTAAGTTTTGGCTTTTTAGAATCTACGGTGGCTGCTTTATTTTTTACTTTTGTCTGCTTATCAATTCGAGGCAATGGAATTGAAATCCTTGGTAACTTTGAGTTAAATAAGTTTGCTTCGTTCCCAAGAGTTTCTAATAAGCTTAAACTTTGAAGCGGAACAACTGATTCTTTTTTATTGGGCTCACCTTCTTCTTTTAAAACTACATTTGAGTCAAACTCAGTTACACTTAAATCTCCTTCCATTGACCTTAAATGTTCATTTTCACTCGTTGCATTTTGACCCGTTACTGGGTGATTTTCTGTGTGGGTATAAACAGTTTCTAAAGTGCTTTTACTTAGGGCTTCAAAAGACCTGTCTTGCCCTACTGGACGTTGATCGTCAATTTCAGCAAGTATAAGCTTTTTGTTATTTGTCAATGCATTTCTTCGCTCTTTTACTTTAGTTGACTCTTCCTTTAAATTGTCCTCTGCTTTGTTTTTCGCTCGAGGCAAATTTATATTATCATTCTTTTGGAATTCTTCTTCCTTCTCAGAAATCACAGAATCTTCAACAGACGATCCAAGAATTAAGCGCTCTGAGTTAACTAACTTTTTTTGGTTCATTAGAAAAAGTCCTACAAGCATCATCCCTACTACCCCAGTGCCAAACCAAAAGAATAAAAGTCTGCGTTTTTTCTTTGGTGGATTTCTTTTAGCATCTAAATCACTCCAGGCCTGATCAAGATCAAGACCAGAGTCAAAGTTATCAAAGCGATCGTTCAATTTATTTTTAAGCCAATCTTCTTTCATCCGTCGTATTATTGATTACAAGATGCGCTTGTAATTTATTTTTTAATAGTTTTTTTGCTCTTGCATACTGTGACCGAGAAGTCGAAGTTGCAATTCCAAGAATGTCTCCTATTTCATCATGCGTCAAGCCCTCAAAAATATATAGGTTTAATATCATCCGATATCCCTCAGATAATTCTTGTATCGAAGACATCAAAAGTTCTGTTGATATTTCATTAAAACTTTCTTGAATTAAATAATCATCAGGCTCTGGCATTTCATCTGGGAATGTTAAAGAAATGGATCTCCTTTTTTTACGTAAATTCTGAAGCACAAGATTCGTACATATTTTATGCATCCAACCATCAAATGAGCCTTTATTAGAATCATGCTTTTCTAAGGAATTAAATAACTTAATAAAACAATCCTGCATTAAATCATAGGCTTCTTCCTTCTGCCTAACGTACCTGCGACAGAGAACAAAAACCTTATTGGCATACCGCTGAAAGAGTTCTCTCTCTGCAGCGGCATTGCCAACTTTACATTGTTCTATTAATTTATTAATCTCCAAATCAGTTATTATACTTTTTCTTTTTCAAGATGCTATTGAATGATGGCGCGGATACGTAACTCCACATTCTGCCATACGTTATTATCAACAGTATTAGTAACATTCACGTCAGTCACAAAATGAAACTCTGAACCAGGTACTCCTGAATTGTCCTCTATCTCCGTATCCCCTGGAGCATTTATTTCGTACTCAAAAATATAATCAGGATTACCGTCGACGATTGTCATTTGCTCTTGAAAACTTACCGCCAACCAATTTTGCCATCCGTTTTGCTCAGAAATACTTACAAACAAGGTGTAGATCACTGTTCCATTTTCCTGAGCATGAATAAACTTGACATCATACAAATAAAAATCAATATCAGATTCTTGCATCACATTTACAAATGCAGGCTGACCTACAATTTCTGTCCCGCCCAAGTTCATTCTGAATTCTCCACCTAGATCTTCACACACACGAATTTGACCCAAATCTAAATCCTCGTCAAAGAATGCTTCTGCAGGAATACTACTTTTTAAATTTTCAAGATCCACAGCAGAATAAATGAGGATATTACTTACACAATCTGGCACAATAACTGAGAATTGCCCATCATCCTCTACAAATATTAATCTTGACAATCCCGAATAATGAATTGAAACATAACCATTAGGTACCGGATCAGAATTACAATCGACCAAAGTCCCAGAAAGACTTTTCCACTCCAAACCTTGAGTATCTATGAAAATCTTTGGCAAGACTACATCTTCTTCAAAAGGACCAATTTCTTCCGAATAAACTACTTCCCCACAGAGATTTATAATTTCAAGAAGAAGAACTTCACCTTTCGGTATAAAGCCTGCAAAACTACCTTGCTGAGTGACTCCAGTAATACCGGTTGCTCCTGAAGAAATAATTGTCAAGCTAACCCAGTGATCCCATTCTTGGCCACGAATTGGAGCGATGCAACCTTCAAGGAAAACAAAATCATTAGGCACATCACAATTCCACCAAGTGAAATGACTCACCTCACCGACATAATTACTCCCATCTAAAATCGCTGAACCTTCCTCTTTCCAGTATCCATCCTCCACATCATAATGCCACAAAGGAATATTACTTGGGGCCGAATCCATCATTTCATCAGGTACTGGACTTGTTATGATGGCCGGCTGAGAAATTTGCAAGACATTGCCTACAGGATCTTGAAGTTCAACATTCAACATTCCATAACTCTCTAAAACCTGTCTTTCATTTTCTACATTTATTGCCATCTGATTCCCAGGCATCATCTGTTCAAAATCACCCCGCATCGGATGTAAATAAAAGGCGTATACTTCCACATCACCTTCGTAAGTTGTTCCGTCCAGATTTTTAAAACCACCTGTAAATTCAATTTTCCCTCCTTGATTCGTTTCAATTATTCCTCCCGACTGGGCATCAAGCACACCCGACAATTCTCTTTCAATCAAACTCACAGAGGTAATGATCGTTTCCTCAGTAAATGTTTGTAATACTTTGTTTGCATTAAAATATCCTTCCTTTATTACTTTGAGAACTGCGTGTTTACTGCTTACTGTACCAGTTAATGAAAAGGCACCATTTTTATCCGTCGTAGCAGAGGTTTCTCCCCATTGTACAAGTGCACCTTCGACTGGTTCCATGCGTGCATCAAGGACAACTCCGTTTACTTTCGCTTCCGCAAATGTTACATTTTGAATGTCAGGTCTAGAAGTGGTAATGGTATCAACAAACCCATCTTCTCGACATCCTGAAAATAGTACTAAGAAAACCAGAGTTGTTATCGTGTATATTAATTTTTGCATTTATCTAAAGTTAAGCGTTCATTTTATAAGAATGGCATGCCTTACACACTTAACTATGCTTATTTCAAAGGAACGCTGCATAAACGCAAAAAAACTTTATTAGAATGGTAAAAAAAGAGCGTAAGCCTTAGTGATACTGGTAATTTGAACTTAAAATTTATTGACCAGCATTCCCTTTAAATGAAAAAATGACAAGCATTCTCAATTTTACCCTATAATATCCAAGTTTGACCTAACCTTAAAAAAGAGAAACCCTCAACTTTGTGTTGTTTAATTAAATTCATTAATCAAAAATTAAATCTTGAATAAAAACAAAGTAGAAAAAATACTAAATGAACTGCATGAAGATGCAAAGAAGGATTACCTACGCATTAGTAAAGGAATGGTAAAATCCATTTTCAGGCCAATGCAACCTGCTGATTTTGAAAAAGCCTACCTACCGATTACAAAATCACAAGGAAAGGCCATGCATGATTTGATCCTAAAAAACCAATGCAAGAATGTCATTGAATTTGGCACCTCTTTTGGAATTTCTACCATCTATTTAGCGGATGCCGTCCATCAGACAGGAGGCAAGGTCATTACCACAGAGCTACTAGAAAGCAAGTCCAAGATTGCTCAAGCGAACATTAACAAAGCTGGCTTAGGTAATCTTGTAGAAATTCGCACAGGTGATGCCATGGAAACTCTAAAGGATTATGCAGAACCCATAGATTTCCTTTTCCTAGACGGATGGAAAGATCTTTACCTCCCTTTGTTCCAAATGCTGGAACCACTCTTTCATCATAGAACATTAATCTATGCTGACAATATGGATATGGCTGGAACCCAATATTATGGAAACTACGTATTAGGCAAAAAGCAGGTCTACAACTCAAAAATGGTCAATGAAGGAAAAGCAATGCTTACAGCCATTGCTGCCTAACCATTTGATAAATTAAATTGATATTAAACTCCATTACTCAAATTGCAGTGATGGAGTTTTTATATTCGCAGAACTCATGAAAAGGAAATTCAAAGAAATAAGTTTTGTAAATAGTAAAACTAGCAAGTTCCAATTTGACTTAGTTACCTATCAAGATCTTTTACAATTAAAACCTGCGGACCATAATCAATTTGAACATCATAAAATATCTTTCTATGTTATCTTATTGTTTACAAAGAATGAAGGAGAATACAATCTCAACTTTAAAGATTACAAGTTTAAACAAGGAAGCCTATTTACTTTAAGAAAAGATAATATCCATAAATTTTACAAAAACAAAGGACAGGGCCAACTCCTAGTCTTTACGGAAAATTTCATATTAAATCATACGAATGAAATAGAAGCGGCAAAAACATTTACCTTATTTAATGAAATGTTGGCCTCCCCAAAGTTACAGTTGAATAAAAAAGAATACCAAGAAGTGCTGGACTTAGTGAAGCTTATTAAGAATGAATATTCCGAGGCAAAAGATGATTTTTCACTCAGTATTATTAGAAACTACATTCAAGTCATTATCACTAAATTATTTCGAATTAAAGCAACTAAAAATAGCGCCTTTAATAATCGCAAGCACTTAACAATGTTCTTACAATTACAAGAACTTATCGAAAAACAATGTTTCAAACATAAAAAGGTTAGCTATTATGCAAATGAGTTAAGTGTAACGACAAAGACCTTGAACAATGTTACACAAAGCGTCCTGAATAAATCGACAAAGAGCCTCATCAACGAAGTTGTAATCTTACAATCAAAAAGATTAATCATCAATACTCAAGATTCATTGACTGAAATTGCTTACAAAGTAGGCTTTGATGAACCGACAAATTTCTTTAAGTATTTCAGAAAATATGCTGGTGTATCACCAAGTGAATTTAAAACATCAAATCAAGTTTCCTAACGGCGTTTGTTGCCTGGCTTAAACTTTCGCTTTTTTACCCTAAATAGATATTTTTTCATCTCAATAAGCTTGTTATTACCCTCTACTTTTGTGTCATTCATTTATTAAATAATTTAAGATGACCAATAAAGAAGCTCTATTAGCTTTTTATGAAAAAGCTTTGACTGTCAATAAAGAAACCGACTCTACGACTGTTCTTAATGAAATTTTAAGTACTGATTTTGAATCCAAAGGATCTACAGAATCGAAAAACAAAGAACAACTGATTGGACAATTAAAGTTCTTTTGGACGCTTATTCCTGATTTAAAATGGGCTCCTCAAGACATTGTCAATGAAGGCAATAAATATGTAGTAAGAAGTCTTGCCACTGGAACTCCGAATGGTGATTTCATGGGCCTTCCTACAGATGGTTCTAAATCCTTTTCAATCATGACTATTGATGTTCATCACATTGTTGATGGAAAAGTACAGGAGGTTCACCATCTCGAAGACTGGGGAACAGCAATGAAACAATTGAAATCATGAGACTAGTAAACACTTTAATCACTATAGCTTTTCTGCTCTTACTTTCAGCATGTCAAATGAAAAATAAAGACCAACAAAAGACAATGACTGAAACTAATTTAATTACAAAAAAAGAAACCACAATGGAAGAACAATCAAATACAACTTTAGAGGTAGCCATGAAATATATGGATGCAATGGGAAAAGGAGATATGGAGACTATGATAAGCCTCATGGATGATGAAATGATCTGGCACAATGAAGGAGATAAGAGTATGCCTTGGATTGGACCATGGAGTGGGAAAAAGGTAATCTTAGAAGAATTCCTACCTCTATTTATGGAACATTTAAAAACAACTAAATGGGATACCGAAGATGCATTTGCCAGTGGTGATACTGCTGCATTTTTTGGACGCATGAAAGCCTTAGCCCTTAAGTCAAATGTAGAAACTGAAGAATTCACCTTTGCGCTCAGAGTAAAAGTTAAGGAAGGGAAAATTATCCTTTGGAATTGGCTAGAAGATAGCTATGCAGTTTCTAAGGCTTTTCATGGAAAATAAATCGATAGCTAATAATAATTTAATGTTTGTCAATTCTCGAATTGGCAAACATTTTAATACTCATAGATCATTTTCAGAATTTATATCCTTTCCAATCGCAGCACATGATCTCCACTTGCTGGCTCAATAAAAATGGTGTTCTGATCGCTTATGGTAATGTTAGAATTTTGATCAAATAACAAGGTTGTTTCTAAAAAACGTCCCATCTCTGAGTCAAGACTGTTGTTATCACTCATTCTAAAGGCACCAAAATATCTTTCTGAATTCACAGACAAATATTCCATTTCAAAATTGAATAATTCTGTATCTAACTCAACAATAAATGGCATGGGAGTATCTACTCCGCTATTAAGTAACAAGTCATCCGCAGAAAATTCTGGAAACTCAACAAATCCAACGTTATTCAAAACTTGATCCTCTGTAATTGTATCCCCCTGAAAAATGGAGGCTGAATATAATTCATTGATTGTCATAGATTCTATTTCCCATCTACCTGGCAAAGTGCTTTCAAAATCTTCTAATGAAAGATCATCTTCTTGACAAGAAGTAAATAAAAACAAGGCTAAAAAAGGAAATAAAAGTAATTTCATTTAGGTTGATGTTAAGCTAAAAAGGAATAAGTGATTTTAAACAGTTGCAAGTTAGTTATATGATCAAAACCGCTCCAACTGTATCTCCATCCAGCCACTTCCACCACAATCCGTATCCAATTGCATGTCTCCGGCGAAGAAGAAAATATTTAAATCCACATCATTGTCGTCACAGAAAAAGAATACGCGTTCGTCTAGATCAATTCTAAGACTTGGGTCTGCAGGTTCCCCTCTCCAGTCTCCATTGACAACGAAAAAGTTTCCACCTTCAAACCATGAGATTTCAACATCCAAGTTACTGCTAAAAATCATATGCATGTCTTGAATAACTCCATCTCCAACAAGATCATCTCCTGATAACAAATAATCGTCAACAACCCACTCCCCTACGATGTCCAACTCAAGTTCGTTCAAACCATCTTCTTCGCAGGAAGTCAGGGTAAATAATGAAAGGCAAGTGCAAAATAAAATAAGACTATGGAAATTTTTCATGTTGTTGCTTTGGTACTAAGATGGTACAAGTAACTGAGTAGTTAATGGCTCACATTCTATTTAACCTAGAATTAAAATACCTTAAGAAAAAATTTAGAATTTAGGAATGGAATAAGATTTATTAGCGATTCAAATGTCACAGAATATAAAAACAGACCTTATATAAGTATCATATTGTGTTTAGGTTGTATGATGGGTAAATAAGGATTCCAGAAAATCTTTAAACACCTTGTTTAAAAACAAAAGCATTAAAAGAGGTCTCGTAAAGACGTGACCTCTTTTTCTTATTTACATATTCGATCGTTACTATCTTATCCTAAGAATAATACTTATTTATCTTCACCATTTGCTTAAATAATTGTTACTAATTCCTCCATAGGTTTACGCACTTTCACTAAGTTGACCAACCAATCTTTTTCTGCATCTCTATATCCAATAGGAAGAAGTATTGTACTTCGAAGATTTTTCTCTCTGAGGCCTAATATTTCATCTAATGCAGCTGGATCAAATCCTTCCATCGGAGTACTATCAAGGCCTTCAAACGAGGCTTGCATAATCGCAGCCATAAAAGCTATGTAAGTTTGTCGTGCAGCATGTTCGAAATTTACTTCAGCATCACGGTTAGGATAACCGTCCAATAGCATTTGCCGATAATTTTCCCAACCTTCATTTTTAAACCCTCTAATTTCATTGGTTAAATCAAACATATGATTTATTCGATCTGCGGTATAGTTATCCCAAGCAGCAAACACCAAGAGATGCGAGCAATCTGTTACAGGAGATTGATTCCAAGCAATTTCTCTAATCTTTGTTTTAATCTCTTTATTTGTTATAACAAAAACTTCAAAAGGCTGTAATCCACTAGAGGTTGGAGCTAATCGAATTGCTTCTAGAATGTTATCAATTTTTTCTTGGGGAACTACCTGACCGTTCATGGCTTTGGTAGCATAGCGTTCATTTAATTTATCTATCAAACTCATCATAATTCAATTTGTGAAAACAAAATTGAACATATATAACAATAAAAAAATTGATCTAGGTTAATTAAACTTAGGGTAATTAAGATAACTACCACTTTTACTTGGCATTTACTGATGCTAAATAAACATCCATCAGTTGGCGACTTAAGACTTGAGGATCAAATTTATCCAAGTGTGTAGAAAAAGAGGATAATAATTTTTCTCTAATGGTCGGATTGACTAGCTGAACCATTGCTTGTGTAAGCTCTTCAATTGAATACGGGTCAACCAACATGGCAGCCTCTCCTCCAGCCTCTTTCAATGAAGAAAGATTTGAGGTGATGGCTGGGCAGCCTCGATAGAGCGCCTCAATGACTGGAATCCCAAACCCTTCAAAGGTGGATGGATATATCAAGGCAATGGCTTTATCATAAAGATCGTATAGCTCCTCTTTACTTTGGTATCCCTTCCAATCTATCAATTGATCAAGTCCGTTGTCGGCTGAAAATTTGCGACAGCGTTGATAATAATCTCCCCCAGTTCCTACTACAAGCAAACGTCTCCGCTGTTCCGCAGGAATCTTAGTCATCGCCTGCAATATGTTTAACAAATTTTTCCGTTCAATTACGGAACCGACGCTTAGAAAAAATGAACCTTCTGAATGATTTTCAGCTTGCTGATTATTCACGAATGAATCATCACAAGTTTGGTAGAGGATTTTACATTTGCCTTGAGCAAAATTATAATAAGTTGCTAAATCCTCCGTCGTCTGATTACTTATCGAAATAACCTGCGTTGCTTCGTCAATTGCCCGCTTCGTTTTATACCGATACATCTTACGATCGAAGAATCCATACTGTCCAGGATACCTCTCAAATATCACGTCATGAATCGTCACCACCGAAGCCAACTCCATCTTATCTATTCCAAAAGGTAGTTCATTGCTAAGTCCATGAAAAAGGTCGATCCCATCTTTTTTAAGCTGCTTTTTTATACCAATAGATCTCCAAAAGCTGGTATTGGAATTTGGTGTAAAAATTTCAATGGAATCTTGTTTAAAGAAAAAGGTTGTATCAGAATTTTTGGGAGCATTGGGAGTATACAAGACATATTCATGCTCTGGATAAAAACGGCATAAATTCTTCACCAAGGTCCGACTATAGTTGCCAAGACCGGTGTTGTTTAAAAATAATCTCTTTGCATCAAATCCAATACGCATCCCCAAAGCTAAAAATAAAAAAGGAGAGCATTCTCGATTGAAAATACTCTCTCAGGTCGGTTGGGACAAGGGGTAAATATTTTAGGCCTCTTGCAAGGTTTCTTTATATTGGCCAATAACCTTTTGCTGAATGTCTGGCGTGCAAGCATTGTATTCACTAAACTCACGGGTAAACTTCGCTCGACCTTGTGAAATTGATCGTAAGGTTGAGGAATATTGATACATTTCAGCCAGAGGCACCTTGGCTTTGATCTTCTGATAATGTCCATCAGAATCCATTCCAGAAATAATCGCTCTTCTCGTCTGAAGATCACCCATAACATCCCCCATGACGGTATCAGAGCAAAGGACTTCCAAATCATACATCGGCTCCATTAGCTGGGGCGCTGATTTATCAAAAGCATTCTTGAAGGCTTGAGATGCAGCAATCATAAAGGCCATGTCATTAGAATCCACGGCATGCATTTTCCCATCATAAATACTAACTCTGATGTTCTGGCAGTGGCTTCCAGTCAATGGACCCTCTTCCATCTGCTGCATGATTCCTTTCTTAATGGCATTGATGTATTTACTATCGATGGACCCACCGACAATGCACCATTGAAAGATCATCCGGCCACCCCAAGGTAATTCTTGCTCTGATGCAGAACGAACCGAAAGGTCTTCTGTCGGAGGCATTCCTGGATAGTAAGGTTCAATTCTCATATGTACTTCCGCAAATTGTCCGGCACCACCAGATTGTTTTTTGTGGCGATAGGTTTCATTTGCCAAACGTGTTATGGTCTCTCTGTACGGAATTTTTGGTCGTTCAAATTCCATGAAGACATTGTTCACTTTCTCGATCCGATATTTAATGAGGTCCAAATGAAGTTGACCTTGACCATGGAGGATTGTCTGCTTGAGACTAGCAGATTGTTCAATCACTAAGGTTGGGTCTTCTTCTTCGATTTGGTGAAGCGCCTTCATCAATTTTTCCATCTCATTTTTGGATCCTGGCTTCACGGCAGACCGTATTCGAGGAGATGGAAAATCTATCGGGGTTATTTCAATGTCCACTCCTTTTTCGTGGAGTGTATCATTGGTATGGGAATTCTTAAGCTTAGTGGTTACGCCGATATCTCCAGCAATCAGTTGATCTGTTTGCTTTCTATTTTTGCCTTCAGCGACAAAAATTTGATTGAATCGTTCGACCCCACTATTCCCATGATTAGAAAGGTCCATTCCAGATTTCAGGGTTCCAGAATAAACTTTAAAATAGGATACCATTCCTACTTGAGGCTCTGATAACGTTTTGTAAATGAAGAGTGAAGGAGAAGCAGATGCATCGCATACTAATTCTGCTCCTTTCGTAGTTGCAGCCGGCTCCCTGTCTGCCGGACTTGGTGCAATGTCTTTTATAAAACCCATAATTCTCCCGGACCCCATGTTGGCAATAGAGCTGCAGCAGAAAACTGGGTACACTTCACAATTCGCTAAGGCGAGCGTTAATCCTTTGGCAAGTTCCTCTTCCGTCAGTGAACCTTGATCAAAGAATTTTTCCATAAGTTCTTCATCATTTTCAGCCGCAGCTTCAACCAATGCATTATGCATTTCTTGGGCTCGCGGCATTTCATCATTGGGAATGCTTTGTTTCTCAGGTTTCCCACCTTCGTCATTAAAAACATACATGGTCATGCGCAATGCATCAACAATGGCATTAAATCCACCTCCCGGATTTAATGGATATTGCACCGGTAATACTTTGTTGCCAAAACGATTAATAGCTTGTTCCAGAGTGGCTTCGTAATCCGCTTTTTCGTGATCACATTGATTGGCAACGAAGATGGTCGGTGTTTTAAATTTTTGAGCATTTTCCCAAAGTATTTCTGTTCCTACTTCAACACCACTTGAAGTATTGAGAATCATCAGTGCTGTGTCAGCAACTTTGAGCGATGAGATGACTTCACCAACAAAATCATCGGACCCTGGGGTATCGATGATGTTTATCTTTGAATTTCTCCAATTGGCATGCATGAGCGTTGAAAAAATTGAGCTACCCCTTTCTTGCTCAATGTTGGTAAAGTCTGAAACTGTAGATTTGTTATCAACAGAACCCATCCTTTTGATGGCGCCTGATTCAAACAACATGGTCTCGGCGAAACTGGTTTTACCGCAGCCGGAGTGTCCGAGGAGGACAACATTCCTAATATCTTTTGTTGTTAAAGCCATTGCAATAAATTTTAAGTTAGTAGATGTAGAAATATAAGTTAGCTAATAATTTACATTTGGCATAATTAATAATACATAATTATTAATTTGTCTTATAGCTATATTTTCAATTTATTATTCGCTATATATTGACTCCCGCAATATCAATGCATTATGAATTAAAGATGTTTTTAATATGTTTTACCTATCATATTCCATCCAGTTTCTCATGGATGTTTTACCTCGAATTTTTAGGTTTATTTTAGAGTGATCCTAAACCAGTTACTTTTTCAAACTGTCTTATTACTTTTTAAAAAGCACGAAAGCTAATCTCGAAATTTTACTAAAATCTAATTTACTATTGTTGAAATAGAGGTGGGAATAAAAAGAATATTGAGACCTAATCACAACTCAAAAACTAAATAAAATTTTGGCAGGTATTTATACCTGAAAAAATAAACTCTCAATACTTTTCAATTGAATTGTGAGATTTTCTTCTTACTTTAAATAACTGATTTTTTTAAGGCTTAGATTTTGTTTCAAAAGTGGAACAGATTTACTTCTTTAATCAGGACTCCAAAAAATTAAAATTCTCAGAAACACATACCACCCCGGTATGTAGTAATGGACTTGTCATGAACCTATTCAAATGGCATTACAATCCTCATTCAGCAGATTTTATTTTTACTGGAGTCATTGATACAAATTTCTATTAGATCAATTTCTTAACCACAAAAAATTTTCATTATGAATGACGGATTTATCGGAGAAATCCGAATGTTTGGAGGTAATTTTGCACCTCGGAGTTGGGCGTTTTGCGACGGTCAATTACTTAAAATATCCAGCAACGATGCATTGTTTTCTATTCTCGGAACAACCTATGGCGGAGATGGAAGGACTACTTTTGGTTTGCCAGAATTACGAGGAAGAGTTCCACTACAACAAGGACACGGACCAGGACTTCATACACGTAGTCTAGGGCAAAAATCTGGCAGCTATGAAACCACCTTACAACCGATACACTTGCCTGTACACAACCATGACCTTAACATTAAGGTCGCCGATGGTAAAGGCGATTCCTTTGGAGCAAATGGCAATTACATTGCTCAAAAAGCAGTAGATATTGACAATAATGACACCATTGAAATGTACAAGCTTGCTGGAGATGCAACTTTTGGCAATAACGCAACTTTGAATGGATTGGAATTACAGCGGACTGGATCACAACAACCATTCAATAACATGCCTCCCTACCTTACTGTAAATTATATTATTTGCGTTTATGGTACATACCCCTCAAGGTCTTAATACTCACTCAAAAATTAAATTAAAAAGAAAATAATTATGGAAGGAACAATAGGAGAAATTCGTCTTTTCGGCGGAAATTTTGCCCCTAGAAATTGGGCTTTTTGCGAAGGTCAATTATTACCCATCGCTCAAAATACTGCCTTGTTTGCAATTTTAGGCACAATCTACGGAGGAGATGGTCGGACAACTTGTGGATTACCAGACTTGAAAGGTCGGGTTGCTTTGCATGATGGGGCTGGGCCTGGACTCCCAACTTATTCTTTAGGATCTAAAGGTGGGACTGCAACCAACACTCTTACCATTAACAATATCCCGAGTCATACCCATTCTGGTACGATCAAAGTAGCAGATGGAAAAGGTGATTCCTTTGGAGCCAACGGCAATTACATCGCCCAAAAAGCAATTGATGTTGATGCCAATCCAAATACAACGGTTGAGGTGTATAAAACAGCTGCAGGAGCAACTTTTAACAGTGGAAACACTGTGAATGGAAGTGAATCAACAGCCACTGGTGGTGGCCAAGCAATTGATAACCACCCTCCATTTTTAGGGCTACGGTTTATTATTTGCCTTCAAGGTACATTCCCATCTAGATCTTAGGAATAAAGAATTAAAAAAATTAAAAAAATTAAAAAATAAATACAATGGAACCAACAATGGCAGAAATTCGAATGTTTGCAGGAAATTTTGCGCCGAGAGGCTGGGCCTTATGCGATGGGGCTGTATTGACTATAAATTCATATCAAGCATTATTCTCCCTTTTAGGAACACAGTACGGCGGCGAT
>JAHDGF010000018.1 GCA_020627785.1 Saprospiraceae bacterium
CCTTGGACCCTCTGATTATGAGTCAGATGCTCTAACCAACTGAGCTATGGAACCGGTTAAATCGTGCGCAAATATAATGAATCAGTTAAGAATTAAAAGATTTAAGACTTTCAAATACTCTTTAGAACAGGATAGTAGGATTTTCAGAGGATGGACAGGATTAATTTACATCCTCTGATAATTAGTTATTTATTGTACAACTTTATTTCTACTGATAAATTAATCCCTCTTATCCTTTCATTCGACGCATCCTAGTCCAGAACATTTTTTCAGAACAGGATGCTAGGATTTTTAGAGGATGGACAGGATAATTCCTTCCTCCGATAATTAGTTACTTATTGTACAACTTTAATTCTACTGATAAATTAATCCCTCTCATCCCTCCATTCGACGCATCCTAGTCCAGAACTATTTTCAGAACAGGATACTAATATTTAAAAAGAAACCCTCAATAATTACTTCCTCTAATAATTAGTTATTTATTGCACAACTTTATTCCCACTGATAATTAATCCCCCTCATCCCTCCATTCCACACATCCTAGTCCAGAAAATTTTTTCAGAACAGGATGCTAATATTTAAAAGGAAACCCTCAATAATTCCTTCCTCTAACAATTAGTCATTCTATTAGAACTTTATTCCCACTGATAATTAATCCCCCTCATCCCTTTCATTCCACACATCCTAGTCCAGAAAATTTCTTAGAACTGGATGCTACAATTTCATAACTATGGAGAACTTAAATTCCATCAATGCCTAAATCCCTTTCATCCCCATTCATTCCACACATCCTAGTCCAGAAAATCAGTCATAAAAAAAAGGCCTTCAGCATGCTGAAGGCCCTTAGTTAACATATTTATATTCTTCAAAAGTTCTTTCTTAGAACTTGATGTCTACAACGTAGTTATCGTCATTGTTGTCCGGAGTTTCATTTACCTCTCTTACAATAAACGTGTAATATGTACCAGCATTCAATGCAATGAAAATATCTCCTACTTCAACCTCAAAACTTGTAAGGTCTCCGTCTGCATTTGTGTTTTCAAATACGAATGATGATTCCCATAGTCCTTCTAATTGTTCTTTCTTCTCGATATCATCAAAAGTAAAGAACTCACTTAATCCTTCTAATCCTGGGAATAAAGATCTTAGGTCTGTTCCATTAACGCCAGTGATGGTCTTAATCCAGTTTACATCAATCGCATCACCGTTGATTCCTTCATCTCTGATCTCTGCAGCCATGTCAGCGGATCCAGTTCCTGCACCCGTATCTAAATCCAATCCTCCTGTACCTGCTGGTCCAGCTCTATTGAATAGAACTCCAGTTAAAGTATTTACATCCGTTCCTGCGATTCCAGTATCGATTGTAAATTCTGTAGGTGTGCTGTTTCCAAATTCATCGGTCAATACAACTCTGTATGTATTAACACCTGGCGTGTCACTTGCTCTGATAAATAAAGTTCTATCTAAACTCATTCTATCTTCTTCTGGAAGTGCATATGGATTGCTATCAAATGCATTGTTTAGATCATCATAGAATAATCTATCTGCAAAGTCTTGCATCAATTCTCCATTTTCAAATACAGAAATTGAACTCAATTCAAAACTTCCAGCTTCAGCTACTAATGGAAGAGAAATTAATCCTCCAGCATCTGCACTAAACATTCCTGATCCTCCAATAGTAACTACTGGTGGATTTCCTCCAGTGGCAGTGATGTTAATACTAGTGCTTGACATTTCACCACTTTCATCTTCTACGATAAAGTTGTAGTTTCTTGTGTCAGCAGCATCTTGAGATCTGATGGTCAATTCCCAAGTGAAACCCTCGTTGTCTGGTGCTAAAAGTAATCTTGGATTAGCAGCAGAAGGTGCTCCATTTATTAAAAATCTAGAAGGATCTAAATCAAGAAAATCTTCTTGAACGAAAAGAGCTCTTAAGGCAGCATCTCCTCTAGTTCCTGTAATTTTTACACTAAAATCTGTGTCAGGTGAAACGGAAGCATCTACAGATAAAAATCCTGCTTCATCTACTAAGCTGATGCTAGGTCCAGTTACCAACCCACCGGTTCCAGGATCTTCTCCTCCCGTTCCTGGGTCAATTTCACAAGCTGTGAAGACTAAGGCAAAAGCAAGGATCCCAAAAATGCTTTTTAATAATGATATTTTTTTCATAATGAATTAATTAGTTAATGTTTAGATGTCTAATTGCGCGCAAAGTTACTTTATTAAAGTGTAAAAAATTGTTAAAGCATAAGAAATGGAAAGGATAGCCTTAAAGTCTTGTTAATTTATTAACCTTGGTCGGAGAAACCTCGATAGGTCATTAAAAACAATCAGCTATGAAACGTATTTCTTTTTCCATTTCTTGTCTTTTTCTACTTTTTAATTTTTCAATTCAAGCCCAGGAGAATTCAACATTTTTACAAAATTACACTCCACCAAATTATACTTTTCAACTGCTTGAATTTTCTCCCAACATTCATCAATCTTACGCAAGAACCGCAGGGCTCGATCGACGGATTTTTGAATTCGAACTGGACACTAGATACCAACTGGAGAAACTAAACGAGAAGAACACCATCTCTATAAATTTTGCTTTTGATAATGCCTTGAATTTTAATTCGACAAATGATGTTAAGGCTCCGGTCTCTAATTTCTATGCGCATCAAACCAACTTTGATTTTGAGCATGATTATTTCATATCCGAACAATTCTTTCTCGGATATGGGGTCGACATTGATACCAGAATCAGCCAGTCCTATCAAGAGTCATCAAGCCCTTGGAGTACTCGCATAAGTATCCCTTTTGGTTTTGGTTTTGGACGGGTGTATGATGTGAGTTCTGCATGGCATGCGGCGACGATCATGGAAGATGCAAAGGCGGCAGGCATTGTACTCGATGATTCTGACTTACTGAGTTTTGCGGATACCTTGGTGTCGTTAAGATTCAGAAGAATCTTTGATACTAGATTACGAGACATAGAGCGCCAGTCTCAGGTTTTAAAATTTCTCGAAGAGAAAGCAGGAATGGAGATGACTCCATTTGCAAGTACTTTAATTCTGGACAGTTATCGATTTGAAAGATTTGTTACTCGGAGAAGAGGCTATCGGATTTTTGCTGGTCCTCAATTTCAATTGACAGGCGACAGTCGTGTAGAATCGGGAAACAGAAACTGGATCGGATTTTATGAATTATTCCCAGTCGTGAATTTTCAATATTATAAACCCGTAAATAAAAACTTTCAGTTATCCATTGAATTGGAAAGTGCATTTAAGACACAACTTTCAGGGGGTGGTCAGAACATTGGGATTTCTTTGGATACGGGTTTAGGATGGTTTGTTAGTCGTCGAGTCAATTTCTTTGTCAACCCAAGCATGCGACTATTTCGAAACATGAATACATTTGCTGATAGCACCGTATTAGGCATGGCGCTCGGATCTGGATTTAATTATTATGTCAGTCCACAATTTATTCTTAGTGGTAGCTTGCTCTTACAGAGAAATACAACATCGGGCCTAGGCTTAGAATCCGAAGCATTTAATCAGAACTTTAATTTCCGTGCCACTTATCGTTTGTTATAAGCGTTGTAAAAAGCTTGATAAAATATTGTTTAACAGGGAGTTAAGAAATTTTTAGTTCGATCTTTTCTTCATTTACATGAAATGCTAATTACCTTAGATGCATCTAGTCATATAAAATTTATGTCATGAAAATACTACATAACATCCTCTGTCTAATTGTTTTGTTATTAGTAGCAACTTCCACATTTGCGCAAGCGAAAGAAGAAAAAGAAATTACCATTGTTACCAAAACCATTGATGAAAATGGCAAGGAGGTCACGGAAGAAATTACCCTTACTGGTGATGAGGTTGATGAGTACATGAAGAAAAATGGAATGAAGGTCACTGAAAAAATGACCAAGGGGCAAAAAGAAATTGAAGTCGAAATTACCAATGATGGATCGACTGAAAAGGAAGTCAATGTGTGGATCAGCGACGATGGTACGGAACACAAAATGGAAGGCGATAAAGAGATTCATTTTTTTGAAGAAGGTGAAGAAATTCCTGAGGAAGTTCGTGAGATGTTGAAAGAGAAGGGGATTGATATTGACGAACTAGTAAAGGAAGCAGAGAATAAAGAGGGCTACAAAATCATCACCATTGATGATGAAGGAAACGAGAAAAATATCGAATGGGATGGTGAAGGAGAGATGCCTGCAGAGATGAAAAAAATCATGGATGAAAATGGAATTGATCAAAACATTAATTCCAAGAGAATAGAAATCGAACAGGATATTAATATAAATGTAGAGGAGATAGAATCCGAAGAAGGAAAGACCATTAAGATTAAAAAGATTAAAAATGGCGAAGAAGATATGCAGGTTATTAAACTCGATAAGGGAGAAGAAGTGCCAGCAGAAGTTCTTCAGATTTTAAAAGAAAATGGCATTGACCCTGATGATCTTCCTACCGATGGGAAGACACGAATTGAAATTAAAAAGGACATCAAAGGAGAGCCTGGAGAAGAGAAAGTTGAGAAGGTGATTAAGGTCATGGAAAAGGAAAGGTCTAATTCAAATAAGGCACAGATGGGTGTGATGATTGAAGCACATGGAACTGGAGTGAAGGTGAATCAAGTGATGGCTGATAGTGCCGCAGAAATGGCTGGCTTGGCTGTAAACGATGTCATTACTTTTATCAATAAAGAACAAGTGACAGATATTGATTCTCTATTGAATATCTTATCTAAGTATGAAGGTGGTGATAAAGTGAAGGTAAGCTTAATAAGAGGCGGTAAGGTTATGAAGAAAAAATTGACCTTGAAATCTTCTAAGTAGTTTACTTGGAGGAAAATAAAATTTTAGGCTGGTATCTAGATCGGCTTTAAAATCAAAGGCTAAAAACGGAGAAAGGGAGTTCAAATTAAAACTTGAGCTCCCTTTCATTTGGAATTGATCTACACCTCTGCTTTAAACAATAGTCTCAAACAAAGTTCGATCGTTATTCAGGTGAGTAAAGCTAATGCTTTCCTCTTTCATTTTCTGTAGCAAAATCTCGAAATCTTCAGATTTGGCTAATTCTATACCAACCAAAGCAGGGCCTGATTCTCGATTGTTCTTTTTGGTGTATTGAAAATGAGTGATGTCATCACTTGGCCCGAGGATGTTTAGGAAGTCTCGCAGTGCTCCCGCTCTTTGCGGAAATCTTATGATGAAATAATGTTTCAGTCCTTCATAAAGCATGGATCGTTCTTGAATCTCTTGCGTACGATCAATGTCATTATTTCCACCACAGATAATCACACCCACTTTTTTCCCTTTAATCTGATCCTTTAGTAAATCCAAGGCAGCAATTGAAACTGCTCCAGCTGGTTCTACTACGATGGCTTCCTCATTATATAATTCAAGGATGCTCGTAGAAATTTTTCCTTCTGGAACTGCGATGGTTTGATCGACTACCTTTCGGCAAATATTGAAGTTCAGATCACCCATACGTTGTACTGCAATGCCGTCGGCAAAAGTATCAATGTCTTCAAGTGCCATATTCATTCCATGGTCCAAGGAATGTTGCAGCGCCGCAGCACCGGAGGCTTCTACCGCAATAATTTTTGTCTGTGGTGACCGTTGCTTAAAGTAAGAACCGACACCGCTGATAAGTCCACCTCCACCGACTGCCACAAATAAATAATCTAAAGTCTCTGTACCATCTTCTAAAATTTCTGCAGCAATGGTTCCTTGCCCTGCGATAACCATCGGGTCCTCAAAGGGGTGAATGAAGATCTTATTTTCTTTCCCTGCTGCTTCCTCTGCGGCAACCCTTGATTCATCAAAAGTATCTCCAACCAATTCTATACTTATCCAGTCTCCACCAAACTGCTTCACCTTTTTAATCTTTTGTGCTGGTGTTGGATTGGGCATAAAAATTTTCCCTTTGATGCCGAGTAGATTACAAGAGTAGGCTACTCCTTGGGCGTGATTTCCTGCGCTTGCGCAAATAACTCCGTTGCTCCTTTCCTGCGCACTCAAGCTTGCCATCTTGTGATACGCTCCTCTGATTTTAAAGGAACGTACGACTTGTAGGTCTTCTCTTTTTAAAAATAGATCACAATTGAATTTATTCGATAGTCCAAGATTTTTCTGCCAAGGAGTACGAAGCACAACATCAGAAATACTTTGTCTGGCTGCTTCGATTTCTTCGACAGAAATTAAATCTTGATCTAGTTGGACTTTATGCATTTTGTGGTCTTAATTTTCTGACGGTCGCTCCTGCTCTCCACATTTCCGAAGCTCTCAATTCTTTCAACTCCTCCTCTAATTTTATTCTATAATCTTCTTCACTATTACTGTCTATGCTTAGTTGTGCTTCTTTACCAGACTCAACACTGTCGTACAATTCTTCAAAAACTGGTTTTACTGCATCTCTGAATTTTTTCCACCAGTCCAAGGCTCCTCGCTGTGCCGTTGTAGAACAATTAGCATACATCCAATCCATTCCATTTTCTGCTACAAGCGGATAGAGTGACTCTGTCGCTTCTTCAACCGTTTCATTAAAGGCCTCAGACGGAGAGTGTCCTCTTGATCGTAATAGATCGTATTGCGCCGCAAACAATCCTTGAATAGCACCCATTAAGGTTCCTCGCTCTCCAGTCAAATCTGAGTAAACTTCTTTCTTAAAGGTCGTTTCAAATAAATACCCAGAACCAATACCGATCCCTAAAGCGATCACTCGATCTCTTGCTCTTCCAGTGGCATCCTGATGAATCGCAAAGCTGGAATTCAATCCTTTGCCGGCTAAGAACAAACGTCGTAAACTGGTTCCACTTCCTTTCGGTGCGGCTAAAATGACGTCTACGTCTTCTGGCGGTATAATGCCCGTCCGTTCCTTATACGTAATCCCAAAACCATGAGAGAAGTACAAGGCTTTTCCTGCAGTCAATGATTTCTTTAAAGTGGGCCAGACAGAGATTTGTGCTGCATCCGATAAAAGGTATTGAATGATGGTCCCTCGCTCGGCAGCTTCCTCTATACTGAACAATGTTTCGCCAGGAATAAAACCGTCGTCTACGGCCTTATCGTAAGAATGGGACGGTTGTCGCTGACCCACGATCACATTAAAGCCGTTGTCTTTTAGGTTTAATGCTTGACCTGGTCCTTGGACGCCATAACCGATGATCGCAATGGTTTCATCTTTTAAAGTTTCTCTTGCCTTTTCTAAGGTAAATTCTTCTCGAGTAACAACATTTTCTAGTGTTCCTCCAAAATCTAATTGTGCCATAAGTGTTTATTTACTTTTTTAGTGAATTCAAATATTTATTTAATTGCTCGAGTGGTTTTACAACAGCCACTCTGCCGCTTCTGACAAACTCATAAATACCATGAGGTCTAAGTTCTTCAAGTAGGGCTTCTGTTTCTTCCTTTAGTCCTGTTTTTTCTATCACGATGTATTCTTGTTCGATGTCCATGATGCGTGCACTGTGTTTACGGATCAATTGTTCTACATTTCTACTTTTATTGAAGGCCTTATGAGGAACCTTGTAGAGGGCAACTTCTTGATAAAGAATTTCTGTATTGTCATAATAAAAGGACTTCAATACATCAATTTGTTTTTCTATTTGCGCCACCAATTTAATCACCATGGCCTCCTCTACGAGTACAACAATGGTAAATCTATGAATGTCTTTCATGGACGATTGTGAAGCGGTGATGCTTTCTATGTTTATGTGTCTTTTGGTGAAGACCGATAAAACCCTCGCCAAGACTCCGGTCTTATTTTCAGTAAAGATGGATATGGTAAATTCTTCTTTCATGAGCTTAGCTTAATGCGATTTCTGAAACAGACTTTCCGGTGGAAATCATTGGATAAACATTCTCTTCTTTTTGCACACGTACGTGTAATACATACGGCCCTTTGTGTTTAAGCATGGTTTGGATGGAAGACTCAATTTCTTTTGGGTCAGATACGCTGGAAGCTTCTACGCCAAACCCTTTTGAAATCATCACAAAGTCTGGGTTTTGTAATTCGACAGCAGAGTATCTACGTTCGAAGAAAAGTTCTTGCCATTGACGCACCATGCCTAGATGTTCGTTGTCGAGAAGAACGACTTTAACGGGGACATTCCATTGGGCACATACACCTAATTCTTGCAGGGTCATTTGGAAACCACCATCACCGATGAAGGCAACGACTGTTTCTTTTTTTCTTCCCATCTGGGCACCGATGGCTGCGGGTAAACCAAAACCCATAGTTCCGGCCCCTCCAGAGGAAACCCATTGATCTTTACCTAGATATTCGTAGTATCTAGCAGCAGCCATTTGATGTTGACCTACATCAGTAGCAACGATAGCCTTTCCATTGGTTTGGTCTGAAACTTCTTTAATGACCCGACCCATGGTCAGTGTTTTTGCTTTTTTGTTGAGATCTTTTTTGATGACCTTTTTATACTCCTTCTCATAATCCACATCAAATTCCTTTCGCCACTTACTGTGTTTCTTTTCTTTGACCAGAGGTAATAAAGCCTTTAATGCATCTTTCGCATCTGCATGAACAGGGAAGTCGACCGGCACATTTTTATTAATCTCAGCTGGGTCAATTTCAATGTGTATTTTTTTGGCTTGCGTAGCGTAAGCATCTAAGCGCCCCGTCACCCGATCATCGAATCGCATACCGATGGCAATGAGTAAATCACATTCATTGGTTTTTCTATTAGGAGCATAATTGCCATGCATTCCCAGCATCCCTACATGTAATGGATGATCATCGGGCAGGGTAGATAAACCATGTATGGTTGCGCCTACAGGTATGCCCGTTTTTTCAACCAGCTTTTTAAATTCTTTTTGCGCCTTAGCGATGTGTATTCCATGTCCGGCCAAGATGAACGGTTTCTTAGCTTTATTGATAGCTTTTGCTGCTGCTTCAATTTGAGTCTTATTAACTTTTGGCTTAGGAATGTAAGATCTGATTAAAGGCTTTGGACTGTAACTGAAATTCAGTGTTTCAATCTGTGCATTCTTAGTGATGTCAATCAGTACCGGACCTGGTCGACCTGAGTTGGCAATGTAGAATGCTTTAGCTAAGACGGAAGGAATTTCTTCAGCTCTGGTTACTTGATAATTCCACTTGGTGACGGCAGTGGAGCAACCAATGACATCTACCTCTTGAAAGGCATCTGAACCGAGGAGGCTTGCATAAACTTGACCCGTTATACAGACTAGGGGTGTAGAGTCAAGCATCGCATCACCGAGGCCTGTAATTAAATTTGTAGCTCCTGGTCCTGAGGTGGCTAATACCACTCCAGTTTTTCTTGTTACTCTAGCATAACCTTGTGCCGCATGAATTGCTCCTTGTTCGTGTCGAGTAAGTATGTGTTGTACGGTGTCTTGATAATCGTACAAGGCATCATAGACTGGCATAATTGCACCTCCAGGATAGCCAAAAATTAAATGCACCTTTTCTTCTAAAAGGCATTCCATGATGGCCTTTGCTCCACTGACTTTTACAGCTCTTTTGTTTTTGCTGGCCTTGACTTTTTTTCTAGTCTTTCTATTTGCTGATGCTTCCATTATAAAGTTGTTACGCAACCGAGGCTTGCGGATGAAACAGTTTTACGATATTTTTTTAGGAAGAATTTTTCTTCCTTGCTTTCGAGTGTCCAAGCAGCTTTTCTCTGATTGATTTCTTCTTCACTTAGATCGACACTGATTTTATTTTTGATGGCGTCAATGGTGATCATGTCCCCATCTTTCAATAGACCTATCATGCCTCCATCATAGGCTTCAGGTGTGATATGACCTACGACGAATCCGTGGGTACCTCCACTGAATCTTCCATCTGTAATCAAAGCCACCTTTCCTCCAAGTCCGGCACCCATAATCGCAGAGGTAGGCTTTAGCATTTCTGGCATTCCTGGTCCTCCTTTTGGCCCACAATATCTGATGACGATTACCTCTCCTTCCATAATTTTATTGGCGGCAATATCTGCATTGGCTTCATCCTCCGTATTGAATACTCGTGCCGGCCCAAAGAACTGTTCACCTTCTTTACCAGTAATCTTTGCGACGGATCCTTCTTCTGCAAGATTGCCGTAAAGTATTTGAATGTGACCGCTGGATTTTATGGGTGAATTTATTGGGTGTAGAATGGGGTGATCAATCGGTTTTATGGCTTCTAAATTTTCTTCGATACTTTTTCCTGTGACCGTCATGCAAGAGCCATTTAAATATCCTTTTTCTAGCATCATTTTCATCACCGCAGGAACTCCTCCTTGTTTGTGAAGATCTTCCATTACATATTTGCCGGAAGGCTTTAAATCAGCCAGAAAGGGCGTATTGTCACTTATCGCTTGAAAGTCATCTAAGCTGAGATCAATGTTTGCCTCTCTTGCAATGGCTAATAAATGCAACACAGCGTTGGTTGATCCTCCAAGCACCGTCAATAATCGAATCGCATTTTCAAAAGATTTTTTATTGAGGATTTTTAATGGGGTTAAATCCTGATCAACACAATGTTTTATTGCACGCGCAACGGCTGCATGTTCACTGTTCTTTAAAGGATCTGTTGCAGGGATCGAACTGTTGAAAGGGATGCTCAGACCCAAGGCTTCTATGGAAGATGACATGGTGTTGGCTGTATACATTCCGCCACATGCACCTGCACCCGGGATGGCATTTTTAATGATTCCCTGATAAGTTTCCTCGTCAATGTTGCCTGCAATTTTTTCCCCTAAGGCTTCAAAGGCCGACACTACATCTAATTTTCTCTCGCCGTATTGACCTGCTCGGATCGTGCCTCCATAAACGACAACTGCTGGCCTATCTAGTCGACATATTCCCATCATGGCACCGGGCATATTTTTATCACAACCAACGACTGCAACAATACCATCATACCATTGCGCAGAAGCTACAGTTTCGATGGAGTCGGCGATGATTTCTCGCGAGGGCAATGAGTAACGCATTCCTGCAGTACCCATAGAAATACCATCGCTCACACCGATGGTATGAAAAATTAATCCGACCAAATCCTGTTGAACTACCTCGGTCTTAATTTCTTTTGCTAGGTCATTTAAATGCATGTTGCAAGGATTTCCTTCCCAGCCTGTACTTACGATCCCAATTTGTGGTTTACTCATGTCTTCCTTACTTAACCCAACGCCATATAGCATGGCTTGTGCTGCAGGTTGTTCCGGATTCTGAGTAACGTTTTTGCTGTATTTGTTTTTTTCCATAGGCAATAAAAAAAGCCATTCTCGGAAGAGAATGGCTTGATATATTTTATGACAATACTATTCTCTCCTCACTACGTGCGAATGACTATAATGCTAATAATAGAGATAATAATAATTGCTGTGTTCATTAATATTGTTTTCACAAAGTTGCACGAAATAAATTTATAATGCCAATTATTCGGCATATTAAATAATGACTGACTTTGCAGTTTGTATTTTTTGAGTATTTATATCTATCATGTTGTCGTAGATCAGTGTGTATATTATATCACCAAGCTCGGAGCAGCTCGTGAGAATTTTTGGTTTTAAATCTTCGGTCAATATGCTTTCCTGAATGCAACGCTGAACAGCATTGCGTATGTCATTGGCATGAGCTTTCATGTTGAAATGATCAAATAACATTGCAGTAGATAAAATGGCTGCAATAGGATTGGCTCTGTCTTGTCCAGCTGCTTGAGGATAAGATCCGTGCACTGGCTCAAACATGCAATGCGATTCACCAAATGACGATGAAGGAAGTAGGCCAAGAGATCCAGCAATTACGCTAGACTCATCCGAGATTATATCTCCAAACATATTTCCACAAAGTAGCACATCAAATCGTTTAGGATTTTGAATGACTTGCATGGCCGCATTGTCAACGTATAAGTAATCTAAGTTTACTTCTGGATACTCAGGACTAAGGTCTTGAACAACTTTTCTCCAAAGTCGTGATGTTTCAAGCACATTGGCTTTATCAATGAGCGTTAAATTTTTTCTTCTCTTCATGGCCGCTTCAAAAGCTGGGCGGGCAATTCTTTCAATTTCTTCTTTGGTGTATATGCAGGTATCAAATGCTTTTTCTCCACTGGCATCCATTCCCTTTTTACCAAAGTAAATTCCACCAGTTAGTTCTCTGTAAATGACAAAGTCAACATTTTCAATAACCTCTTTTTTTAATGGAGAAAAATCGAGCAAAGCTTTGTAAGCTTTAATCGGTCGCACATTGGCATAGAGGTTCAATAATTTACGTAACTCGAGTAATCCTTGCTCCGGTCTCTTTTGTATGGTGAGGTCATGATCATATTTTGGATCACCGATGGCCCCTAGTAAAACCGCGTCACTTTCTAAGCAGATTTTTTTGGTTTCATCTGGAAGTGGATCTCCATGATTATCTATGGCTACAGCTCCAACATCCGCATAGGTCAATTCTATTTTTAAATCTTCTTTGTCATTCAACGCCTCGATTACCTTTACTGCTTGAGCTATGACCTCCGGCCCGATTCCATCTCCTGGGAGTACTGCTATTTTTTTTAATTTCTTCATGTCGTCAATTAATAGACAAGATGTCTCGATTCAAATTCTCTAATCGTTTCACGCTTGCTAATTAAAAAATCAATGGTATCCATTCCCTCCAATAAGCATGTTTTTTTGAAAGGATCGATGGAGAAGTCAATGGTTAATTGTTCGCTGGGGCAAGTGAATTTTTGATTGATGAGACTTACGTCAAATGTGGCCGCTGCATCAGACTCAATTATTTTAAATATGGTGTGGAGTTGTTCTTGTGAAACCGTAATGGGTAATAGCCCATTATTGAGTGCATTGTTTTTAAAAATGTCTGCAAAGAAACTTGAAACAACAACTCTGAATCCATAATCACCCAAGGCCCAGGCTGCATGTTCTCTACTTGAGCCGCAACCGAAATTTTTTCCGCAGACAAGGATGCTGCCGCTGTATGTGTCATTGTTTAAAACAAAATCTTTTTTTGGTTGATCATTCTGATCGTATCGCCAATCTCTAAAAAGGTTGGCACCAAAACCAGCTCTTGAAGTTGACTTTAGAAACCTTGCTGGAATGATTTGATCCGTGTCAATATCTTCCATGGGAATTGGTACGGCCTGACTGCTTATGTTTGTAAATTTCTTCATGCCATTTCTACTTTTCTAACATCAACAATTTTTCCTGCAATGGCTGCAGCTGCAGCAGTAAGTGGGGAGACCAATAAGGTGCGGGCCCCAGGTCCCTGTCTCCCTTCAAAATTTCTATTAGAGGTAGAGACACAATATTTTCCAGCCGGTATTTTATCTTCATTCATTCCCAAGCAAGCCGAACATCCTGCACCTCTCATCTCGAAACCTGCCTCTTCTAAAATCTTATCCAATCCTTCTTCTTTTGCTTGTCTTGAAACTTCTTGTGAACCGGGGACGACAAAGACGAAGACATCCTTGGCTTTTTTCTTCCCTTTTACAAATTGTGCAACTTCTCGGAGGTCTTCAATTCTAGAATTCGTACAACTGCCAATAAAAACATAATCTATTGGCATGTTTAATAAGTTTTGACCCGGAGCAAGCCCCATATAATTCAGTGACTTCTCAAAGCTTTCTCCCGAAAGTTCTGGTATGCTTTGATCGATCTTGATTCCCATTCCTGGATTAGTTCCATAAGTGATCATCGGTGCAATCTTCGCTGCATCAAAATTATACTCTGCATCGAAGCTGGCTGTTGAATCGGTCTTCAAACCATTCCAATATTCCGTCGAAAGTTCCCAGTCTTTAACTTTGTCCTTTCTCGTGGAAAGGTAGTCTATTGTTTTCTTGTCTGGAGCAATTAGCCCTCCTCTTGCACCCATTTCAATGCTCATATTACATACGGTCATTCGACCTTCCATGCTCATGTTTTCAATCGTACTACCGGCATATTCAACAAAATGGCCCGTGGCTCCTCCGACACCGAGTTTTGAAATGATGTAAAGTATAACATCCTTTGCTCCAACCCCTGGATATAAAGTCCCATTGATGTTGATCCTCATCTGCTTTGGTTTGACCTGCAGAACAGATTGAGAAGCAAGTACTTGTTCGACTTCACTGGTTCCGATACCAAAGGCGATGCATCCAAAGGCTCCATGTGTTGATGTATGGCTATCTCCGCATACGATGGTCATGCCTGGTCTGGTAAGTCCCTGCTCAGGTCCTATTACATGAACAATCCCTTGTTTGGGATGCACTAGATCATATAGCTTTACATCAAATTCTTCGCAATTGTTTGTCAGCTGATCTACTTGCTTCTTAGAGAGAGGGTCTTTTATTGGTTGATCTTGATTCAGGGTCGGAACATTATGATCTGCTGTACCTAAAGTCCGTTCTTTATTGAATACACTTACCTTTCTTTTTCTCAGACCTTCGAAAGCTTGTGGGCTGGTAACTTCATGAATGAAATGTTGATCAATGTATAGAATAACTTGTTTGTCATCTATTTTTTCAACCACATGTCGATCCCATATTTTATCAAAAATTGTTTGATTCATTTTAGGCAAGGTTGAAAATTCTAGTTTTATCTAATAGCTGAATCAAATCCTTGTCATTAACTTCTTTCAGTTGGTCTGCTAGATGAATAAATTTTTGGTATGTCTTATCTAAGGCTTCCTTTGTTAATTCAAAACCCAATGCTCTTGCTCTGTAAGCAACAGCAGCTCTTCCGGAACGTGCGGTTAAAATAATTTTGGATTCATTGACACCTACTTCTAGTGGGTCAATTATTTCATAGGTCTCTCTATTTTTAATCACACCGTCTTGATGGATTCCTGAGGAATGGCCAAAGGCATTACTTCCTACGATGGCCTTGTTGGCTTGTATCGGCATGGCCATTGATTCACTGACTAGAGTACTGCATTCTTTTAAAAGCTTGCTATTAATACTCGTGTGGTAGACTTCAGGAAATCTCTTTTTTATGATCATTGAAACTTCCTCAAGTGCCGTATTTCCAGCCCGTTCACCCATACCGTTGATGGTGCATTCTATTTGTCTTGCACCTCCTTGTATGGCAGCTATGGAATTAGCAGTCGCCATTCCTAGGTCATTGTGACAATGAGATGATAAGATTACTTTGTCAATCCCTTTGACCTGAGTTTTTAAGTATTCAAATTTGGTTTGATATTCTTCTGGTAAGCAATAGCCAGTAGTGTCAGGCACATTTATAACAGTAGCTCCAGCTTTGATTGCTTGTTCAACAACAATGGCGAGAAATTCATTTTCTGCTCTGCCGGCATCTTCTGCGTAGAATTCTACATCCTCAACAAAGGTTTTGGCATACTTTACAGCAGCCACGGCTCTCTCAATTATCTGTTCCTTACTGGCTTTAAATTTAAAGCGCATGTGTGATTCAGATACTCCGATACCAGTGTGTATTCTTGGGCGCTTTGCATATTGTAAAGCTTCAGCGGCTACCTCAATGTCTTTCTTTACCGATCGAGACAAACCACAAATTGTTGTTGAGCCAATTTCTTTGCTGATGCGTTGAATGGCTTCAAAGTCTCCTGGACTTGAAATTGGAAAACCAGCTTCTATGACGTCTACGCCCAATTTTTCTAGCACCTTAGCAATTCTCAACTTTTCTTGAATGTTCAATTTACATCCAGGCACCTGCTCTCCGTCTCTGAGCGTTGTATCAAAAATATAGATCCTTTCTTGTGACATAAAGGGTTAATTAAGACTGCAAAATATTCCATTCGATGCTAAGATTTATTTCTAAATTCTGTAGATTTACGAAAATCAAAGTCATATCTTGACTATATAAATAATTGAATAACAATACTTTATAAGCATAATAACTACGATGCCCAAAGTAAAAAAGACCGATCTCTTTGATTTGATACAACGGATGTCTAAATCTGAAAAGAGAAGATTTAAGCTGCATGCACAGACCTCAAACGGAGATGAAAAATTATTTGTTCAGCTGTTTGATGTTATTGAGAAGATGTCCACATTTGACGAAAGTCAGATATTAAAAAAACTTCCTCGACTCAAAAAGTCGCAATTGCCAAATATGAAGGCGCATCTTTTAAAGCACCTTTTGATCAATCTTAGGCATCTTCACATTCCATCAAAATTAGATATTGAAATTAGAGACTTGATGGATTTTGCGCGGGTTTATTATTCAAAAGGAATGTATAGGCCTGCCTTGCAAACTTTGGATAAGGCAAAGAAGATTGCTCAAGCGCATGAAATGAATACGGCATATTTTAATTGTGTTGAGTTTGAAAAGAAGATTGAAAGTCAACACATTACTGGGAGCATGCATCAAAAGGCTGAAGATCTCTCGACAAAAGTCGAGCAAGCATTACTTCAAGTAAATTACAACAATCAATTATCAAATCTCGCACTTCGTTTATATGGGAATTATCTGAAACACAGTCACGTGAAAGATAAGCATGAGGCTGAAGATCTAAAGAAACGGTTTGAGTCCGCGCTCCCAGATGTATCATTCGATGCTTTGGATTTTTATGGTAAGTTATATTATCTGCAATGTCATGTGTGGTATTGTTTTAGTGCTCAAGATTTTGCTAATTATTTCAGATATGCGATGAGATGGGTTAATCATTATGAGGCTCATCCAGTCATGATTAAAATGGAAACGGCCATGTATCTGAAAGGATATCACAACATGTTGAATGCTTACTTTACACATAATAAATATTCAAAATTTGCAGATGCCTATAAACGTTTTGATGACTTTAAAATCAAGTACGAATCTGAATTGGATATTAATTGTCAACAGCTTGTCGAGAATATTGAATGGATTCATGGGGTCAATCGCTTTTTTCTAAATGCAGACTTTACAGAAGGGGCGAAGTATATTGATTATTTAGTCAAGGAAAAAAATCATTCGATTAGAGAATGGAATCTTCATCGGCGATTGACCATTTATTATAAGATCGCTTGCATCTATTTTGTAAATGGAAGATTTGAGGATGCGATTGAATACTTAAACATTATTTGTAATACAGTCTATCCAGCTTTTCGAGATGACCTTCAATGTTTTGCGCGGATATTAAATCTAATCTGCCACTACGATCTGGGTAATTTAGTACTCCTAAAATATCAGGTGAAATCTGTCTATCGATTCCTGTGGAAGTTGGAAGAAATGCAAGGTGTTCAATTGGCTGTTTTTGATTTCCTTCGTAAAATTCCAAATATGAAAGAGCATCAATTGGAGAAAGCGTTTAAAAATTTGATGCAAAAATTAAAAAAGATTCGGGGGAATAAATATGAGCGGAGAGCCTTTCTATATCTAGATATTATTGCTTGGTTAACCAGTAAATTGGAAAGGAAGAACTTGATGGTTGTCATGAAAGAACAACTAAAAAGTTCAAAGACCTTTCGCGAAAGATAAAATTAAACTACCTTTGACCTAGATGAAAAATACATATACATCAGCATATTTTAATTTTTGGTTTTATTATTCAATAACAGCCAGGATCTGATATGTTGTATATATGATAAGATATAAATATTTAAGGTCCTGATTTTCAGGACCTTTTTTTTTGTGCTAAAACGAGATACATGGATTGTTTAATTCAAGGATATGAAGGCTGTTTTCATGAGATGGCGATGCATCAGATTTCAACAAAGAAATCTTTAAGACCTATTCCTTGTGATAGCTTTGATGCCTTGGCTGAAGGTCTTGAATCGAGGGATGCTTCCATTGCGGTCATGGCTATAGAAAATTCCATTGCGGGCAGCATTCTCCAGAACTATCGAATATTGAGGCAGTACGATTTGCAGATAATTGGTGAAACTTATTTAAAGATACACCACCAATTAATGGCTTTACCTGGGCAAAAAATAGATGAGCTAGTCGAGGTGATTTCGCATCCGATGGCATTAAATCAGTGTTTAGATTTTTTAGATCAATATCCAGGTATGGCGCGAAAAGAATTTTCAGACACAGCTTTAGCAGCTAAAGAAATTGCTGCCAAACAAATATTTGGAAAAGCGGCGATTGCTAGTGCCTTGGCTGCAGAAATTTACGGGCTTGAAATTTTAGCAGAGGACATTGAATCGAATGAACATAATTACACACGATTTTTCATACTAGAACGTAGGAATAAAAAAGAAAGGATTGAAGAGAATTTTGATAAGGCGAGTATTTATGTTCGATTAACGCATAAGCCAGGAAGTTTGCTCAGTGTTTTAACACGGGTTCAAGATTGTGGGTTGAATTTAAGTAAGCTCCAATCTTTTCCAGTATTGGGTGTGCCTGGTGAGTATTATTTTTTTGTTGATTTAGAATTTGAAGACTTGGATAATTATAAAAAATTCATGCGCGAAGTAATCTCAGATGTGGTTGCTTGTGAAGAATTGGGACTGTATCACCGAGCTGAATTAAAAACCGAATAAATGACCATTGCAATATTTGGATTGGGTTTAATTGGGGGTAGTGTTGCTTTAGAGCTCCGTACAAGAAGCTTGGGTACACTACGTATTTTAGGTGTTGAAAAAAATCCACATCATGCTCAAGAGGCAGTACAACTTTCATTGGTTGACGCATTGGTAGAGGAAGATAAAGCATTTGCGGAAGCGGATATAGTCATACTTGCCATTCCAGTAAATACTATAAAAGAAAATTTGAATCGATTTTTGGATGAGATAAAATCAGGACAAGTCATTGTTGATATGGGATCTACTAAACGGCATATTTGTTCTTCTGTTAAAGATCACATAAATCGGTCCCGTTATGTTGCGGCGCATCCTTTGGCTGGTACAGAATTTTCAGGACCTAAGGCAGCACACCTAGATTTATTTAAGGGAAAGAAAAATATCATTTGCGAAAGCGAAAAAAGTGATTCTGATGCGCTAGAAATGGCTTTGAAGGTTTTTGAATTTTTGGGCCTTGAAAATCTTTATTTAAGTGCGGAGGATCATGACAAACACATGGCCTATGTTTCGCACCTGTCTCACATCAGTTCGTTTACCTTGAGTCTTACAGTTCAAGAGATTGAAAAGGATGAGAAACAAATTTTTAATTTAGCGAGTACTGGTTTTGCGAGTACTGCTAGATTGGCTAAAAGTAATGCAAATACATGGGGCCAGATTTTTGAAGCCAATTCAGAGTATCTTCTTGAGGCCATAGACTTGTACATCAATAATTTAAATAAGTTTAAGAAAAGCTTGGTTGATCAGGATCAAGAGCATTCTAAATCTTTAATGCTCAAGGCAAATGATATATCAAGAGTTTTGGATGGAATTAATTTTAATCATTAGAAATTTTCAACATGGAAGCTATAAAAAGTAAAAGAGAAACAACGTGGTTGACAAAAGAAAAACGACCCATCGTTATTGCTGGTCCCTGCAGTGCTGAAACAGAGGAACAAGTTATTGAAACTGCAAAGCGATTAAAGGCAACGAATAAGATGGACATCTATCGAGCTGGAATTTGGAAACCGCGAACAAGACCAGACAGTTTTGAAGGGGTAGGAGTGAAGGGACTTCCGTGGTTGCAAAGAGTAAAAAAAGAAGTAGGTCTACCTGTGACCATAGAGGTAGCAAATGCCAAACATGTAGAACTTGCCTTGGCCTTTGATATCGACATATTGTGGATAGGCGCTCGGACAACCGTTAATCCATTTGCTGTTCAGGAGATTGCTGACGCATTGCGAGGGGTAGATGTTCCTGTGCTTGTGAAAAATCCCATCAACCCGGATCTTTCTTTATGGATGGGAAGCATAGAGCGATTGTCTAAGGTCGGTGTAAAAGAAATCGGAGCGATACATCGTGGATTTTCTAATCGAGGAGAAAAGTTTTATAGAAACCGTCCCCAATGGCAGATCGCTCTTGACTTTATCAGAAAAATGCCAGAAATTCCAATCCTTTGTGACCCAAGCCACATCTGCGGTCGACGTGACATACTCCAAGAAGTTGGACAAAAAGCGATGGATTTAGATTTTGATGGGCTGATGATTGAGTCTCATATAGATCCAGATAACGCATGGAGTGATGCGAAACAGCAAATTACTCCTGAGGTCTTCGGTGCTATGATAACAGAAATGGTTTTGCGAGAAGATTTTGAAGATAATCCCGTGCTACAGAGTAAATTGGAATATCTTAGGGAAGAAATTGATCACATTGATGATGAATTAATGAACCTTTTAGCCAATCGAATGAAGGTTGTCAGAGATATTGGAGCTTACAAAAAGGAAAATAACATGACTATCTTACAACAGAAAAGATGGAATGAAACTTTGAACAAGGCGAAAAATTTGGCGGCAAACAGAGAATTGAGCGAGGAATTTATCATTAAATTTATCAATGCAATTCATCAAGAGAGCATCGACCAACAAGAAAAGATTTTCAAATTATAAAAATAAAATTCAATGGACTTACCTAAAGTAGCAGCAAAAAATCCTATACCAGTTGAACTAGAAGAAGGCAAGACTTATGCTTGGTGTACTTGTGGTTTATCGGACAACCAACCTTGGTGTAATGGAGCGCATAGGGGGACAGAGTTTAGCCCAATGAAATTTGTTGCGGAAGAAACTAAGACTGCGTATATGTGTCAGTGTAAGGCAACCAAGAACCCTGGTTTTTGTGATGGAGCACACAAAGCTCTGTAAGGAATTGTAGTAGTTGTCGAAGGTTTTGATGCTTATTATGCTTTAAGCCAAGAGAATCTGACAGCTAATTGACAAAGCTTTGCAAAATTCTGAAAATGAATTAATTCGGTTTTACCTTAGGGTCAATTAAGAACTAATAATCTTTTTATTAAGATTTCAAAATTGAATCAACACCCTTTTGTACATAAAGGAACCGATATTGAAGAATATTGGTTCCTTCTTATTTATAGCTTAAGGTAATCTTCTAAATAGAATACTTTCTCAATCTTTTCCTCTCCTCTAATCAGCTTTAGTCTAATTTTTTTTCCGGGTCTTCTACTCAAAATTTGTTCGATTGAAAACAATGAGTACCAACTCGTTGGAATTCTTCCAATCTTTTTAATGATGTCTCCTTTGTGAATTCCAATTTTGTCTGCTGGTGAATTTTTGATGATTTCAAAGACTATATAATTTTCTAGTCCAATACCGAATGCTAAGATTCCCATACCGGATAGATTATATTTAAATGGCCGTTTGAGTTTTTTAGTAGGCTTTAGATAAATGGTTTCATCTAAGTAGTTAATGACTACATCAAACCGTTCCAAAACAAGATTACCTATAATACCATTTCTGAAGCTCAAACTTTCTGGATCTAATGGTTCTTCTAATTCTTGGAAATGCGCTAATATGTTGTTGAAAGTAAAGTCAGCAAATTCAAGACTAGCCATTTTCCCTCGATATCCTGTCAGAAAACCCCCGAGTCCTTTCCCTAAACTTCCTGGAGTGGCATTCTCAGGAATGGTGATGTTCATTTTTTCATTAGAGTTCATTAGAAAGGTCAGTCCAGCTCCAGTATCTATCAGTAATTTTAAATCATGGGTTTCACCTTTATCGTTGGTGGATTTAGCCATAATGTATGGCTTGTTGTTGTGAATAGAAATGGAAGTTTTCGTATGACTATCTCTGGGCTTAAATTTTTGCGGGTGCCAGATGGTTAACTTTTGTCTTTTGTAGTCTATGTGAACCACTAAGTTTTTAAAATTCTGAGCACCTAAAATTCCATCAATATTTATTCCTGTAACCTCTCTTAAATTCAAGAAATTTTGAGCCAATACGATGACGTCTCTTTTAACCCTTGGCGATTTACCTACTTGTATGGATACATTTCTGGAGATAAAGGCACGTATATCTTCTTGGAGGTCTGAGCCTTTTAGAAGCACCTCCTTTTGGTAAGTTAAGCCTAGTAAATCAGTTAATTGTTTTTCAAAAAGAATGGTATGTTCTGCACCTGTATCAAATATTAAGGAAAGTGGTAAGGCGCTATTAATTTCTGTTTCAACAATTATATAGCCTGATACATATTTAAAGGGAATTTCGATATAGTCATTACCACTTAATAGATCAATGCCAGGTATCATTTGCTGCTGTGCTGATCCTGTACTTAGAAAGGCAACATAAACAATGAGAAATATTTTTAAATCCTTGAACACTTCATACAAGATACCATAAATGGAAGCGAGTTTCTACCCTAGTAAATAAAAAAAGGTTGATTCTGTCATCCAGAACCAACCTCTTCAAAAGATATAATTTTAATCGCTTACTTAACGATCTTCATTTCAATTCTTCTGTTCATAGCTTGACCTTCCTTTGTGCTGTTGTCTCCAACAGGATTTGCAGAACCTAAACCATTTGTTGTAATTCTATTAGCAGCAATACCACCTTGGCTTACCAATCTAGTTTTTACAGCATCTGCTCTTTCTTTAGAAAGCTTCACGTTATTCGCAGCATTACCAGTATTATCTGTGTATCCAGTAACTTCAACTTTTACATCAGGGTAAGTACTAAGAATCTTAGCAACGTTATCTACCTCACTCGCTGTCTTAGCGTCGATGTTAGCAGAACCTGTAGCAAAGGTTAAACCTTTAAAAGTAAATACACCGTCTCCTTTGAATCCTCCTTTGACGAAATCCATCATCTGAGAACCTGCAGAACCTGCGGTAAAAGTTACTTTATCTAAAGCCGCTTTTGCAGCGTCATTAATATTTCCAAAAGCACCTGCAGCCATGTCTCCAAGAGCACCAGCAGCATCGCCTACCGCACCAGCAGCTTTTCCTGCCATGTCGCCTACCGCACCAGCTGCATCACCTACAGCACCAGCAGCATCGCCCACAACTCCTGCCGCTTTACCAGCGACATCACCTACCGCACCAGCAGCATTTCCAGCCATATCAGCTGCACCGCCCACAACACCTTCTGTTGCATTCATTGTTTTGTCAGCAATGTTATCAACAGCGTCGATACCAGTGCTACATCCTTGCTTACCTAAGAATCCAAGACCTAATAGAACAATGAAGGCTGGAATAAGGTATCTTAAGATACTACCACCTGCTTTTGCTCCAGTCTCAGCTAAGTTGCCTGCAGCATCAGCAGCACCAGAAACAACTTTCTTGCCTGTATCTGCAACAGCACCGGCTGTGTTACTTACTGCATCAGCAGCACCAGAAACAACTTTTTTACCAGCATCTGCAGCACCGCTTACAGCACCTGAAGCCTTATCTCCAACTCCACTTAAGAAGCTAGCAGCCAATCCAGCAGGTAATGCTGATTGAGCAGCAGATTTTTGTCCAGATAAGAAGCTCATCAAACCAGATGCTCCTTTACCCATGACCTGCTTACCAACCATTCTCATCAAAAATGGGGCAGCCATCTTAATTAAAGAAGAAGCAGAACTTCCTCTAAGGCCAGCAAACTTTGCGATCATGTCAATCATACCGCCAGTCTTGTTACCCATCAATAGGTTCATGATTCCAGATCCCTGGTTCATTAATTTAGAAACACCGCTAGCTCCTCCACTGAAGATACCTGCAATGTCGTCCATACCATTAGTGTCCATTCCCTTTAAAAGATCCATCATCTTCCCGGCACCCGTTTCGTCCTTCGCTGAATCAATTGTAGAATTTAATAATGCGGGAAAAATTCCTCCTAGAGCTTTTCCTACTGCTCCTTCGGATTCTCCCAAAAATTTACTTGCCTGACCAGCCAATGTTCCTGACACCTGGTCTTTAAGCATACCTAATAAATCCATAGTTACGATTACGTTTTAATTTAAAATTGGAATTAGTGAGTCTTTTATAGAAATGAGAACGATTACCATATCAATAGGTCTCAAACGATAAAAGAAGTTTCGTCTTAAGAAAATTTTAACAAACATAAGACATTCCCATCTATAAAATCAATATTATGAGGGATTTATATATTGATTTAATACAATGTATAACTTATTGAGATAAAAATTAGCCCGATTTAATTTACCTTTCCGCTAATTCAACGATAAACAAAGGACCAAAACCAAGTTTTGAAAGTAGCTAATGATGCCGGTATATTTTTTAGAGATAAGCTTGAAAGCCTACTTATCTGGGAAGAAACCTATGTTTATAAATCAAAAACCCTTTTTCGACTTTTTACTTTACTCTGGGAAGAATTAACAAATGACGAACAAGTAAACTTTTCTTCACTCTTTACCCGTATGGTATTTGCCTCTCGTGAATATAAAATAAGAGGGAAGACCATGTACTTTTCTCATCGCTTTCGCAAATGTATTGAATCAGGTCAATTAACGGATGAGACCGCAGAAGCGATATTTTATCTCGGTGCTCTGAGTATGCGAGAATTATTGCTTGATATTTTTTCACTCGCTCCTTCTTCAATCTTTCTAAAAGAATTAGAATTACCTGAAGAATTTAAGGAACAGAAATATACAGTTGCTAGTTTTCAAAAAGTGATTAGAGTCGTTATTACTGCAGTTGATGTAGAGGAGTATATTCTTGATTTTGTGTCTGATCACCAAGCACATCTTCCCAAGAAAGCTTATTTCAACATCCAATCTCGTAATGAAATTTTTAATTCGACAGTAGCCAATCTCACTCGGTTTTTTAAACTTCCAATGGTTGCCAACCTCATCGATGTAGAAATTGATGAAGAAGAAAAGCATTATCCTGCAGCCTTGGTACTAGAGCCAGACTTTTTGGTTGATGCCACGGCAGTTGCTAAGTTATACAACAGGCATAGCGTATTCTCTCTAGGTTATCTCATATCCAAGTTTATTCCTGTCAATGCCAATCAACCCATCCTTATGGGAAACATTGCGAATGACCTTTTGGATCATTTGATTTATGAGCCTGATCTAAGTTTTGAAGCTTCGCGTAAAAAAATATTTTCCATTAACCCATTGCAGATTGCTCAATTCAGTGATGGTGAGGTGAGAGAGGTTCTGAAAGATGCGCGCATGCATTTTGATAATATCAAACAGGTCATCAATCAAGAAATGATTGATCAGAACATAGAAAAAGAAAACGCTTATGTAGAACCCACATTCTTGTCAAACACCTATGGGTTTCAAGGGCGTTTAGATTTGCTACATACTACAGAAAATAACAGAAACATAGACATCATTGAATTAAAAAGTGGCAAGCCATTTATGCCAAATGCAGATGGTATCAGTGAACAGCACTATCGACAATTGATGATCTATGATATGATGATTTCTAGTACCATATCTAAAAAGATAAAACCTAAAAACTTTATTCTTTACTCTAAGCTTAAAGAAAATAGACTGCGATATGCTGGGTACAATCGTACCCACCAGTATGAAATCATGAAACTTAGGAACTCATGCCTTTTTCTTGAGCGCATGATCTTGAATGTTCAAGAAGAAAAGCTCTTTGAAAGATTTAATCCGGCAGGAATAGATGATCAATTTAGGTTTGAGAAAAGAGATGCCGAAAAATTATTTTTAGCATACAAGCAACTTGATGAATTGGAGCAGGAGTATGTGAAATCTTTCGTTGCTTTTATTACCCGCGAATACCACCTAAGTAAAACTGGAGAACATGGCATTGATCGATCGAATGGTATGGCGGGTCTCTGGCTTGATCCCATCGATGAGAAAATTGAACAATTCAGAATGTGGAATCTTCTGAAAATAAAAGTCAACCAAGCCAAAGAAAAAGATCCAATCATCCTTCTCGAATTCTCAGATCGGTCCAACCGACTAGCAAGGTTCAGGGTAGGGGACATTGTTGTATTATATCCTAACGAAGAAAATGGACAACAAGCCTGCGATTACCAATTAACTAAGGGCAACATTATTGCCCTAGACGCCCAAGGAATTACCTTGCGACTTCGAGCACAGCAGTTGAATGATTCTATATTTAGTAAATATGCCTACTGGAATATTGAAGCAGATTTTTTAGATGGAGGATTGACTAGAATGTATAAGAATCTCTTCTATTTCATGTTAGCGGCTAAGGAACAGCGAGATTTACTCCTAAGTCGTAGAGCACCTAAAAAAGTTTTAGTGGAGAGTAATCACAGCTTTAAAGGTGTTACCCAAAAGCAACAAGATCTTTTAAATGCCATCATTCAAAGTCAAGATTATTACCTCCTCTGGGGACCTCCAGGTACTGGTAAGACAACTGTAATGCTTAGGCACTTAGTGGAATATTATACTGGAGTTGAAAATAAAAAAGTACTCCTACTTTCATATACCAATCGCGCGGTTGATGAAATCTGCCAAGCCGTAGAAAGCATTTCTTCAGAACTGGCTGAAAATTATTTAAGAATTGGTTCGCGATATTCTACTAGAGAAGAGTTTAGAGAAAAAATCTTATCTGCGAAGTTGGAGGACATAAATTCAAGGAAAGAATTACTTGATCTCTTGACGGGTACTCAGGTTTATTGTTCTACGGTATCTTCACTCTTAGGTAAGATGGAGTTATTGAATATTGTGGAATTTGATGTGGTGATTGTAGATGAAGCCTCGCAATTATTAGAGCCTATGTTGTTAGGCTTATTGAGCAGTTTTAAGAAGTTTATTCTTATTGGTGATCATAAACAACTTCCAGCAGTTGTTACTCAGAATAAATATTTTTCAAAGGAGGATTCTTCTGAGCTGAATGAAATCGGATTGTTAGATAGACGGAATTCATTATTTGAAAGGATGTATTTACAGGCCATGGAAAAGGAATGGAATTGGGCTTTCGGAATTCTAGATCAACAAGGAAGGATGCATCAAGACATCATGAAGTTTTCGGCAGCCAATTTTTATGAAGGTAAATTGAAGTTATTGCCTGGTGTAAATAGACTCACAGAGCCGCTAGCTCTGAAAGGTGCAGATCCAAGTTATGATTTCTTAACAGATCAAAGATTGATTTTTATTGATACGAAAGCAGATGATTCTTTAACTCAAAAAATCAATCCATATGAGGCAGAAGTTGTCATCAAACTTGTAGAGCAGATTAAAAAAATATATGTAGCCAATCAAAAGGATTTTACCGCAGACTCATTAGGAATCATCACGCCATTTCGTGCCCAAATTTCTCAAATCACGCAACGCTTTAAAGAAACGGATAGTTACGATTCTAGCCTTACCATAGATACCGTAGAAAGATTCCAAGGCGGTGCCAAAGATCGAATCATAATCAGCCTCGTTACCAATGATCGAAATGTACTCAATATGATTAGTAGTCGCAATGAATCTGGAATCGATCGTAAATTAAACGTTGCCATTACCCGAGCCAAGGAACAACTCATCTTAATCGGTAATGCAGAAATTCTCTCCAATGATCCTGTTTATGCATCATTAATCAATGCTTGTTTTTTTGTGAGTACTGAATCCTAATAAATCTTTTCTACCTAGTCCTTCTTGTTAACCTCTCACTTCGCACCACCATTAATAATAAATAATATTTATGTTGGTCAAAACATATTCAGGGGCAGTGCAAGGGGTAGAGGCTGAACTAATTTCTGTGGAAGTCAATGCAGGGGGTACTGTTGCTGCTGGGAAAAAATTATATTGGATGGTAGGGCTGCCGGATAAAGCAGTCAATGAAGGCTTCCAGAGAATCGAAGCTGCTTTGAAGAATAGCGGCTACAAAATTATGCGCCTCAAACTGATCATTAATTTGGCGCCAGCTAATTTAAAAAAGGAAGGATCAGCTTATGATCTTCCGATTGCCATAGGAATTCTCGCGTCAACACATCAGATTAAAACGGAAGCGCTTGATCAATACATGATCATGGGCGAAATAAGTTTAGATGGTACAATAAAGCCTATCAAAGGAATACTTCCCATTGCGATTCTTGCCAAGCAAAAAAATCTAAAGGGATTTATTCTTCCTAGAGAAAATGCAAAAGAAGCGGCCATTGTCAAAGGTTTAAAAGTTTATGGCGTGAGCACTTTGAAAGAAGCCATTGAAGTAATAAATGGTGACTCATCAGTCGAACCATTAATCTATGACGCGAAAGAAATATTTAAAAGAGTTTCAAATAAATATAGTGTTGATTTTTCGGATGTAAAAGGACAAGAAAATATAAAGCGTGCCTTGGAAATTGCAGCAGCAGGTGGACACAATGCAATTTTAATCGGACCACCCGGTGCTGGGAAAACAATGTTGGCCAGGCGACTCTCTACCATCCTGCCTCCGCTGAGTTTAAACGAGTCTTTAGAAACTACTAAGATTCACTCAGTGGCAGGACTTTTAGGGTCGAATACTTCTTTGGTGACATCCAGGCCATTCAGAGCGCCCCATCATACCATCAGTGATGTAGCCTTGGTAGGTGGGGGGAGTAATCCTAATCCTGGAGAAATTTCATTGGCACATAATGGTGTTTTATTTTTGGATGAGTTGCCTGAGTTCAAGCGTTCGGTCCTGGAGGTACTTAGACAGCCGATGGAAGAAAGGAAAGTAACCATTTCTCGAGCCAAAATCTCTGTAGATTATCCAGCAAGCTTGATGCTTATAGCCTCTATGAATCCTTGCCCTTGTGGATTTCATAATCACCCTGACAAAGATTGTGTTTGCGGACCAGGGATAGTTAAAAAGTACCTGAGTAAAATTTCTGGACCATTGCTTGATCGGATCGACCTACATGTTGAAGTCACTCCTGTAAGCTATGAAGAATTATCGCGTTATAAAGGAAATGGTGAATCAAGCAATGATATCTCTCAACGCGTTGTAAAGGCCAAGGAATGGCAGCTGAAAAGATTTGCAGATCTTCCAGAGGTACATAGCAATGCACAGATGAGTAGTAGAATGTCACGAGAAATTTGTACCATCGATCAGAACGGTAGGGCCTTATTGAAAACCGCCATGCAAAAATTACAACTATCCGCTAGAGCCTATGATCGGATCCTAAAGGTCGCACGTACTTGTGCAGACCTAGGTGCATCTAAGGACATTAACATCGAACACCTTTCCGAAGCAATTCAGTATCGTAGTTTAGATCGTGAAGGGTGGAGTGGATAGATGGCGCATTGGAATTTAGTCAAAAAGAAGAATGCCATCCAGAATTTCTGAATGGCATTTAACTTTGTACGTAATTATATTATCAACTTTTCTTAATCACAATACTCCAGTAATGCATCAAGGAATTCTTCTTCAGTATTAACAACGACTACCTCTCCCGTTTCAAAAGTTAAGGTCATAGGTAAACCAATTTCTATTGAGAGATTACTGTCTGGATTTGTTTGGATATACTCCTCAATAATTGATTCAAATTCTTCTTCGGTATTTACCTCAAAAGGTTCAGCATTGATATACATCGTTAGTGGGAAGGTATTAACGATGCAATCACCATCCCATTCTGTTCCACTTCCTGAGGTAGTGCCACCACCTGCTACACAATCAAATACCAATTCATTTAATTGCTCATCTGTGGTTACTTCAATCACTTCATTTGTGATAAAATCGGTTAAAGTAATCGGATAAACCAATTGAGGATTTTCACCAAAAACAAGGACAGCTTCTAAATATTCTTCCATATTACTGGCAGTAGTCGTCGAACCATCAGCAAAAGCAATTGTAACCGGAAAGCCTAGATCATAACATGCTAAAAAATCTAAATTAGCACCATCACATCCCCATTCAGAATCCCAATCCTCTTCTTCATATTCAGGAAAATCACATTCCACGTAATCAGTGATATCCTCACATTCAGCGAAACAGGCATTTGCATAAAATCCCCCATCATCAGTACATACAGGAGTGAATAGTTCTTCTAATTCTTCCTCTGTTAAAGAAGCAATGGCCGCTTCAATCTCTGCTTCGATTTCTTCTTCTGTTGCATTTTCCCAATCAATATCATCAAATGGCCCATAACAATCGCACTCAGAAGAACCACTCGTAAATACTCCGATATTATTTCTTGCAAGGATACCATCCACTAATTCAGAATCTATATCCTCAATTGCTATTGCTGTAGGCATTGTGTCGATGTCCTCTTTCGTACATGAAGAAAGACAAAATCCAACGATTAAAACTGGTAGTAAAAATTTTAAATAACTTTTTAAATTCATTTTATTCTTTTTAAATTTTTAATTGCTTTTACGATTAATCTTAAACAAGCTTTCATCTGTAAGACGTTCGCAATTTTTTAGAGGTTGGGTCAGTTTGCACGGAAGTAGTGTTTCATTCCAAGTTTTATAGTTTTAAATCTTTGACTTACTTGGAAGTCAACGTTTTGGTTGTATAAGTCGTTTAAAAATATTTCTCCTTGGAAGAAAATTTCATTTGAAGAATTTATTTTATATCCATACTCTAGGTGTGTTGAAACTAAATTTCTATTCAATCCAGTTTCAATAATCCATGCTTTATATCTTTGTTCTTGGTTGTCAATTGTTTTAGTGATGGTGCCTCGGGTCGCAGCTAAATATTGATACGCCATTCCCAAGGAAATCTTGTGTCGACGATTTAAATTGAGACCTATTGATATTGGAATTTTTATTAAATGTAGTTGATCTACTTCTATATACTGTCCAAAAAATGTCTCCTCTACTAAACTATACTTTGTGTCAAAACCTCTATGTTTTGGCAATTCCCTAGCATTGATGAAATGAATGGTAGGAACTAAGGAAAGAAAAAGTTTTTCTGAAATTGGGGTAACAATGCCAATACCTAATTCATAAAACTTTACAGCTAAAGAACCAATACCCGTAGATCCATTCAGGACTAAGGAACTTGTGGTTTTTCTATCAATGGTAACCAGATCATTAGGAACTAAAAATTTTACCTTTTGGGTTTGTGTCTCTTGAGTTAGTTGAGATTTTAAGATATTTAGTGTAGGGAGTGAAGATTTCTGCTCTTCTTGGAAAATGACTGAATTTGGGGCCGAGTCTGCCTTAGCTTGTTTTTGATGTAATGTATTTAAGGGGGAACCACTCAATTGTAAGTAGCTTTTTATTTCTTCTTCATTATCATTCGAATTATTTGAAAGAAATGTTTTTCTTGCTAATAATTTCTGTTGAGCTGTAGATCTCGTATTATCTATTTTCTTATTTTTTGTTGGAGGCGCAATATTTATATCTGATTTGTCATCTCCAAGTTTTGCTTCACTTAGATTATTTGTATTGTGGGATTCACTTTTCGTTGTGAACTTTAATTTGGATTGACTTTCTATTGAATTGTTTAGATGGGAAACAGATTGTTTTTCTATTATTTTATTTGTTCCATTTAAGGTGTAAAAAACAGATACAGAAATAAGCAGGAGTGCCAGAAATCCAATCCATCGTTTGAAGTGCAGAATGCCAATTGGCTTATTGTCTTGATTTTCTCTCTGCAGTTTTTTAAACTCCTCCCAAGCATTTTTATCATAGTCAAATGACTTTTGATTTAAGCCATCTTTGAAAAGATTGTCTAAGTTTTTATTTTTCATTTGGCAGCTATTTCTTGGATTGGTTTTTCAGTTAGAAAAATCCTTAATTTTTTACGTGCATCTGAAACATGCCATTTAGATGTTCCTGCACTAATTTTCAATACTTCTGCTATTTCCTTGTGCGCAAAACCATCAATGGCATAGAGATTAAAAACCTGTCTTGTCATTGGTGGGAGTTTCTTAATCATCGACAAAAGGAACTCATATGAATGATTTTCATCTGGTACACCAATTTCCTCTGATTGTAAATTATGCTCATCTAAGACCTCTACGTATAGGATTCGCTCTTGATGTCTCTTTGATTTTCGATAAATATCAATGTTGGTGTTTACGATTATTCGTTTGTACCATCCTTCAAATGAATTGGTATCGTCATAAGTATGTAGGTTTTGAATGAGCTTTAAGAAACTACGATTAATGGCTTCATTGACATCCGCAGTATTTTGTTGATATCTAATGGATATACTTTTCATCAAGGAAAAGCAAGACCGATACAATTTATGAATTGATCGCTCATCCTTAGCCATACATTTTTCTAAAAGTTCTTTGCTAACTAGCATTCTGAATGATTCCTGTCTCTATGACGATTGAGAACCCATGGAGGTTGGGTATTTGAGTCTTAATTATATGATTTTTATTAATAAAAGATTTAAATCCAATCATTTGCTATTAAACGACAGCAAAAAGAAAAGTCTTTGAAAGCAAAAGAGATGATTTCAAATCATGAAATCATCTCTTCAGTATAAATTATTTTTTAATCAAGTTTTCTAAACCGTCAAAAATCCTAAGGGTAAATCTGAACTTCCAGCACTGTAGAAATTTCCAAGATTAGGGAAGAGGTCAGTTAAACTTGAAGGTGTTACACCGAGCCATAAAGCCAGCTCAGCAAAGTATTCATCACAAGAAGTTGTAGGGATATAAACGCCTCCTCCTACTTCACGCTCACTGTCTAAGGCAAGATCTGGATATGTACCATAGATATTACCACCTTTAACAGCGCCGCCCATGACCATTACATTACCTCCCCAGCCATGATCAGTTCCATTTCCGTTGGAAGTCATGGTACGCCCAAACTCTGACATACTAAAGGTTGTGACACAGTCTTTTAGATTCATCTCTATTAATACATTGTTGAATTCTGTCATAGCATTTGATACCATATCCAACATGTATTGCTGAGCTTCCATCACCTCATCATGATGATCCCAGCCACCAAACTCAACAAAGAAAATCTGACGTTTCATTCCTAAGGTTGATCTTGAAGCAATCATCTTAGCTACCATATGCAGACTTTGAGATAAGTCATTATCACTAAAGCTTGTATTGAAAGGAGTAAGTGCTTCCAGTGCTGTTTTTATTTGTTCATTGGCATCCTTCGCAACTCGGATGACATCCACGTAGGTCTTTTTGAAAACATCCTGATATTGAGCATCGAGCATATTATCTATACCAGCCTTTCTCAGGGTATTAAACTCCCAGTTATCATTATAGCCATTGATATCAACAACACCGTCATAAGGGTCCATGGTAAATGGAGTCGAATTATTGCCACTCTGATATAAATTACCTCCATTTAATGAGATATTCATACCTATGTATTCATTCGTGTTTTGGTCGTTGATTAGGTCAGCTATTTTTCCACCCCAACCAGTAGACGATCTTTCATGAGGAAGAGCTGTCTGCCATTGTCTGGTCTGGTCTGAATGAGAAAATAATCCCAATGGTAATTTTGTATCTGGCTCCCATACTGTACTTTTTGTAACAGGCTCAATCAATGTGCCGATGTTAGCAATAAATCCAAGAGTACCATCATTATATAAATCTCGGATGCCGCCCATGGCTGGATGTAATCCATACTCTACACCATTTAAGCCTAAAATTTCATTTTGTGGAATGGCAAGATTTGATCTCACTTCTGCATAAGTGTTGTAAGCAGTTTGATTCGTTGGGATTAGCATGTTAAATGAGTCACCTCCTCCTCTTAGCATTAAACAGACCAATGCTTTATATTCTCCACCTACCATCATTGTCATTGAATTGTCAATGGCCATGGCATTCATGGATTTTAAGTTAACCAGCGTAGACAGCAATGAAGTGTAGCCAATGGTCGCACAACTTGCTTGTCCAATAAATTTTCGTCTTGAGATATGGTGATCGTGATGATGTTTCATATTGATTATTTCTGAATTACAAAATCTGGTGAAATCATTGCGAGATAGGTCGCTAGCGAAAGGCGGTACATCCAAGAGTCCGTGTCATTCCAATCCAATGGACTGATCTGAGTCCTGATGTTTTCTCTGGTGAAATCTGTCATTAATCCATTGGTGTAGTGAGTATCCAACCAAGTAATGGCAGTTTCAACATCTTTCATTTCCTCTGAAAAACCATCATAATCTACCACAGGTGCTAATATGCCTATCTCATCATCCCAACCCCACCACGGTGCACCCCATACGGCCCATTGGTTTATTTGATTCAGGTATCCGATGGCAGTACGGGTATTCAATAAATTAAATTCAGGTGCATTCAATCCTAGTGCTGATAACTCACCGACTGGCTTATGATCTGGTAAATAGAAATTGAAAACGGTTGGAGCTCCTAATTGCATTTGTTCCATATCATCTTGGAAATTGTACGTGGCATTCCAAAACTTGCCATTAGGATTATCTAAGGGGGTGAGTCTCACAAATTGCGTTGCTCTTAAGAGTGGTTCCCTCATTTTACCATGATGTCCATCATTGATTGATTCACAACTTCTTGCTTCTTCATCCATGAGTATCGCCTTTATCACAGAACCTAAATTTCCTCGCTCTCCAGATTCATTGCTGTTAAAGACATTCGCAATCCTATTGACATATTCTGGGGTAGGATTAGAAGTAACAAATCTCTGTATTAATTGCTTAGATATGAATGGTCCAACATTCGGGTGATTGAAGAGGTGATCAATGGCATCTGTAATGTCCTTCATTGGATCATTGTTGGCAGGGATGATATAGCCATTCAAAAGATTCTTCTGATCTCTTTCATGAAACTCTTCATACATTTCCATGGGCACGGTCATGTCTGCCCCATAAATCTCCAATCCAAAATAAGCTTCGTCTGACCATGCAACCCATTCCAATATTTTACCAGGACCTAGACCTGTGAAAACTTTTGCAAGTTCTTTTATGTGTGTATTGTTATAGGTCGGAATGTCATCGCCATTGGCATCTACTTTTCTCGTTCCATCATTATTTAATTCATATAAACCAATCGTGAATAGTTGCATTAATTCTCTAGCAAAATTCTCGTCCGGATGTATGTTTTCTGAAGGAATCGCTTTAGGATTGTTTAAGTGGGTTAGATAAAATCCCATGCTAGGATTTAAAGCAATATCTATCAATAGATCTCGGTAATTACCAAAGGCATGTTTCATTAATAGATCATAATAAGCAGATAAAGCTTCTCCCCGATCTACTAAATCTGAATTATTGGAGATGACTAGAATTTGGCTCAAGGCAAATGCAACTCTCTGTCTTAATTGATCTTCGCCCGTTACAGCATGAGTCCACCATGAATAATTAAAATGAGCAGCCCAAGGACCATAGAGGTCGTCTTCTATGTAACCCATGGCTAGATATGCATCCCGTATCTGTGCCCAGATGTCTTCCATCTCAATTAAGTATTCAGATGGTGCTAAAGCCATTTGTGCATCAATCCATCCTTCCATTCCTAGTTCTTCGATCAATGCTAAATCCGCTGGAGTTACACCCATGGTTGCTTGACTGAGAAATCGAGACAACTCCATTGTCCTGGCGTTCATTCCCGAACCGTTTATGGTGTTAGTTGCATTCGTGTTTTCAAAGTCACTAGAACTAGTTACAGTTATACCGTCTGAATGTCCGGCGCCGATGTAGTCTGTATACTGGCCGTAAATATTTGCCGAAAGGCTAAATAAAAATAAAACCAAGATGCTTGTTGTAATTCTTTTCATGTTGATCTTATTTATTTTCGTTTACAAGGATGAGTTTCTTAATCAACACTCCACGCTCTGACTGTGTACTTACTACATAATTTCCTGAAGTTAAACCGGTCAAATCGAAGGTGATTTTATTTTCACCATTTTGAATGTTTGATTGAAATGATTGAATCTCTCGACCACTCAAATCCAATAATTGAACAAGAGCCTCGAAGGAGTCATTTTCATTCTGGATGGTTAAAGCAGTTTCATTGGTGGCTGGATTGGGAAACAATTGAGCTTCCACATTCAACTCATTGATTTCAACTATGCTTACCGTAGCAGGTCCAGTGGTTTCAAATCTGATTTCAGAGATACAAGCGCAATCCGCTTGATAGGATTGAATCGTTGTAAGAAGAACGTACCTGGCAATTTCTCCTTCAAAATCTGGTCCTTCCTCTCCTTCGTAAAAAGCCGAAGAACTAGCTTGTGCTAATTCGTATTCTCCGAGCTCTTGCCAGTTTACACCGTCATTAGAAACATCTACGGCATAGGTCTGAATTCCCATGTCTGTTTGATTATACGCATTGCAATTCCAGATGTTGGATTTGTTCAATTCATAGCTTTCGCCAAAATCATACATAATCCAATGAGAGTTTTCTCTTTCGGCATTTGGATTTACAGTTTTTTCACAACTGATCCATTGGTCGACCGTCAAGGTACTATGCCGATCTTCAAAGCATTGTGAGAATAAATAGCCACTGCTGAATAGCAGTATGCTGAGGAATATTAGTCTAGCCATGATAGAAATTTTCGATTCTTTTTAAAGTTATACTACTACATTAAAAAATGTGCCGCAAATTCATGGAAATTTGAAAATTTGCGGGTAAACCACTATAAATGTAGCGAGGAAGCGATCCACCAAAGCTTCTAGGGTTCACTGAAACCATGGAAATATATTTTTCATTAAGAATATTATTTGCGGTTACAGATAGGGTTGCTTTCCATTTTTTAGAAGAAATTACTTCGTAACTCCCTCTACCATTCATTAAAAGATAGCCAGGTACTTCAATGGTATTTGAATCATCTGCCCACATGTTAGACACCCAAAGTTGATCTATTGCGATGGACCATCTTTCAGTATTTAGTCTAAAGTTTGAACTTAGTTTTTGCGTTGGATTACCTGGTAGAAGCTTGTCTGAGAAATCAGTCTCATTATTTATGAAGGAAACGAATCTATGTGGACTATATTGGTAATTCACATCAACGACAAAGGTTCCTTTTTTTAATGACTTTACCTGGAAAGATTTGGAAGCTTCTGCTTCAATTCCTGGATGTAAAGTTTTACCTGCGTTTACCCCAATGAATTGATCTTCTGTGACTCTTTCTGAGACCAATAAATTCTCAACCCACATGTTGTAAACTCCAAGTTTATACTTAAATGCAGTCTCATCTCTATCTCCAATGATTTGTCTGATTCCGATTTCAGCATTCCATCCTGTTTCGGGTTTTATTTCTGGGTTTATTAAACCATCTGGTGTCAAGGTTTCTTCTAATGTAGGTGCAGAAAAACCATGGGATAGCGTAGCGTAATAATTTATTCTTGTTGGGTTTCTGTAGCTCAATGAAAGAAACGGACTAAGAATTGGATTGAAAACATAATTGCCACTTTGGTCAATGCCATCGGCTGTAAATAAATCATTGAAGTCATAACTGGTTAAGTTTAAATTGACTCCGCTGATTAGACTCATTCGGTTCCATTCTTTCTGGAATTCTGTAGATAGGTTGAGATATTTCCTGTTTTCTAAATTATCTGAAAGAATATCTCCTTGACTTAGCTCTGTAGTTTCATAGGTCGACCATTTTTCATTTTCAGTAAAGAACTCTAAACCAAATTTCAATTCGTAATAATTTTTTCCAATGTATTCTACGAAGGTCCGTGTGCCAAGTGTAAAGGCATTTTGTGTGAGTACATTAAAAGGTCTTCGTTCATAATTTTCAAAGTGGGTTAAAAACCCAGTGACACTTGAACTCCATCGATCTCCTAATTGTCGTTGATGGGTTATACCTACTTGAGTTCTATCATAATCTTCGAATCCTTCGACTCCTTTCCAATTTGCGGCAGCTCTAGAAGGGTCTTCTTCCCAGTCTGTGATATTTAACCCGCTGGGTATCTGAGCTTCCAGTTGTGTATGAGAAACATAAATAGTGAATACATCTTTGTTTGTTTCCGCTTGCGCAAATCCAGATATTATACTTCGATTAAAATTATTATTATCCCTATAGCCATCTGAATTTAATAAATCATAATTCAAGGAAAACAGCAAAGGACCCTCCGCATAATTGTAAAGGGTGGAAGAGTGAAGGGTGTTATATGATCCTACATCAAGTTGAGTTGATACACTATTCTCATATCTATCAGAACGATTGGTTCTGTAATGAATGGCACCGCCAAGTCCTGCACCGAAAGAAGGAAGGGTGGGACCTTTATAAATTTGTACTTGATCGATCATTGCTAGATTGATGTCTTCAAGATTTGATTCTCCGATTCCATTGGTCAATGGAATCTGGTTGAGATAAGCTTTTATTTTTGTTGTTGAAAATGGAGATCTACTACCAATGCCACGGATGGTCATTCGATTGGTGTTCAATGCACCGGCATGCATGAATAGGCCAGGCACTTTATTATACTGGGCTTGGGGTGCTTGAACACTTTGCGTTCTTAATTGAAGTTTAGGAATGTTATCATAACTATATGGAGCTGTAGTTTCTGTAATTGTAACAGTAGTAAATGGTCCACAAAATTCAAGGTTGTCATGATCTACTAGAGTAATCTTGAAGTAATCCCTGTTTTCTATGGCTACAATGGTATCTAAATAACCTACATATGAAAACTGTAGTGAATCCGCACCTTGAATGTCAAGCCTAAATTCTCCATCTATATCGGTGATGGTTCCGTTTGCAGTATTCGAATTAATGGGTATTGCGATCACATTCGCTCCAACAAGGTTCTGATTTCTTTCATTTAAAACCTTGCCGTTGACAATTTGTGCCTGCATTTGCGAAAGCATAAAAAGAGAGATTAAAAACAGAGCATACTTCTTCATGTCTGCAAGATATTGAAATGAATTTCAGTTTCGTGAGCCAATGGTCGAATACTTTTATGCATGTCGTCGAGTGATTTAAATTAGAAAATGACGACGATAATATGTCGCCTATCTAGCATAAGTTATGGCTAGGGTAGAGGATGTGTAAAGGAATTGCTGTTCTTTTGACGGATAATTGCCAAAGCGAATTTAAAATGTGACCCACATTACCAAGTGCCGTATCTTTATGAGATATTTCTCACCTGTCACAACTACACCATCGAATATCTTTCGATTCCCTTGTTGTAAATTTTATTGTAAACCTTTTATTTAAACCATCGCTATGAAAGCTGTTTTATTAAGAAACAGGATTCCGCTTATTGTGTCATGCATGATATTGGGTCTTGTGATAACAAATGAGGTGAAAGCCTCCGCTATAAACCCTATAGATGAGAGCGGTGAGACAATTACAATCATTCTCGAAGAGAGTTCAAAGGCCATGTTTAGGGCTTTTGAAGTGAATGATGTTACGAATGAGGTGGACATTGTGACAACCAAGCAAATCTATTCTATTCAAGTTACTGATGTCGCAGGACAAGTAATCTTTTTTCTCCCTGTGGTAGAATCAGACGAGCTAAACATTGGAACATCGATGTTTGAATCCGGGACTTATTTTATAAACCTTGGATTTGAAGATGAACCAGTACCCTTGACTGCTAAACTAGAGAAACGGTAGTTTTTATTTTCTGGTGAAAAATATAAAAAGAGGTGATCATCTTATGGTCACCTTTTTTTGGCACTGTTTGTGATATTATAGAAAGTGATAATATGTTTTTCATAAAACCGGAATGCGATGAACCCATCACAATTAAAGTTTAGAAGCATCCTACCGCTTTTATTTTTGTCACTTTTTCTTGGAGGATCAACCTATCCCTACGTTCCAGCGAACGAAGGAGGAATTGAATTCAAGTTTGTAACTGAAGACTCTAGAATGAAGTCTTTGGTGAGATCAATGAAATTTGTTAATGAGAGCAAACAAATTGATATTGAAACAGTGAAAACAATCGTAAGCGTAGAATTTTTAGATGTTAATTCTGAGGTGATTTTTACAGTACCTGTTGGTACGGCATCATTGAACATTGGCGTTGAGTCATATCCTAAAGGGGTATACTACTTAAAGCTTTTGCTCGAAGATGAAAACGATTTCATCTCAACCAGAATTATTAAGGACTTCTAAAGTCTTAAGAACCCAAGATTAAAAATTAGAGATCAGTAAAGACCAAGATGCAGTTAAGCTAACCCCGTAACTTGAAAATGAGGATCTTTAATTTTTAATCACTTCCACTTTATGAATAGATATTTTAACTTCAAGAATATAGTACAATAATCATAGGACGTACAATTTCCTGGCAAACGTGTCAGGATTTTTTTTGCCTCAAATCTTCCTTAAAATACTGTTCTATCTCACCATCAATTTCTTAAATGCTAACCCAAACTGAAACGCACTCCTCTGGTAGCTAGGTGAATTAGGAGTCGTCAGAAAGATAGATCCTCCGACAACCATCTTCCAACCATTATCCATCTTCATCTCTACACCACTGCTAAGCCCCGGAGCCTGTAACAATTCTTGGATAGAATAAATGAATCTAGGTTCTAAAAGTAAGGTGCGCTTTTCATCTAAATCTATGGACATTGGAAGATATATATGTTGTTTCCAATAAGAACCAATCAAAGGATCAAACTGAAGTTCTAAGGCGGGATTTATGCTCAAGGCAAATGTTGAATTTTGATTTCCAACCAATTGAAATTTTCCATTGATTATGGCCGATAAGGAATTAGAAATACTTAATCCAAGATCTACTTTTTCAAGTAAGCCATATTCAAGGCCTGCCTGTGCTATTGGAAATATATCAGCTTCAGAACTGACATAACAAGTTGCCTGTGCAGAAAGCTCAATGTTGTTTTTACCTACAGTTTTCCCAGACTCAAATCGTGTCAATTGACCGCAAGAACTTAGCAATACAAGGAACAAAAATATCTGGACTTTCTTTATCATGAGCTGAATTGGATTTCCTTATATAGTATAATGCATGACAACATTTGGTGTGACTATTTTTAAGACCAAAGATTCTAATTTTTCAATAACTGAGTCACATCTTTACCACAATCCTGTGCACCTTTTCAATCCTGCCATGCGGCCCCAGCCATTTTTACCTTTCAATCAATTTTTTAAAAGAAACCCCAAACTGAAATAAAGAGGTATCTTCTACATTCTCCACTATGGGATAAAAAGAAGAGGCCCCTAAACCTAGGCTCCATCCATTTTTTAGTCCTACCTGCAATCCTCCAGTGAATCCTGGAAAGTGGGTTCCATCAATGGGTTGATAAATGTATTTTGGTTCGAGCAGTAGGCTGAACTTATTACTTAGATCATAAGACATGGGCAATGAAAAATGAGGTCGTACAAAAGCAACTTCTTCCTGGCCAGCAAATTGAATTTCAGCGCCAGGATTTAAGCTCAAAGCAAATTTAGAATCCTGATCCCCAACAATCTGATACTTGGCGTTAATTAGTGTATTAAACGCACTAGAAATACTTATTCCTGCATCTAATTTTTCATTGATTCCATATTCATAGGCAAAATGCGCATATGGTAGCCTCAAGCTCTCTTGCTCCTGAAAGGAGAAGTAACTAACAAAGGTAGATACCCTCATGTTTTTTTTGCCAATGGTTTTCCCAGACTCTAGGCGAGTGAATTGAGCGCAAGAGGAAAGGAGCAGACCCAACAATAGAAACCAACAAATATTTTTCATAGAAGTATGATTTGATTCAAAGTTATACTTCTTGTTTAAGTTTGGGGAAGGAAGTTCTGTTATTAAGGAATATTTATAATCATAAATACACCTTTAATTTAACCAGTACGGATTTCCCCCTAAACCTCATAGAGACAAAGAGGTTTTGCTTTGCAGCTATTCTTAAGGTAATTATTGAACTTACCTATCTTTTCTGTATAATTTCTTGATTTAATTTAAATAAGGAGTTATAGATGTCTCTTTTCAATGGTCCAAGTCTAACTTCGAAAGATTTGGTTCTACTTGAAACATATTTATTTTGTTTTCTAATGTTATTTGGAAATAAAATTTTGGCTTCTTCTAGGAAGTATTTCTTTTTACGGTTGAGAAATTCATTGTATTTTAAATACGTAGAGATATAAATAATACTCATACGATATTGTTCAGAAAACTCTTTGGGTATTCTCTTTGGAACAGGGATTGCGTTTTTATTCTTTATTTTATCATTTAATTCTAAAACTAATTCACAAATTTTTGATAAGTCATTATTTACCACCTGTTTTATTTCATCTAAAAAAATTGAATCTAAGTAAACCGATAATTCAACTGGTAATTCTTCAATCATTTCCTCGAAAAGTTCTTCACATTCATCTTCATTAAACTTAAGATTCTCTTCACAACATGGATTCTCATCACTTGGATAGATTGTCTTAAACTCTTTAGGAAAAATATTTGAAATTTTTTTTGGTTTTATACAATTACAGCTGAATATATAATCGTCATTAATATTTCTACCATTTTTATGATCGTTTATCCATGTCCTCTGAATTCTAGTAATCATTGTTCCGTTTATCGAGTAATTGTCCCACATGATGTTTGCACATCCACTCATATTTTTTAAAGTTACCTGAGGTAATAACTCTTGATCATTTTCAATATGAGAGGTTCCATTCCAAATGAAATGAAAAATTTCGTGCATTAGAATAATTATATTTTGAAAATCTATTTTTCCAATCTTTATATAGGAATAATCAAAAATTGGATCAAAACTATTGAATTCTGATTGTTCAAACACACTTAGGTATATGACTTTTGAGTCTGAATTATTATCATATTCATTTTGAAAATAATCTACCTGATCTACATTTTTAATTGAAAAATTATGTTTGATTGTATCAAGCTCAAAACATAAATCAATTCTTAAAAATTTTGCATAGGTATTTAGATCATGTATCAATTCATTTACTGAATTTGAAATTTTATCCGGGGGTAAGCTGTCAATGAAGTTTAAATTAATATTTAATTTATAACAACTAGGAATAACATGCGATGTTGAATAAGTGGATGACGATGAATTATTTAATGTACTTGATACTGTTGATTCCATTAAGGTATTAGCAGTATTTTTATCCTCACTTTTTTCTGCTTTTGAAACGAATTTATCACTTTCCTTTTTTTGAGTTTCTTTTATTGTGCCAATACTTTTTTCATTACCATTCTTGGATGAACATGAAAAGAGAAAAAAGTAAATCAATAACCATGCTACTTGGAAATACTTTTTATTCATAGTTAATTAGGATACCATTCAACACAATCGATAATATGAGCTCCATGAATATGACATGCATTTATGTCTATAATCCGATTGTCATCTTCTGGGTGCATCATATAATTCATCTCTATAAAATCTTCAGTGCCTCCCGCAGAAGTGTATTGATAAATTAAATAATTTTGCATTTCGTAGACTAATTGAGAACCATATTTCCCTTGAATTTCAACTTCGTTATCATCAAATATTTCTAAATCATACATAACAACTTCATGGGTTTGAGTTTGGCTTTCTTTTCGTTCATTTAAGTTTTTTGGTATATGTCCAAACCTATGCTTTCCCGAATGGTTGTGATGGAAAAAAGCATGATATTTAATTTTAGATTCTGGAGGACTTGCTATAACTTCTGGTTTTGTAGATGTTATTTCATCCACCCAAGAAATATCATTACAAACTTTGATTGTGATGTAATATTTCTGGTATATTTTCAAGTCTATATCAATAGAGGCTTCTTTAAATTTTTGTTTGGTGTAGGCAATTAAACTCATATCGTCATCTTCATTTATTGAAAAAAAACCAATTTCACTTCGCGAATTTGTTTGGCTTATGAGAGTAGCTTCCACATACTTCCCATCTGTTAGGGATATTTTTTTGCATTCTAAGTGTTCTTTTTCACAAGGCGGGCAGCAACCATAAAATAAACAAGCAATAATTGTAACTTTAAGAATAGATCGCATCATTGTAGATTTTGAGGTATTTAAAAAATATTACCCCCTTCCTTTTTCTCATCTTTTGGTTGAGCTGCGGAAATGCTGATCATCAGGATCTTACCAACAGGAAAGGTGCACTATCAAAGATTCAGTTGAATCCATTGGAATACAATTTACAAAATCTTCCAAAAGATTCTCTGGTCTCGTATTTAATTAATCTCATTGATTCCAACCAAAAATTTGATTTAAATAGTCAATTACAATTAGTTGATGCATTAAGTGATAATAAAATTGAAGTAGACTCCAGTTTTTTTCATCCAGACGTTTGGATAATTTATCAGTTACTAGCTATAGGTGATCACTTAAAGGAAGGCGATATTTTTGATCTTCTTGAGGATTTAAAATTGTCAAGCATCTGCGGTGTCTACCCTCAAATTTGCTATTACTTAGAACTAAGATTTGAGGAGACATTCAGTCAAGAAGCACAAGATTATTTACAAAAACTTGATTATCATTTTAATGATTTCACTGATTTATTTTTGACAATAAAGTTTTTGCATCAAGTAGGATATAAGGTGTACTTATTGGGAATAGACCTTTCTTTAAGTAGTTTTTTTAAAGCCTTCCATTTGTTAGAATCTTTAGAAATATATGATGATTGTCCGAGGTTAATCGCAACAATTAACTCCGAACTAGTAATATCAATTCAAAATCATGAGCGTGATTTCAGACCTTTAAAAAACGATCAAATAAATAAAGCTGAATCAATTTTGAAAAAACTTAAAGAACAATCAAAATTGAAATTAATACAGCGGGAAAAAAATAAAAAATTAGGTATTGAAAATTATTCAATTGCTTGGATTGACGCATCTACTTTGGATAATAAAACTAAAAGATATCTTGCTACAGATGTTGCTTTCGAAGCCTGGGGTGCAAATCCTCAAATGGCTTCTGAATATTTGAAATATGCTCTTGAAATTCAAAATCAAAACACTTGTTCTGAAATTAATTCTGTAATTAAAAATTATTTACTCGTAATGCTAATGGAGTCTGACGACAGCCAAGAAGCAGAAAAGCTATTAATGGAGCTAAATGATTTTAGTGATTGTAAAGGATCTGAATTATTGAATAGACGGTTCCAAAACATCAACTACCAACCAGAGGTTCTCTCTTTATTAAATCCAAATTATGATAGAACTCAGCTGATTGATTCTTTATATTTACACCGAGCACTCGGCGATGAACTATTCAAAGATCAACCAGATCACCTTGGAGATTTTTATGCCATTAATGCCATTAAAATTTATAAATACCTTTCTGAATTAAAAGAACTCAAGCCAAAATATAAATCACTCGCGCTTGAACTCATGAACAATACTAAGCAACGTGAATTCAATCGAATCAGAAAGTTAAGTGAAGATGAAGACGCAAGCGAATCAGACCAAAGGTTAAAGGAACTGCTCAACGAAATTGATTATTTCAACAAGCCTAAAGACTATAGTGATCCTATCTATCCTGAAATTTTCCAACGCGCACTCCAAGCACACATTAACCATTCGGAGGTTGTTGCTGAAAGTCCTGCAGTAACAAAAGACTATTCCCAATACGTAAATTCAACTGCTGTGAAAAACCAGACCTTAAATTTTATTAATAGCATTGGAGTGTATGCAGGTTACATATATAATACCAAAGGTCTTCAAATTTTTGAGTGGGATCAAGGGGTAGTTGATTCACTAGCGATAAGTCTTCAAGAAAAAATATTAGATAAAAAACCATACGCGGAAGAAGTGAAAAGGTTTAAAAACATCTTGTTTGAATCCTTAGAGATTGACACAACCGAAGATATTACCATCATTCCAGATGGTCCACTCGCAGGCTTACCATTTGAATTATTGCTTAATCAGGAGCTGAGTTACGACTATGAATTAAAGACTGAGAAAGCAGAAAAAATCTTGATTGATCAAAATCAGACAACACTAATTAGTTACAGTAATGAAAAAACCATCTTAAAGGAAATGCAAGCGCAAGAAGATTCAATGGTTAGAGTTAGAACTGCTCAAGTCGAGAGATCAGATTATGAAGAATTAACTTACGGTTTCATAGAATGTAATTCTATTAATGAATTACTGGACGAAGACCCAGCACTTTATGCAGGCGATCAGGCCAACAAAGAGAACTTTTTTAAAGCTTTTAATCAAGACCTTCTACATGTCTCTGCACATGCCTATACCAATGCAGAAAGTAAATACGATAACTACATCATTCTTAGAAATGAGGATTCTTCACCAAAGAAAATATACAGCTATGAAATAGAAACCCACGGGCCTAGCCCCAAAGTCGTCATCCTCTCTGCTTGTCAGACTGGTATCGGCTCATTCACAGAAGGGGTAGGGACTTATTCCATCTCACGAGCTTTCATTACCAACGGCTCAGAAGCCGTTATTAAAACCCTCTGGAAAATCAACGATCTTACAAGCAAAGAATTCATGGTTCAGTTGTATAAACACTGGCTAAAAGGCTTCTCGCTCCAAGAAGCTCTGAACCTTACAAAGTCCGATTTTAAAAGGAATAATCGATATACAGCCTTCGATTGGGCAGGCTTCATCCTTGAAGGCAATGGGAATATCTACCTGGAACAATAATCTAGGCACAGATTCTTAAAACCTTCCTGCTCGAATTATGTTACATTAGCAACTCAATAAGGAACATTGGCAGTTAAGGCAATCAATAGCATAAAAGCTCCCATCGCGGATGAACTTCTGAAGTTTGAAGAACATTTCCGCAATGCCATGAAGTCTAAAGTCGCCCTTCTAGATAAAATCATGTATTATATTGTTCAGAAAAAGGGGAAACAGGTAAGACCAATGCTCGTTTTCCTCTGCGCCAAGTCTTGCGGACAGATAAACGATTCTACCTATACTGCCGCCTCACTTATTGAATTGGTACATACCGCCAGCCTCGTACACGATGACGTGGTCGATGATTCTAATGAAAGACGTGGCGCATTCTCTATTAATGCACTTTGGAAGAATAAAATTGCTGTACTTGTAGGTGATTACCTTTTAACTAAAGGCTTATTTATCGCTCTCGATAATGACGAGTATGAGCAGTTAAAAATCTTAAGTGGTGCTGTAAAAGAAATAACCGAAGGAGAATTACTACAATTTGAAAAGTCCAGAAAGTTAGACATTGATGAAGCAGACTACTTCAAGGTCATTAGGCAGAAGACCGCTTCTTTGATCGCCGCTTCTTGTAAAGCTGGAGCCGTATCTACAACCAAGAATCAGGAGTACATTGACGCCATCTATAATTTCGGTGAAGACATCGGAATTGCCTTCCAGATAAAAGATGACATCTTCGATTATGGAACCAACATCATTGGAAAGCCACGAGGCATTGACATTAAAGAAAAGAAAATGACCCTACCTTTGATTTATGCCTTAAATCAATCAAGTAAGAGCGTCAAGCGCAAATACATTAAATACATTAAGAAGGATAGTAAAAACTCCAAAAAGGTAAAAGAGATCATCGATCATGTTCACAAAATGGGTGGTCTAGAATATGCGCAGGAAAAAATGCTAGAGTATAAAGCAAAAGCATTATCTCACATTTCCATTATCCCAGATTCAGAATCCAAACAAGCCCTCCTAAAACTCGTCGACTATATTGTTGAGCGCAAGCACTAATCCCATTACCACATGCTACAGCGTAGCATTATATGTATAAGCATAACTTCGGTCGCTCTCAAACCCCAAGTTCTCTACTTTTCTCATCTCATACTTCTGATTACTTCTCATGCTGCAGCGTAGCATTATATATAAGTATAACTTCGGTCGCTCTCAAAACCCACGTTCTCTACTCTTCTTATACTTCTGATCACTCCTCATGCTACTGCGTAGCATTATATGTATAACATTAGGCCACACCAACACCCTCGTTATTTCTAATACCCTCGCTCCATACTTACAACATTCAATAATTCCCTCCCTTCACGCATCCGACGTATGTTCTCAAATACCTGCTTACGGGCCGTTTCAATATTTGTGATGCTGGCAATGTGTGGAGTCATAAAAACCTTGGGGTGCTCCCAAAATGAATGCTCTTTGTCTAGAGGCTCTTCATGAAATACATCTAGGCAAGCCCCTGATAAATGTTCTTGATCTAGTGCAGTCAATAGATCTTCATCAACCAAATGTGGTCCGCGACCTAGGTTAATCAAATAAGAACCTTTTTTCATCTTTTCAAATAAAGATTGGTTTAAGAATCCTCTGGTGTCATTGGTTAGAGGTAGCAGGTTGAGAAGATAATCCGTTTGCGAAAGCATATGAGTAAGGTCAGCTTCGCCACTAAAGCATTCAACACCATCTATTTTTTTCTCTGATCTAGACCAACCCTTAACCTGAAATCCAAGGACCGATAATTTTTGCGCAACAATAGATCCGATGACACCAAGACCAAGGATTGAAACTACCTTATTAGGAATCGTAGAATACCGACGTTCCTTCCACTGTTTTTCTTTTTGCTGATCGCGGTAAAACGTTAATCGCTTCATATCTGCAAGAATGGTCGCTAAGGCAAATTCATACATGTCCACCGAAAGTTGCGGATCAATAATTCGTGCAATCATTGCTTGTTCCACTGCATTGTCCCTATCGAAAATATGATCAACTCCTGCTCCAAGCGATTGAATCACTTTAAGGTTAGGTAGCGTTTGTAGCAGACGATGCGGAGCTTTCCAACAGGCAATAAATTCTATGGCATCAGGATATGTAAATGGATACAAATCCACCTGATCTTCTCCGAATTCTTCAGCCAATGCCCTGAACCATGATTCACCAATTTTAGTCCGATTACAATAAACCCCAATCATTATTCTTCTGAATCTTTTATAAAATCAAATTCAATCGCTCCACTAATCTTTATATAATCAACATAGGACATGCTGATCGATTGCGTCAAGGATCCAGCATTAAAATTTATGATTTCACTTTTCCCTAGACTAGGATCAACATATAATTCTAAATCTAAGACAGGATGCCCGAAAGGTGGTACGGAGCCTGGAACCAGACCCGTCATTTCCATTAATTCTTCAGCGGTTGCAAATCTTGTTTTCTTAACTCGATGTCCATGATGCTTGAAATAATTCTTCACCATCTTAGGATCTAATCTTTGATTTGCCGGAAGGACAAAAATTTTAAATGCATCTTGGACCTTGTAAACAATGGCCTTTGCACCAGAAGCCAAATCATCGCCACGTTCTCTAGCAGAATCCTCAGAGGTAAGAGTAGGTGCATGTTCCTTAGTGCCAAAATTTACACCATGATCATTTAAAAATTCTACAATCTTATCGAATACACTCAAAGTCCAACAACAAATTTCATCAAGTAATCCATTGTTCCATCATTAACGACCAATAAGTATAAACCAGCATTTAAATTAGACACATCAAACTTAATTTCTTGATTCACATTTCTCAAAGTTTCGGACAAGTATTCAATCCCACTAGCATGCCCAATAATTTTAATCTCCAGTTCAGAACCTTTCAATGAATGAATCAAACTCAATTGATCTATGGCCGGGTTAGGAAATAATTCAATGTTGGCTAACGCTGTCTCGCTAACATTACTTGTCCCTTCAATACCTAGCATTCGAGAATCTCTACTGCCATAATTTCCTAAAAACTCTGCAATGATTCCTTCGTTGTTATTTCTGATTCTAAAATATGGCGTAATCGTATTAAAACCGCCATTTGGGAATCCATTATTTCCACCGTCTAATAACGTAACTGTATAGCAGTTACCTGCTGGAAGAAAAATGTCTTCTTGAATTGGTTCATTGCTCGTGTATGCACCTGGATCGAGTAAAGAAGGGTTACTTTGTTCTGGGCCATTTTCTTTGACCAATTCATTGCCACCACTATAAAGAATTTCATCTTCCTCATTGGTGATTTCCCAATACAATTCAAAGCCTCCCATGCCAGTAAAAATATCCACAACCCAATTTTGGTAAATGCTACTATTTCTATCGATGGCTTGAGAGATGCTGTTGCTAAAAACATAATCATCAGCGATACCATTTACCTCTGCTATCGTGAAAGTTAAAACCTCATCTTCGATCACAGTAATTTCATCAAGGGTAACTGTGCGCGTTTGATAAGGAGGAATGTCTATTTCTACATAAGAATCATTAAAGCTGCTATTCTGTCCTTCTACTTGAATCAATAAATTTTGAATAGACTCAGCACCGATATTTTTTACGCGGAGCATGGGCTCAAAGGATTGTTCAGAGCAGAATTGATCGAAATTTATTAAAGTTGAAGTAACCAATGCATTACTAGCAATATGATCGGCTCCGTTTACTGAAATTGGGTCAAAAACCTCTCTATTAAAATCTCCACCCTCTAGAATAATTTCCCCTTCTTCATTTTTTACTAGATAGAAGCCTCCTAATCCTAAGCCATTCAATCCAGAGTCGTATACATGCAATGCGTAACATCCGTCTTCTGGTAGCACAAGCTCGTGTGTGTATAATGTGTTGACTGAGAGATATGCACCATCATTTGTTGCTCCCGGAATATACGCACCCTGATTTCCTCCGTAATAAAGTACTTCATCATTTTCATTCAATACCTCCCAGTAAGTTTCAAATGGACTTGATCCTATCATTAACTCCAAATTATAAACATTACTATTTTGGTCTTCAGCTATTTTTATGGCAGCTATATAAGAGTTATCTCCAAGCAATCCATTGTCTTCCAAATCATTTGGTAATTCTATGGTAGCCTCCAATTCTGTGCTCGTAAGAAAGCCTAATGGGGTCACTGAAATCTCTCCAATTTCATAAGTGTTCAATCCAAGAAATTCAGTAGTTTTAAAAACTTCAATTCCAGAAAAATTCATGGTCAAGGTTACTTCTTCAATAAACTCACTCCCTAAATTCTGAACATAAACAACGGGTTCCGTTGATACCTGATTACAATATAAACCTTCCGCTCCATCATAAGCTATAAGGCTCACATTGTAATTCCCTGTTTGTGAAGGACAGGTTTGAATTTCATTGTAAAAAGTCTCTATGGGACTATTGATGGGTCGATAGGTTTTTCTATCTGGGCAGATCATAAAGAGGGTAGGGAAAAAACTAATTTCAAACGCTTCCGCAATGTCCCTGCTTTCAATGATCGGATAATGTGTCCCTTCTACCCAGTCTCCCAAGGTGCTATCACCCGTGCCAAATAAATCCTCTAAGGTCGTATCCTCGTCTCCCTCAATTAAAAATACCATTAATTCATCTGTGCCATCAGGACCATAATCAGCATACAATTCATCTAGGATTCCACTTTGATGATAATCCCAACATGGTCCACACCAGGTTGCAGAAACATCGAGGATTACGGTCTTCCCCTCTGCTAGTATGTCATAGAGATTCCATTCATTACCTTCAATATCCGTAGCAGTAAAGTTTGGAGCAAATGAACCGTTTGGAATTTGAGCAAATGCTTGAGAAGAAATAAATAGAAGAACAAAAGCTAAGAATCTCATCATTTATTTCTTTATAAATGCTTGACTAAATTCTCCATTTTGCGATTCTAAATTTAGAATGTATTCCCCACTCGTAAGTCCTTCTACGTTGAAAGTTTTCAGTTCTTGCTGGCCAGCGGTCGTCCATTTTTCTACCATTAGTATTTGACCAGAGATGCTTAATATTTTTGCTGTGATTTCTTTTGTTTCGCTCAAGGCAAATGTAATATTCAATTCATTATCTACCGGATTAGGATAAAGTTGAACTTGAATCTCACTCAACTCATTCAATTGTGATGGACCAGAAGCCTTCGTTACTAAAATATCATCTAAGGCCAATCGATTATCATCATCTGAATCATGTAGAAAGGCGATGTGAATGGTCTGACCTACATAGTCTGCTAAGGATACACTGTGTGGTTCTAGCAACCCATAATTAATGGTCGCATCTCCCAATAAAATGTATTCTGTTAAAGTGCCTCCATCCGCATGAAGATATCCATCAGTAAATACAAAATTACTATAATCAGTACTTTGGCTATCACCCGAAATATCATCCATGGAAGCAGCTTTGAAAAGCTCATTTGTGAACGAAGTTGAAAATCTATCGGTCGTAGAAACCAAGACAGAATAGCCATCCATATATCTTGGTAATTGATCTGGTGCAGACTTCCAGCTAAGTTCATAACTGTCGTCTGTAATCTCCATTGCCGGCAGTACCAACCAATTTCTATTGCCCGGAAGAAAGCCTTCTAAGAACGAAATAGACATGGCCACAAAGTTTGTCTCACCCGTGATGGGATTTACTGGGTCATGAAAAAATTCACCCCAGTACCACCGCTTTGAAACATCACTTCCAAGGATGGTTGTTAAGTCATCTTGATCTACATTTGCCCAGGCCATTTCATCTGTCGCTTCATCGTTCATTGCCTCTACGGTATTGGTCTGAAAATTTTCGAAAAGGATGGTATCAATTTGCGAAAGCGCGGAAAATGATAAAAAGAGTGAAAGAAGGATTAATATGTTTTTCATAACCATTTATTTCTTTCCATTGAAGTTAATCAATTCTGTCAGAAATCAGCAGAAACCTAGGCTAAATGGAATGCGACTCCATTGATAAGGGTATAGGGTATTTTGAATTAAGCCTAGTCAAAGCACTTTGATTTTGCACCAAATTAATCTGATCGTTGAACTTGCACCGAGCTTCACCTTAGTTTAATGACTCATTTCTAATTCTTTTAATAATTAGGATTTAATACCTTGCCATAAAATTTGGATAAATTATTGATGCATCCATACCATCAAACTTTTTAAATTTCTTTCTATGTCGTCACAAGATCAAACTGCCTCCTTTATGATTCGTTTTACCCAACGCATCTATGAAGATGAAAATGGAGAAGCCAATGTTCAATGGAGGGGTAATGTTTCACATGTTCAAGGAAACAAACAGAAGAACTTTAGTGAATTGAAAGATGCCATGAAATTTATTCAAGACAAGTTATCAGAAATGACTCTCTCTTCCATTGAAGAAGATGTGAGTGCAGAAGAAAAGGAAGGAATCTTGAATAAGAGTCTAGACATGTGGAAAAAATTTGCGGTAAGCTATCCAAAATTAGTGGTAGATGCTATCAAAGATCCGAAAGCACAAGTGTCACAAATTCAAGATCAGATCACCAGCAAAGCAGGTGAAATTAGCAGCAGACTCGATTTAGAATCTTTAAAACCTCCTTCTAAAAATGACATCAATGCACTCTCCGGGCAAATCGCTGATCTAACATCTTTAGTCACGAAGCTTCAAAAGAAAGTAGATAAAATCGACAAAAATATATCCTAGCCTCATTGAATTACGATGAGTCACATATAGAAGAATTAGCAACTGCAAAAAGTCAGGCCGAACTAAGAGTTTTTACTTTAGGTAGATTTAATCTTGAATTAAATAATGAAAAAATTGCGGATAATTGGGGAAGAGATAAAGCGATTCAACTCTTTCAGTTTTTCATTATTTCTCGCAATCGGACGGCCTTGCATAAAGAACAGATCATTGATCGACTGTGGGAGGGCGATGGTTCGGATCAAGTATTTAAAGTGGCATTGCACGGAGTAAACAAAGTCCTAGAACCCAAAAAAAAGGAGCGGGGAAATTCAAAATTTATTCAAAGACAAGGTTCTTCCTACAAACTAAACATGGATAGAGTCTGGTTGGATGGCGCTGCGATGGAATCCTTCCTAGAAATCGGAAACCAATCGATCGGAGAAAATAAACCATTGGCTATACTTGCCTTCCAACATGCCGTAGGACTATATGAAGGTAGCTTTCTCCCAAATAGAATATATGTTGACTGGGCAAGCACAGAAAGAGAACGATTACAGATGCTTGCATTGAGTGGTTATCTCAGCCTTGCAGAATTGCAACTTGATGAACAGCCCAATGAAAGTATCCGCCTTTCTGAAAAGGCGTTAAACATTGATCAGACTTGGGAAGAAGCATATCGCATTCAGATGATGGCCCACATGATTAATGGGAATAGGCCGCAGGTTATAAAGACCTATCAAAGATGTCAAGAGATTCTGGATAAAGAATTCGGCATTGAGCCCCTTCCAGCTACCAAACAGCTATATAATACCATCCGAAACACCTAATTTAAACCTCAATCATAATTTATTTGAAGCTGGAATCCCAATAAAATAAGGGGTTTTGACCTTTTTTGCTACATTATACAGCGTATGAAACTTTCCTGTAACTCAGCTGTAACTACCATCACTTTACTTTGTGGTATCAAATAAAAATTAAAACGCATCATAATGGCAGCTCAAAAAATGTTTCAAGAAAGAAGAGATCAATTAATTCAGACAGTAAAGATGGTTAATGGTAGTATTCTAGATCTAACAGAAGACCTAATCGAAGGTACTTTTGCAACAGGTGTTAAATACCAAAAGTTAGCAGCAAAGACCATCAAAAAATCAGAACCTATTTTAGAAAAGCAAATCGAAATGGTTTTTGATTCTGTAGAAACAATGGTTGAACAACTACAAGCAAATAATAAAAGAGCCCAGAAATTATTAGGAATCACTAAACAAGTGAACAAAGCTTCAAAAAGAGCTGGTAAATTCTATAAAGTAGTTTCTGAAAGAGTTGAAGAAGGAATGGAGGAAGCTGGAAAAGGAATCAAATTCACTTTAGAAGAAGGTAAGAAAGTTGCTAAGAAAACTTTGAAAACTGTAAATGCTGAAACTGAGAAGTTAACGGACATGGTTCAGAAAGAAGTGAAAGCTGTATCTAACGGGAAAGTAAAAACAGCAAAGAAAGCGGTCGCAAAAAAAGCTACAAGTGCAAAAAAAGCGGTAGCTAAGAAAGCTAAAGCAACTAAGAAAACAGTAGCTAAAAAAGCAACAGCTGCCAAAAGAAAAGCAACTAAAAAAGTAGCAACGGCTAAAAAAGCTACCACTAGAAAAGCAACAACAGCTAAGAAAAAAGCAACGGCTAAGAAAACTACTGCAAGAAAAGCAGCGACTAAAAAGGTTACTGCTAAAAGAGCAACGGCTAAGAAAACTACAACAAGAAAAACAACGGCTAAGAAAGTTGTGGCTAGAAAAAGCACAACTGCTAAGAAAGCAACACCAAGAAGAAGAACCGTTAAGAAATAATAATTAAGCCTTAATCATTTATAAAAAATTTAGAAATGGCAACCAAGACAATTAAAAAAATAGAGTTGAATAAAATTAAATCAACAGCAAAAAATATCAACGAATTCGTTTTAGACACCACAGAACTTATTGTTGATGAAACTTTGGTAAGAACTTCAGACTGGCAAAATTTGGCTGAAAAGGCAATAAAAGGGGGATGGAAATTTGCTGAAAGACAATCTGATTTAACCTTTAAAGCCTTAGAAACTGTAAAGAAGACATGGCTTAAAAGCAGAGAAAATTATAAGTCAAAGTCTAACTAATTTTAGACTAATTGAATTTTAAAGTCAAAATCCCTGCATGGGGTTTTGACTTTTCTTATATTAGAAACAATGTTTCCTTTCATGGGTTCAAAAATGAAAAAAGAGGTATTTGTTGATTAAAAACAAAGAGAATGAGCGGGCAAAGTAAAACAGATGAAATAAGAAAACCTTCCATAGCTTTTAGCTTAACTGAAGGTTTAAGAGCAATAGTAGATTTGGGATGTTATGTTCCTTATCGATTTTTTAAAAAGAAATCTAGTCAGGCCAACCAGGGCGATGGACATCCAGTCCTTATTTTACCAGGTTTTATGGCCTCTGATCTTTCAACCATCCCATTAAGAGGCTTTATCAACGATTTAGGCTACAAAGTATATGGTTGGGGAGAAGGTAGAAATTTCGCTCAAGCAGATTATTTGGATCTTTTGAGTGAAAAATTAGAAAGAATCTATAATAAGCATGGACAGAGAATCACCCTCATAGGGTGGAGTCTGGGCGGTATTTACGCCCGTCAATTGGCTAAGCAAGATCCTAGCATTATACGTCAAATAATCAATATGGGTTCACCCGTCCAAGGAGTGAATTTATCGAACAATGCTACGTGGATGTTTGAACTTTTGAAAAAAAGTAAGTTGACCTCTGAGATTGACCAAGAGTTATTGAAAGATATTCCAGTGACGGCACCAGTGCCGACCACAGCCATTTTTACCAAAGAGGATGGAGTAGTACCTTGGGAACTGTGTTTAGAAGAAGAAGATGAATGGCATCAAAATGTGCAAGTTCGAGGAAGTCACCTAGGGCTTGGAGTCAATCCTCTTGTCCTGCAAATCGTAGCAGACCGATTAACCAAAGATAGATCCAATTGGTCCTACTTTGAAACAAGCAATTTAATTGAAGACTTACTAGTAATACCAGAAGCTGGTTAAATAAAAATTCTAATGTGAAAAAAACGCTTTTCGATCAATTCAAATTTTCAGGAATTAAGCCCATCAGTGGGATGGATTCTACCTTCTTACATGTAGAAACTCCGACAAGTCCAATGCATATTGGTTCGGTAGCAATTATTGAAGGGACCTTAGACTTCGAGTCATTTAAAAAAACCATCGCCTCGAGAATCCACATGATTCCAAAATTGAGAAAGCGTTTAATGCATGTTCCGTTTAGCATCGATCACCCGTATTGGGTTGATGATCCTGAATTTAATCTGGATATGCACCTTGATCATTTCGCATTACCCAATCCAGGGAGCTGGAAAAATCTCAGAAAGTTAGCTTCTAAAATATTTAGTGAACCACTTGATCCAACAAGACCTTTGTGGTCCTTTACCTTTGTTGAAGGTTTAAATACCCTTTCCCAAGTAAAGGAAAACTCGGTAGCCATTATTGCAAAAATGCATCATGTAGCAATCGATGGAATGGGCGGTGCAGGTATTCTTGGAATCATCTTTGACCTCGGACCCGAGCAAAAAGAAATTCCTGAACCAAAACCTTTCAATCCTGATCCACTGCCGAATGAGTTAGAACTTATTATGAAGAGTACCATGAGCTTTGCTCAGACACCTCTTAAGTTTCCAAATCTCTTGAAGGATACGGTCATGTCAACAGTGAAGGCAGGATTTTTGACGAGAGCACAACACTTAGATTTACCAACCGCACCATTCACAGCACCCCGTACTCCATTGAATGGAATCATCTCCGCTCAAAGAAAATGGAACACAACCATACTTACCTTAGATCGTGTTAAACGATTGAAGAAAATTATGGGTACAACCTTGAATGATGTCATTTTGGCCATTTGTTCGGGGGCGCTCAGAAAATATTTAGAAGAAAAGAAAAAATTACCAAAGAAACCATTGGTTGCCATGGTTCCAGTTTCAACCAAAGGCGATAAAAATGTGAATGGTGGTAATGAACTTTCTGCGATGTTGGTGCAGTTAGCTACTGATGTCGAGGATCGAATTGAAAGACTTGAAACCATTTACGATAATACAATCAAAGGGAAAACCTACCAAGGAGCACTTGGAGCTAAATCTCTTTCTAATATTGCTGAAGCAGTGCCTTTCGGTTTTGCCAATAGAGCAGCAAGACTATATTCAAGATTTAATCTAGCAAAGCTTCACAAGCCAGTATTTAATGTGGTTATTACCAATGTGCCAGGACCGCAATTACCCATATATTTAAATGGTCAAAAATTACATTCGATTATGGGAATGGCTCCGATCATTGATGGGATGGGATTAATCATTACGGTTTTAAGTTATAATGGAAACATAACCATCAGCCCTACTTCAGACATTAAATCTATGCCTGACCTTGATATCTTTTCTGACTACATTCTAGAAGAGGCCAATGCACTGGAGGCCGATATATTAAAGTATGAGAAGAAAGGTAAGGTTAAAACAACCAAACCAGCATCTAAGAAAAAGGCAGCTAAATCACAAACCGAAGAATTTTTTGTATCCATCAGAAAGTTCTTAAAAGATAATCCAACCTTCCTAAAGAAACCAGTTGGACTATTTCAATTCCATGTTCAATCAGAAAATGAAACGCTAGATTGGCAATTGAATTTAAGTAAGAAGCCAGGTTCTGTGCGTAAAGGTGTTGCAAAAAATGCAGATGTAATTATTAAGATTAAGGAAAAGCATTTGATGAAAATCGCAGCAAAGAAACTAGAAGTCCCGACTGCATTTATTCAAGGAAGAATTAAAATGGATGGAGACGCAGCAATCGGTATGAAGCTAGCTTCAATCTTGAAAAAGATTCCCAATTTCCCTGAGGACTAGGCTTACTTTTTCGATTTTGCTTTTGACTTTTTCACCTTGGTTAAATCTATCTGACCAAGTTCTTCAAGATATTTATATCTAACCTTCTCAATATTTTTATTGAGATTCTCTAGCTTCCATTTCTTTGTTGGTATTGGTTTTAATATCGCTACTTCAACAACTGCTGGTCGTATCACACTGGAGCCACGTGGCATCGCATCGTGTGCATTTTTTATCACAATAGGAACAATAGGAACCTTTGCTTGCATCGCTAAGTGAAAGGCACCCTTCTTAAATTTCCCTAAAGTATAATCGTAGCTTCGAGTACCTTCAGGTGCCAGCCCGATGGATGTTCCATTCTTTAAAGCATCAATGGCTGGTTTCATCGCTTCAATGGCCTTGTCCTTATTTGATCGATCTATGAAGATCATTCCAGCAGCTTTGAATACTGGTCCTAAAGGAGAATATTCCAATTCCTTTTTAGCAATCCCAATCGCATCTTTTCTAAGCAACTTAGCAAGGATCATGAGATCAACATTACTTTGGTGGTTAAAGATGAATACCGCCGGTCGAGCATTCCAAATGTAATGTTCATTTTTCACCACAAGTTTTATCCCTGCCATCCTTGTCCCTAAATCACCGACCATGGCCATCATAGAGTTTTTCCCTTGATTCCAATCTCTGTTGAGGATTCCACTTGAAAGGCCTGACATAATCACTGGACCGATGGTGCCTAAGGTCATGCCTGTTCGGAAAACGTTTGTAATGTTTGGTCGGCCCTCATCATTGAATCTGTAAATGCTCCAGTCATTTTCCATGGCATGTGCAGATAGATCCTTATCAGGATTTACAGGTTTCGGATGTCCGACAATTTCAAGCAATGGAAGATCCTCATAGCTGTCTGTATAGAAATAACTTTTATCTAAATCTATTTTGTGCGCTTCCGCAAATGTTCTCCCAGCAATTGCTTTCCCTTCACCCCAACAAGCCGGCTCCACTATTTTGCCAGTGAATTTTCCATTCTTTACTTCCATGCGCGTACACATGATATGTTTAATTCCTAAGTCTCGAGCGATCGGTTCGACCTGATAAGGAGTTGCTGCTGATACGATGGCAACGGTGTGCCCTTTAGCCATATGCGCTTCAACCAAGGCTCTGGATTCTGGGAAAATTGTTTTTGAAAGAGACTTAAGGTATACCTCTTCTCCTAATTCTTGCAACACCCTTTCTTCCATATCTCCTACACCTTTGGCACTTAAAGCAGCAAGACTGGCAAAATTCTTATTGCCTAAGGTATATACCATGGCCCCCACAAATTGTGCACCCAATTCCTTCGGCGACATTTTTCCACTCTTAATTCTTGCTTGAATAAACTGCTTTGCCGAAAATTCTGAAATTAAAGTACGGTCCAGATCAAAGAAAGCAGCAATCTGCTTCCCATCTTCTCCTTCGACAATGGTCTTTGAAGCATCACTTGCATAAGAACCTGGAATTATTTTTACCTCCTTGTTTTTGTCGTAAAGAGACATCGTTGGTTGAGACAACTCATCTACCATGTCGTCCATTCTGACACTTATTTCGTTTAGTTCTTGTAACCATTTATCCAATTCAAGCAACTTTTGATCTTTTTCTGTCGGTAGGAGATCTCTATTTTTGGCAAGTCTGATTCCATTACTTATAAATGGCTTGGAAACAGATTCTACCCGATGTATTTTTCCTTTCCAGTGTAGTTCTTCACCATAGAATAAACAAGCACGCATTAATTGCTTGTCATTATAAGTTCTACCACTCTCCAGGGTTTTTAAACTATGGGCAACAACTTTATAAGCCTCAATCAAGGTTTTTAATATAACATGAGAAACTTGAATCTGCTGACCTTCCAAAAGCCCAACGATATTGCCATTCTTTTTCGCAAAAATCTTTTGCCACTTTGGATTCATCTGATTCATCTGCTTTTCAATCTGATCAGAAAAGTCAGCTTTGTTTGAATAGAAAAATTCAAATTTGAAGAGATCCCTAAGAGACATTATTTCTTCCCAGAAACAAGTCTGTGGATCAACACCTTTTGTTTGATGCACTTTCATTAAAGCCAATTCAATAAAAGCTCGATGGTAAAGATGGTGAGTGGCCATGTTGGCATAATAAATGGCTTTGAGGAAGTTCTCAGGTACGATAGCATACTTAGCAGAAACCCCTTCACCAACAAGTTGCACAATGCGGGCTTTTTTGAATAGGTTGAGGGATCTTTGAACCCGTTCGCCCAAATTTTTATTTCTATCAACCAAGGCATCAGGTTTCTGTGCTTCAATGATTTGCATCAATTGAAGTACAACCGCTTCAATACTTCTTTTGGTTAAAGAGAACTTACTCAATAGTGCGACACAGATTAAGCTACCGGTTGTGACTGGTGTCACATAATTGATGCCATAGGTTAATTCAAAAGCAAAAGTAGATATGGACGGGATTTCATTGTTCTCATCTGTTGGGACAACAGATTTTTCCATTTGATCATGTCTAATCGGTTGACCTATTCTAAGTGAAATTTTGCCGTGCTCTTCTCCCATTTTTTTAATATACCCCAAGAACCAACCTAGACTTTCACTGGTCTTTGCCTTACCTCTTCCTTCCTTAGTCATGTCTTCAACATCGGGTATCAGGTCATAAACAATAGAGATGGGAATATACTTTACTTCTTGCCTTGAATTTATTTCAGCTTCTTGGATGTATTTCAGAATACCCATCTTCGGCCATACAAGTTTGCCCGTCCTACTCCGAGTTCCTTCCAAAGCCCACATAAAGTGTTCTTTGTTTTTGACTAAATGACTGATGAAATGTCTAAGGGTAGCCTTATATATTTCGTCATCCTTAAAACTTCGGCGGATGAAGATTGTGCCCGCACGTCTTCCCAACTGGCCTATGCCAGCAAAAGCCATGTTTAATCCAGCAAAAATGTAAGGAATTTTAAGACCATATCTAGCCAAAGCAATGCCCAATACAAACATATCGATGTATGTCTTGTGGGTCATCACAAAGGCCACCGAATGACGGCGCATGAGTTTGGCCAGCTCTTTAACCTCCGCAATATTGACATCGATGACCTTTTCATAGGCTCGGCCTACAATGTACTCAGCCATCTGGACCCCTACAGAGTGCAGAACAGGATGTTGCATGGTATACATTTCCTCCAATGCTTGCTCCGCAGATTCAATAACTTCAGGTAAATGTAAGTTATGGGTATCCGCAATTTTTTTTAAAGTCTTCTGATATGAAGGATCTTCTAAGATAACTTGCAGCTGTTCATTCATTGTTTACAATATAGTAAAAACATTCTTGTTGAAAATTGCAAACAGCGACGATTTTTTTAGTGCTCGTAGCTAGGACGTTTATCTATGTCTTTGGTCGGATTTTAATCAAATGTATTGAATGAAATAATCGGAGATAAGAAGAGAATAGAGCTTGGATTTGAAACTGTATTAATTTGAACGACTATTGTTTTGATTTTTTAGCTCAAGGCTGAGCTTAACTGGTTCCAATTAATTATTCCCAACAATGATACTTGTCGGGATTGAAAATATAAAGGCACCTCCCGCTACAGGAGGTGCCTTTATTTGGAGCTTAGATTTTTACAATTTTTTCAATGGTAAGTAATTTCCCATTTGATTTTATCACTAAATGATATACGCCTGTTGGCAAAGTTTGAATATCAATTTTTAGATTATTAATTTCTTTATTTATGGCCATCATTTGCTTTCCATAAATCGAATATAGTTCAATGTCCATATTCTCTACGTCTAAATCTTTGACCACTATTTCTAAATTTCCATTGGTAGGATTTGGAACAAATAAGAAATTATCTTCGCTTTCATTAGCTGTTGGAGCATGTAAATTAATCGGATTTATGTTGTTCGGATCTCTAAGGTCTTGACAATCAGGTGGCCATATGACAATATCCTCAGAACAGCCATCGCAATCAAATATTCTTAGAGTCCATGGACCATCTCCAACATCGTATATACCTAAATTGTAAATACCATTATTATGTCCAAAAATATCGATAGGCACACATTCTCCTTGATTTAAAACCTGACAGAAATTTGGTTTGCAAGTAAGTAATCCTGATGGATATTGTACATAAACTTCATATACAGGATCTGAATAACATGCAAGTTCGCATGAATTTTCTTTGCAATCACTTATAATTATTTCATAATCTAAATTGCATTCTATACAACGATCAGGTAGTTCAACAGTATAAAACAATCTACAACCTGATTGTTTTCCTATAATTTCAAAAGTTACACTATTTCCATAATTATTAAGTGGGCCCATTTGAAAAGTGTATTGAGTATTGTATTGTCCAGTTAGTCCATTTGTAGAAAACCATTGTCCTATTTCTGGACCTTCAATTTCAAAGGTGATTGACCATGTATGGTCATTAGGATCTGGGCTACCATAGCTTTCACAGTCAATTTGGCTTTGACAAATTCGAAAGTTATTTACGCAACCATCGCATTCATATTCTAATTGAATTGGATAAGCTTTATCTAGTTCTGGGACATACAGATCAAAGAAGTGACAGTCTTGATAATTGAAAGGACCAGAAATGATTGTATCCGATCCTGTTCCTTGAGCAATTGTAGAAACACCATCCATTATTATTTCCCAGTTATACGAATTATAAATTGGCATATCTATAATGAGTTCAAAACTAAACTGGTCATTTGTAATATCCATTGGATCACCAATGTTATAACAGGTTGTATTGATGAAATAGTTAAGTGGAACATCACCAAACAAGTCATCTGAACATATATCATTGTAAGGACCAGAATTTAGAGAGGCACTGCCTATGTTTAGTGGTCGTCCAGTACCATCACTGAAAGTGCCAAAAACTCGTATATCATAACAACTGTCCAAAGCAATTTCTTCTTTTGGAATTGTTAAGCAAAAACTTTGTGTGATTAGATCTATGTTATTAATTGGAATAATCATTTCGGTACTATCTTGGGAATAAAGAATTGCCCAAAGACTGTCTAATTGTAAAGTAGTCCCACCAGTGTCATATGTTGTATAAGTCCCGCAAACTTCATAATCTTCGCACATAACTGGATGACCTTTAATATCAATCTGTACACACTGATCGCAAATCCCATCTATATATGCATACGAAAAGTGTCCCCCTTGCCCACAGTCAGCAGTTGTGATTTCAAGACGTAAATTTTGCCCAGTATAACCTGTAAAATTAAAAATATCACATTTCCAAGGTTGTAGCTTTAGGTCCTCTGCAATTGTATCACAAGATTGATTAGATGGTGGTACATCCACAAAAAAATCTTCAGTTGAATCCCAGCATAATTCATCCACTATTTCATCGTTGCTGTCATAAAATTTTATGCTGAAGTATGGTTTTTTATTTTCATGCCCAGTTGGGTCTTGTAACAAACATGCATACCATATGGCAAAAATTTCTGTGGAAGAGTCAACCACAAATTCTTTGGTAATTTTGTTTATTCCATTTTGTCCATGTGTACATGCATAATCTAAGCTATGTCTATTTTCATTTATCTTAAGTGATTTATTGCCAAAAAGAACCTGTTCAATTGTATAGGTCGGATCAATGTTTGGGTCTAAACCTGGATTCATAATTTTAAAATCAAAAGGATGGTCATTAGGATAGGTAGCTGGTATGATATCCAAATAAATCCAATCGACTGGAAAGTACCCATTAAGTGAAGATCCAATCTTTGGTTCACATTTCGGGAAATTTAAATTGCTAATTGATTTATATCTTTCATATCCGGTAAAATCATCCTCAAAACCTCCATTGTCGCAGATGGTTGGTAAATCATTTTCTGCAGAATTTTGACGAGTGGGTTGTGGAAAACTTTTCACATATTCCAAAGTCCAATATTCTCTGATAAGATGCACCATACTGCCTTTAGTAAAATTAACGCCATCATTTTCAGCATCTGCAATCATTTGCTTTAAAGCAGATGGCATTGGTTCTGCAGATTTGTCGAGAATGTACAATTGCATCGCCTTATAATACTCATGCAAGTCTTGATCGTAATTGTAATTATCTGCCTTTATATCATAGCCTCCGTAATCTTCATTGGTAGTCTGGGCAATTGTACCATTTAATAGTCCAAATAAAAGAAGGAGCGAGAAGAGCTTGGGTAGGTTCATACGTAAATAATTTTAGGTTATAAATAACTAAGTCTATTGGAGATTCAATTCTCCATACGTATAAGGATGATTGTTGAATAGTGTGACTTGTAGAGTGGTGGAATTTTTACTTATTTAACAGGTAAGACTAGGCTGCTGAAATCAATTTTCATTGAATGTGATATGGGAAGAAACAAAAGAAAGGTTTTTTTCTTAGATTTTGTTTGCACAAATTTGAGTTATAGAAGAGCCCCATACCGTTAAATCAACTCACATGAAATTTTCTCCATAAATATTATTGACCATTAGATTTAAAATCAAAACTTACATACAATTTTGAAAAGAAGTTGAGCCTACTAAAAGTTGAAATAATAATTTTTAGAGCGAAGGTTTCATTTGCGCAAGCGATAAAATCTTGTGAGAAATGATTTTAATCAGATCACTAAAAACTCACATAGATTCCACTGCAAGGAATAGAATTAAACCTTATTTGGTTTTGAAAGAATTCTTTTATCTCTTCTATTTCAATCTCTAAATCAAAATCTGTTCGTGGAATTGAAACCGTATTACATTCCCCGATGCTTCCCACAATACAATAGCTATAGTCTATTGTAAATTCTTCAGTGGCGACGGGTTCTTTTTCCCAAGCAATTTTGAAATCTTGAATGTCACATGAAAGTGCATTATCCCATAAGTCTTCCGCAACGATATCTTTATGATACTTAGTTGTTCCATTTTCTGCTAAGATTGCATTATCATAAATAATAAAATTATGGATATTACTAAAATCCGGAAAACCAGTCGTTGACTCTTTTAATGAAAAACTGATGATCTGCGATTCCTGCCCACTTATGATTGGCACACAAATGGTTTCTTGGAAATCATAATTCGGTCCCGAGGTTACTGTCGTAATTTTCTGCGCATCTCTTCTAGGGAGTGATTCCATAAATATTTCTACAGTCCGATGTCCGATAAGTCTGTCATCCGTAAGGCATGCCGTACACTCTATACAAAGATCAATGAGAGCAAATCCATCTGGGCAGTCAGAAATTGTAGAGGAAATATTACAATCAGAATCACCTTGTAGATTTTCAGCGATCAGTGCAGGAAGCTCTTTGTTATCTAAGTTTAATTCAATATCAGGTTTTTGGCATGCAAGTGTTGTAAGACATATTAATAAGAGTACATAGATTTTCATAGCCATTTATATTTATAAAAGAATAAATAAAAATTAATAATTTAAAAACTCACATAGATTCCACTACATGGAACACCTCCAAAAGCATTATGTGTACTGCGATAAGATTCTTTCATCGTTTCAACTGCTGTTTCAATATCAAATTCCGAACGAGGAGTCGAAACCAAAGTGCAATCTCCAATACTGCCTACGATGCAATAAATATATTCAACATTGGCACTTTCGTCTTCGGTTGGATCTCTTTCCCAAACAATTTTTGGATCATCATCACAAGAGGGCTTATCCCACAAATCATCAACAACAATATCTTTATGGTATTTGGTAACCCCATTGGAGTTTAAAGTAATATTATCAAACACAGAATATTGATTGATTAAGGTTGGTTCATTTACATTCGTTAAAGTAAAACCAATAATTTGAGATTCTTGTCCTTCTATGATTGGAACACAGATGGTTTCTTGGAAATCATAATTTGGACCAGAAGTAACCGTTGTAATTCGTTCGCCATCCCTTCTTGGTAAGGCTTCAAAATATATATTCACGGTTCTGTACGCATCTAAACGATCGTCCGTAAGGCAGGCCGTACATTCAATACAAATATCTATTAAGGCAAATCCATCCCCACAACTTGAAGTACCAGAATTGAAATCGCAATCCGCATTTCCTGTCAGTTCATCAGAAATTAGAACTGGGATGGCGGTGTCATCCAGATTTAATTCAACCTTGCGACAAGCAATAAAACTTAAACAAATAAAAAGTGGAAAGATTAACTTAAGACCTTGTGGTTTAATTTGGAAGTAATTCATTGAAGTAATTTATGGTATTTACTCTTCTTTGTGATGATAATGATCAAAGATTAATTTTCCTTTAGATTTTCCAACGACACTTTGTAAAGCTTCAAGACTCTGATCTCTAATCACAGCTACGCTACCAAAACTACCTAAGAGCTGTTGAGATATTTTTTCTCCAATACCAGGTATTTCTGTCAAGGATGACTTAATCATATTTTTAGATCTTTGATCCCTATGAAAGGTAATCGCAAATCTATGTGCCTCATTCCTAAGCTGCTGGATCAACTTCAATGATTCAGATTTCTTATTGATGTAAATTGGAATGGGGTCGTCGTGAAAATAAATTTCCTCCAGTCTCTTCGCAATACCAATCACTAAAATTCTTTCCTTGAGCCCGAGCAAATTGATGCTCTTCATTGCAGAACTCAATTGTCCTTTACCTCCATCAACAACCAACAATTGGGGCAGACCTTCGTCCTCTTCAAGTAGTCGACGATATCGCCTATATACCACTTCTTCCATAGAGGCAAAATCATCGGGTCCAACAACAGTTTTAATGTTAAATTTTCGATAATCTTTTTTGGAAGGCTTCGCATTTTTGAATACGACACAACTGGCCACTGGATTAGTACCTTGAATGTTAGAGTTATCAAAACACTCTATATGATAAGGAAGCACGTCCATCTGTAAATCAGATTTCAGCGTATTTAGAATTCGCTCGGCTGAGGTAATTTTTTTCTTACGGGTCGCTTGATCCTTTTTCATCTGCAACACATAATAATTCAAATTCTTCTCCGCTAGCTCAAGCAGCTTTTTCTTTTCACCCCGCTGAGGAATTATGGCTTGGATATTTTCTTCAATCAGTGTTAACTCGATCGGCACAATGACCTCCTTCGCAACACTATTAAATTTAGTGCGCAAGTTGTCAATCGCAAATTGTAATAAATCTTTCGGTTGTAAGGTCAGATTTTTTTCCAATTCAACGGTGTCCGTATTAATCAAAGATCCATTTACAATCTTCATATAGGTTACATATGCCTTATCTTCTTCATCCCTAAATGCAAATACATCCAAATCCTCAATGGAATTATTTACAACCATCGATTTGGCCTGATAGTCTTCAAGCACACCTAACTTATATTGAACATCCTGGGCAAGCTCAAATTCCATCCGATCAGAAAACAACATCATCATTGATTTCAAATAATCCCTAACAGGCTTGAAATCTCCTTTTAGAATATTTTTTATCTGCAAAATTTTCGCATCGTAATCCTCCTCAGATTCTTTACCTACACATGGTCCTTTGCAATTCTTGATATGATATTCTAAACAAACTTTAAATTTTCCCTTCTGAATATTTGATTCACTTAGTTGTAGGTTGCAAGTCCTCAGCGTAAAAAGTTTTTTTACAATGTCGAGCACTATGCGCGCTCTAAATTTCGAAGTATAAGGTCCTAAATAGGTCGAACCATCTCTAATAACTTTTCGAGTAAAAAAGACTCTAGGGAATCGTTCTTTTTTAATGCATATGTAAGTATATGATTTGGCATCCTTTAAGTTGACATTATACCGAGGCTGATACTTTTTGATTAAAGTATTTTCTAACAGCAAAGCATCTTGCTCTGTATCCACCACGGTAAATTCTAAATGATCTGCATTTCTTACCAGTGCTCTCGTCTTAAAATATTGGTTTTTCTTTTCACCAAAGTAACTACCTATCCGTTTTCGAATATTCTTTGCTTTACCCACATACAAAATAGTCCCCTCCTTGTCGATGTATTTATACACCCCAGGATCGGTAGGAATTCGTGGTAATAGTTCTTTATAATCCTTCGTTGTCATTTTTACTCTTCAAAGACTGATTCTATGCCCTTAAAAATATAAAAAGCTGATTTAGGATTGGTGGCCAATGGAACATTATGTACATCGCATTGACGCATCAGCATCTGTACATCTGGTTCATGGGGATGTTTGTCAAGAGGATCTCTAAAGAAAATGACTAAATCCAGAGCTTTAGTTGCAACCAAGGAAGCAATTTGAGCATCGCCGCCCAGAGGCCCAGATAATAATTTTTCAACTTTAAATCCCTCATTTTCTATATGACTTCCTGTAGTTCCAGTGGCATATAAAGTGGCGTGATTCAACACTTTTTTGTGCTGCAGAATAAAGGAAACCATTTCAGCTTTCTTACCATCATGAGCAATCAATGCGATATTTATCTTCAATTGTCTATTTTGTTTATTAAATCACAATATAAGGTGATAGATTCGCCTTTACGTTTATTAGGATTAAGTTAAACCTTAAATTATCAATATGAACACCCGCTTACAACATAAGTTATTTTTTCTTTTCGTTCTGCTTTGCGCAAATGTAACCTCTGCTCAAAAAAAGATGGACCATACAACTTTCGATATATGGAATTCCATATCAGAAAAAGAAATCTCAAACAATGGAGATTGGGTAGCGTATGTTTCAAAGCCTGGTAAAGGAGATAAAACCTTATTTCTTTATGATACAAGAAATATGAAAACCTATGATTTTGAGAGATCCTCAGACTTCACCTTTGATCAAGATAATGAAATCATAGCTTTTTTAATTAAGCCCCCTTTAGATACCATTGAAAATTTAAAAAGGAAAAAAACGAAAAAGAAAGACATGCCTTCAGATACTCTCGGTATTTTCAATCTGAAGACTAAATCAATCGAAAAAATTGGTAACATCGAAGGCTATAAGATGCCTTCAAAAATGGGAGGACTATTAGCAATAAAATACAAGGCAGATAAAAAGGAAACTGAAGAAAAACCAAAGATTGTAAGTGCAGAGGTGAAAACTGAAGGTGAAGAAATTAAGGTGATAGAAAAAGATTCAGTAAAAGTAAAAACAAGAAAAGAAAGTAAAGAAAATGGTTCTCGTCTTGAAGTACGTAACCTGAAAAAAAATACAAATATTACTTTCGATTATGTTACAGAGTACACCTTAGCTGAGGAGTCTAAATCTGTGCTTTTTCTTCAAACCGGAACGGATACCCTAGAGCAGAAAAGTCTGAAAGTTTTACACATAGATCCAGATGAAGTACTGGATGTTTCAACTTTAGAGGGAGATTACAAACATTTAAGTATTCACCCGTATGGTGACTTTGTTTCATTCATGGTCAATCAAGATACCACAGATGCTCAGATTGCTCCATTTGAATTGTATAAATGGTCAACAGGGAATAGCTTATATAAAATTTGTGATGGTACTGAATCTTTCGTGCCCAAAGATTGGATTCTAAATGAGCATAGAAAACCAGTATTTTCAAAGTCTGGTACCGAATTAATTTTTGGAGTTTCGCCTAAACCCATGCTTCAAGATACCAATATCCTAGAGGATGAAATTGTAAATGTGGAAGTATGGTCGCACACAGATCAAGTTTTATATACGCAGCAAGAGGTGAGAGCCGATCAAGAAAAGAAAAAAGCGTACGATTGTATTTATTCTACGACCGGGAATAAGGTAGTAAGTCTGGAATCCGAGGAAGTACCCGTGATCCGATTCGATAAGGATTTAGAACATAATACACTGATCGGTTTCAATGATGAGAAATATCAAAAATACGTAAGCTGGGAAGGACACGATTACAATGATGTTTACCTAGTGAATAAAACCACCGGTAAAAAAGAAAAAATCATTGAAAGATTATACGGTTCACCATCTGTTTCCCCAGAAGGTAAGTATGGATTTTGGTATAGTAGATCAGATTCTGTTTGGTACAGTTTAGATCTTAAATCTAAAAAGCAAAAGGCAATTACAGACCCAAGCAAACAGAAATGTTACGATGAAGAGAATGATAGACCTATGGACGCTTGGAATTATGGTTGGCTTTCTTGGTTAGAAGAGGACGCTGGTCTTATCGTTTATGATAAGTACGATCTTTGGCTGTTAGATCCAAAGAATATTACGAAGCCAAAACGATTGACCAACGGAAGAGAAACCAAAACCTTCTACCGATACGTAGAATTAGATAATGAGATTGATGTACTTCCTATGGATACAACCATCCTAGTAAATTTTCAACGAGAAAATGATAAGTCGGAAGGTCTAGCAATGCTCAATCTTTCTTCAGGAGAAATTAAAGAATTAACCTCTGGTCCTTACACGTACTCAAGAAATATCCTGAAGGCAAAAAATAGTAATGACATCGTTTTTACTAGGGCCAATTTTAAAGAATTCCCCGACCTAAGAATTACAACACTCGAGAATTTTTCAGAAAATTTGAAGATAAGTAACATCAATCCACAGCAGAAGGAGTATGCTTGGGGTTCTGCTAGTCAGATGCAATGGGAATCCCCGACAGGTGATACGCTCACAGGAATGCTGTTTGTTCCGGATGGGTTTGATAAAAGGAAAAAGTATCCACTGATTGTAAATTTTTATGAAAAAAGTAGTCGAGGTTTGCATAGACATAGAGCACCTTTTCCACATAGATCCACGATTAATTATTCTTATTATATAAATAAAGGTTATGTCATCTTTAATCCTGATATTATATATAGAGTAGGCGAGCCAGGAGAAAGCTGTGTAGATGCTGTTTTATCAGGAGTCGAAGCCCTTACAAAGCAAGGTTTTATTGATGAGGAAAGGATGGGGGTACAAGGACACAGTTGGGGAGGATATCAAATTGCACATCTATTAACCAAAACTAATATTTTCCGGTGCGCAGAATCTGGCGCCCCCGTGGTAAATATGGTCAGTGCTTATGGTGGAATCAGATGGGGTAGTGGTATGAGTAGAATGTTTCAATATGAGCACACACAAAGTAGATTAGGAGCAACACTCTGGGAAGACCCGGAAGTTTACTTGAAGAACTCACCCATATTTAATATTGATAAGATCGAAACTCCTGTATTAATTATGCACAATGACAAGGACGGAGCTGTACCTTGGTATCAAGGCATTGAGTTTTTTGTAGCCATGAGAAGATTAAATAAAGAAGCATGGATGCTAAATTATAACGATGAGCCACACTGGCCTCTCAAAAGACAAAACCGTGTAGATTTTAATCGTAGAATGGAACAATTTTTTGATCACTACCTAATGGATGCACCAATGCCAGAATGGATGAGGGAAGGTGTTCCCGCAATTGAGAAAGGTATAAATAATGGATACTAAGATAATCCTTGAAACTCCAAGATTAGTACTTCGATGGATTATACCAGAGGATGGTCAGAACATGTATGAATTAAATGAAGATTGGGAAGTCCTAAAGTATACAGGAGATAAAAGATTTGAAAACATTAAAGCTGCAATAGACTTTTACACAGCCTACCATGAAAACACCTACGTTCGATGGGGCTATGGAAGATTTGCAACCATCGAAAAGCATTCAGGTGACATCATCGGTTGGTGCGGTTTAAAGTATCATCCAGATGAAGATGAAGTAGATCTAGGTTTTCGATTTCATCAAAAATTTTGGAACAAAGGCTATGGAACAGAATCATCAATGGCTTGCCTTGAGTATGGCAGAGATACTTTAAATCTAAAACGCGTAGTTGCCAATGCCATGCGTCCTAATATCGGCTCCATTCGTGTATTAGAAAAATGCGGATTTACTTTTGAAAAAGAAATCATCTACGATGAGAAAGAATGGCTGAGATATGGAAAGATTCTCTAGCGCTCTAAGTGGATTTTTTCTTTCATTAAAAACGATTTGGTCATAGCTACTGCAGCCCTCGTTGCTTCTAATCCATCCTCAAGACTTACACTTGGTCTTTTTGACTCTTGTATACATTGTATAAAGTCATTTGCCTGCGCAAGCAGAGCGGGCTCAAACCTTTCAAAATAAGTCTGGGGAATCTTAATATTGACACCTTTCGTATCGTGCATAATGATGGATTCCGACGAACTCTGATTTAATATCTCCAGACTTCCTTCTGTTCCGAATACCGATGTTTTAAAATTGAATCCATCTTGCGACAAGCGGGATGCAGCGACATTTGCCATCCCACCACCTTGTAATTCTAGTAGTGACATAACAGAATCTGCATCATTTAATCGATCAAATAATTCATACTTGAAACTTCCTCCAGTAGAAGTAACAGACTCTATCTCCTTATTTGATAGCCATCGAACGATGTCTAAATTTTTGATATTTAGCTCCATGAATATACCACCAGCATCAACACCGTATTGCTTATAGTACATGTCTGTCTTTTCCTTATCAAAAGTCGAACTATTAATCATAATCACCTCTCCGATCTGGCCTTTATCAATGATCGCTTTGGCTTGATTATACGCTTGATAATACCTATGCTCAAATCCTATCATCACTACCTGTGAAGGACGATTCTTAGCAGTTTTTATAACGGTATTACAGTCATCTACGTTTGTGGCCAATGGGGTAGTTGTAAATACATGTTTCCCCGCATTGACAGCATCAATCAAATGCATGGCATGGTGTACTGGTGGACTCATTAAGAAAATGGCATCCAGATCGTGATTGTTGACAATTTGGTGATGATCCGTATAAGTATATTGAACATCAAGTTTGCTTTTCGCAAATGCTAGTTCCTCTTGATTAAGACTGCAGGCAGCTAATAAATCAACATGTTTTACATGGTTCTTAATTAATTGAGCATATTCTTTGCCCAATCTACCTAATCCAATGATGCCAGCCTTTACTTTATACATACCTAAAGTACAGCAATAAATAAGCCAAGCCGAGGAAATCCAAGGCTTGGCTTATTATTATAACTCCAATGAGTTAAACCAATACTAACTACACGTCAATATTAGCATATTTAGCGTTGTTCTCGATGAATCTACGTCGAGGTGGAACTTCATCTCCCATCAAGACAGAGAAAATACGATCTGATTCATTGACATCTTCAATGGTTACTTGTCTCAAAATTCTGGTTTCAGGGTCCATCGTAGTTTCCCATAATTGATCCGCATTCATTTCACCAAGACCCTTATATCTTTGAATCTTAACTCCTTGGCCATCATCTCCACCCAGATTTTTAGTAATCTCTGCACGCTCTTCATCATTCCAAGCGTATACCTTGGTGTTTCCTTTCTTGACTAGATATAATGGAGGAGCTGCAATGTATATGAAGCCTTGCTCAATTAAAGGCTTCATATATCTAAATAAGAAAGTAAGAATCAATGTTACAATGTGGCTACCATCGACGTCGGCATCACACATGATAACGATTTTGTGGTATCTCAACTTTTCTGTATTCAGAATTCGTTCTCCATCTTTATCTTCAATCGTTACTCCCAATGCAGTGAATAAATTCTTAATCTCCTCGTTCTCATAAATCTTATACTCAAGTGCTTTTTCCACATTTAAGATCTTACCTCTTAGTGGTAAGATTGCTTGAAATCCTCTATCTCTTCCTTGTTTAGCTGTTCCACCGGCTGAATCTCCCTCAACAAGAAAAATCTCGCTTTCTACAGGATCTTTAGAACTACAATCCGAAAGTTTACCTGGTAGTCCACTGCCTGTTAAAATATTCTTTCTCTGAACTAGATCTCTAGCTTTTCTCGCAGCATGTCTTGCCGTAGCCGCTAAGATGACTTTTTCAATAATCTTCTTTGAATCTTTTGGGTGTTCTTCTAGGTAGTGTCCTAAAACCTCACCCACTGCTCTTGACACAATTCCAGTTACTTCTGCATTTCCAAGTTCCCCTTTGGTTTGACCTTTAAATTGTGGCTCAGGTACCTTTACTGAAACAATAGAAGTTAATCCTTCTCTGAAATCCTCACCAGAAACCTTGAATTTTAATTTGCTGAACATTCCATTGTCCTCGGCATATTTAGAAAAAACTCTATTTACCGCTCTTCTAAATCCGTTAACGTGCGAACCACCTTCTCGCGTATTAATATTATTTACGAAGGAATAAATATTCTCACTAAAACTGGTGTTGTACTGCATCGCAACCTCAACCTCTACTCCTTCTTCTTTACCGACAACATAAATAGGTTCTGAAATTAATGGAGTTCTGCTTTCATCAACAAAGGTTACAAATTCTCTAAGTCCTCCTTCAGAGTAAAATTCTACTCTTCTAAAGTCTCCATTTTCATCCTTCTCTCGTTCGTCAGTCATGGATAAATGTAATCCCTTATTTAGGAAAGACATCTCCCTCATTCGATTTGCTAGAGTGTCAAAACTATAGACTAAAGTTTCAAATATTTCTCCATCTGGCTTGAAGGTAACGGTCGTTCCTGTTCGATCAGTTTTTCCGATAACCTTTACATCTGCTTTAGGTTTCCCTTGGCCATATTCTTGTTCAAACACTTCACCTCCCCTATGAACCTCTGCACGTAAATAACTAGAAAGTGCATTTACACAAGATACACCTACACCATGTAGACCACCCGATACCTTATATGTGTCTTTATCAAACTTTCCTCCGGCGTGAAGAACTGTCATGACAACTTCCAAAGCAGACTTTTGCAGTTTCTCATGCATACCCGTTGGAATACCTCTTCCATTGTCTTTAACAGTGATTGAATTATCCTCGTGGATGATCATGTCTATATGACTAGCATGACCTGCCAGGTGCTCATCAATGGAGTTATCAATGACCTCCCACACCAAGTGATGTAACCCCTTGGAATCGGTACTTCCAATATACATACCAGGTCTTTTTCTTACCGCCTCTAGTCCTTCAAGTGCTTGTATATTATTAGCACTATAATTACCTTTATTTTCTGCCATTTTTGTGATTTAATATCGCTTAAGAAATGCTGTGCAAATATACGATTCCAGACGTGAAAACCTATTGATTTAAATAGGCATATTTAGAGAAAAAACCATTTATTCTATAAATTATAACTATTTCAGAATTAATTAGTTGTGTCCCAAATTATTAAAAATAACTTCACCACAGATTTAACGAAAAAATGAGTCAAATTAACACCATCATTACAGAGGAAAATCAATGGAAAAACCTAGTTAGTTCATTGCTTGAAAACATGAAATATTCGATTCTTATAATCTATGGTGATATGGGAGCTGGGAAGACGACTTTCGTCAAATATTTAATGGAAACCTTTAATGCCAAAAATCAAGTAACATCACCGACTTTTTCTTTAATAAATGAGTATCAATTACCAGAAGGAAAAAAAATCTATCACCTTGACCTTTACAGACTAGAAACAACAGAAGAAGCATTGAATATTGGAATTGAAGAATATTTGGATAGTGGTGAATTGATCATAATTGAATGGCCACAACTCATAGAGCCTCTCCTTGATGAAAATCACCATACCCTTAAAATTCAAGTGCTTCCCAATCAGAATAGAAAAATAAACTTCAATTAATCACTAAGTTTGATACTCAATCAACTTTTAAGAACATTTATTTGAAAGATTTCACTATCTTTTAAAACGACTTGAAACCAATATAAAATCAATGACACCGGACGGATCAAAACCAGGATTCTCATCCTTTTTCTCTGAAGGTCAATACCAGACCCAAGCAGAGACCATTTTTATGGAAAGAAAGCAACGGAGCATTACCATAGGCATTCCTAAGGAAACGACCCTGCAAGAAAATAGAATTGCATTAGTCCCAAATAGCATCAGAACCTTAGTAGGCTATGGACATAGAGTTTTAGTCGAAAGAGGAGCTGGCGAAAAGTCCAGCTTTACAGATCATGATTTTTCTGAGGCCGGAGCTGAAATAGTTGAAAGTAATCAAGAAGTCTTTAAAAGTCAGGTACTAGTTAAATCTGCACCTCCAACCATGGAGGAAATAAAACTATGTGCCAAAAATCAATTTCTGATTTCTCCACTCCATCTGCCAATGATGAACGACGAGTACATCAAAGCACTCCAAGCTAAGCAGATTACGGCCATTGCAATGGAATATTTTAAATCTGAAGACGGTTCCTTCCCAGTGGTCAGAATTATGTCTGAAATCGCAGGAATGAGCGCGATGCTGACAGCTGCTGAATTGCTAGCAGCTGATAGTGGCGGTAGGGGAGTATTACTCGGAGGAGTCTCTGGTGTTCCACCCGCCAAAGTAGTCATTCTCGGTGCAGGAGTTGTAGGTGAATTTGCAACCAAAACAGCCCTTGGCCTTGGAGCATCAGTCCGCATTTTTGACAATGAAGTGAGCAAGTTAATGAGGATTCAATCTTTGGTTGGAAGACAGCTACATACATCCACCTATAATCCTGTTTACCTAGGTTACCAACTGATGAGTGCAGATGTTGTGATTGGTGCAGTCCACTCAAGAATAGGCAGAGCTCCAATACTAGTGACCAATGAAATGATCTCAAAAATGAAAAGCGGTTCCGTAGCTGTAGATGTAAGCATCGATCAAGGAGGATGTTTTGAAACTTCAAAGGTCACAAGTCATAAGTCACCTACCTTCGTAGAACATGGCGTAATACATTATTGCGTTCCCAACATTGCATCAAAAGTTCCACGTACAGCGTCTGTCGCAATTAGTAATATCATCACTCCGGTTTTGGTTAAATCTGGTAATACAGGTAGCATTGATAATTTACTCTTTGACAATAGAGGTGTAAGGAATGGTGTTTACACATACAAGGGATGCGTTACCAATGCCTATATTGCAAAAAGATTTAATCTGAAATACACAGATATTGATCTTTTACTTACCTCAAAATTTTAGAAAAGTTGATCTACAAGTACTAAGATCTTTTTCTTTTTCTAGCTTGGATAAAGCTATTAATAAAACTGATAAAAGCAACCACTCCTGTAAGCAACATAATCCCTACACGGATCATTCCTCCCATGTCTTGATCTGCTAAAGCAGATGAAAAAGGTTTAAATAATGCAATGGTGACCAACAAGGTTAAAGCAACTGCAATGTGTGATTGTATCTTATCTTCAAACCTAATTCCTTTGTTTAAGGGAAGCAATACTGCTCCGAAAATCAATGGAATAAATGCAGTGTAAGACTTGGTTATTTGGTATCCGATAATGCTTATAATTATTAAACTAAAAGCGTGAACGGCACTCGTTACATGAGGTTTCATAAGTGTATGATTTTCAGTTATTTATGTTTGTTATCTATTAAATTCTTCATCGAACTCCTCTTCAAATTCTTCATCAAATTCTTCATCGAACTCCTCCTCAAATTCATCAAATTTTTCTTTTTCTTCCAGTAAGTTTCTTTGCTCATCTTCTGGTTGAACTTGTTTATATTTATCACAATCAATTAGATTGTAAAATCCAGCTGGTGCCGAAGGAAACTTTGCCTTCGTATCAAATTCAGCCAAGGAATCCTTTTCAAGTTTTTGAAAAAATTTCTCTACAATTGGTCGTGCCATAATAAATCCTTGACCATCTTCTAAGGTTAAAAATCTGATCCAATTATCGTCACCTCCAACCCATGTGCCAGCCACCAAATTAGGAGTAACTGACATAAACCAGCCATCAGAATAATCATTGGTAGTTCCAGTTTTTCCACCTATAGGTACCTTAACTCCCATCCGGTAACTTCCTCCAACATTATTCTGTAACATATCAAGCATCACTGAATTATATAACGGATTTATAGCCTGCTTCCTTTCTGGTACACCTACATATAACACCTTCCCATTTTTATCCTCTATTCGAGAAACAAAAATTGGCTCTGTATAAACACCTTCATTTGCAAAACTCGTATATGCTCCGGCCATTTCCTTTAAGGTTAAATCCATTGAGCCCAGACAAATCGATGGTACTCTTGGTACAACCAATCGTCCATCAGGATACCGTAAGTTCTTATCAATCCCAACATTATTTAATACTTCTCGGATTACTTCAACACTTCCCATTTCTTTAATCAATCGTACCGTAATAGAATTTTTCGAGTAAAGTAACCCCTGATATAGATTATAGAAGTTGCCTGTAAATTTTTCATTCGCATTTGATGGAGACCAGACTGTATCAACTTGCAGGTTTGGATCCCCTGGAACAATAGTATATTGAATATCCTCGAATTCCTGACAAGGACTTATCCCTTGCAACGAAATAGCAGTAGCATAGACAAATGGTTTAATCGTTGATCCAACCTGCCTTCTACTGTTCACATGATCATATTTAAAATACTTAAATCCGACTCCGCCAACCCAAGCTTTTATATATCCTGTTGATGGCTCAACTGCCAAAAAACCATTTTGTAGAATCTTGTTGTGAAACCTAACAGAATCCATAGGACTCATTTCAATTTCTTTCTCGCCACCTTCACTATAATCAAAAACAGTCATCTTAATCTTTGTACTGAATACCTCCTTGAACTTATTTTGAAGGTCTTCAAAAGCGACTTGAATGTCATCCCACAATTCGAGTGTCAACAATTTTTCATATTCCTTTTCATGCCTCTTTCTTATCTTCTTATTTGACACCAAAGAGCTTAATTTTGAGTTCTTTTTCACACCCATCAACGCTTGAATTACATTTTCATTCAAAGGAATATCGCCCAATTCAGCTTGAGCCTTGGCTTTGAGATCTCCAAGATATTGGTTGTGTAAGGCTAAATATCGATCTGACTCCTTTGCTTTTGTTTTAAGTCTATCAGCCCTTATGATTAATTGAATACTATCAGCTTCATAGGTCCATGGATCAAGGTTTCTCCACACTTTATCGTATTTGTCTTGATTCCATTTCATATGCTCTCCCACGGACTCTTCTGCAAGCCTTTGATAATCCAAGTCGATGGTAGTGTATATTTTTAATCCATCAGTGAATATATTGTAAGATTCACCGTCTGGCTTTTTTATTTTTTCTTCTCTTAGTAAAGTTTGAAGCCATTTGGTTAACTCTGATCGAAAATGTGGCGCAGGACCAATATCATGAGCCGCTCTTTTAAAGTTGCTCATATCTACATTCAATAAACTTAAACTATCTAAAGCGTCTTCTGATATGATGGCCTTTCTTCTCATTTGACTGAGTACAACATTTCTTCTTTCTTTAGTTTTTTCAGGAAATCTTTTAGGATTATATAAACTAGGATTCTTTAACATTCCAACCAAAGTTGCAGCTTGCTCTGCTGTTAAATCACTTTGATCTATTCCAAAATAAGTCTGGGCAGCTGATTGAAGACCATGAGCACCATTGATGAACTCAAATTTGTTCAAGTACATCATCATAATTTCTTCCTTAGTATACTGCTTTTCCAATCTAGCAGCGACAGCCCATTCCTTTACCTTAATCTTTACCAATGCCCAGATCTTGGCAAAGCTTCCTTTATTACGGAGACTTTCTCTTTTGAATAATAACTTTGAGAGCTGCTGTGTAATAGTACTCCCTCCTCCTGAACTTTCTTGCTGAAATAAAACCGTTTTAAAGGCAACTCTAAAAAGTGCTTTAATATCTACGCCTGAATGGCCATAATATCTCTCATCTTCCGTTGCAATTAAGGCGTCGTGAACCAATGGAGATAACTCTGAAAACTTTATTTGTTCTCGGTTTTCAATATAATATTTGCCGAAAGGCCGATCCTTAGAGTCAAAAACTACGGAAGCAAGATCATATTGAGGATTTTCTAATTCAGTAAATGAAGGCATATCGCCCCTCAACACAGAGCTTAGTACCAGTATTGCTACAAGCATGGCTAATAGGACTCCTAGCCACAATGAAAGGATAAACCACCTTCTGAATCTACTTTTTTTAGGTTTTTCTTGTTCGCTCAAGGCAAATATTATAATTCTCTTAGAAAGCCCAATATAGTACTTAGAGAGCATCAATAGAATACAAGGCAGCTTTTGTTATCAATTTTTCGTTGCCTAGAATGGAGAAATCGCCCGAGTGGTTAACACTAGAAACAAATGTTAATTATGTGACATTTTGGATGGTGCTATGTCCTAAATGTGGAAGATAATTTTAATCTTTGCTAGGTAATCGACACTCCAATTTCTCCTATTTCGACCAATTTTTGTTGTGACTTGCTTAAACTCAGGTACTTAGGTACTCCTAGGTGACCCTATTTTATTATCAACTTATACTTAAATTTTTAACCGATCTAAATTATGAAGCTAATTACCAACACCTTAAATTTTGGGATGGACTCTCAAAATAGTATTCTGGTGAGGCTTTCGTTTTTAGTATTAGCTGTTATCTTTTCAACTCAAATAACCTATTCTCAGGTTAAGATTGGAGATAATCCCAATACAATAGACGACGGATCACTTCTTGAGCTAGAAAGCACTACAAAAGCTTTCGTACCTCCAAGAATGACCACAGCCCAAAGGAATGCTATACCCACGCCTCTCAAAGGTGCGATCATTTTCAATTCCGAAACAATGTGTTTGGAAGTGAATATTGGAACTGACACCAGCCCAAGTTGGGTATGCATGGGTGGAATAAATTGTTGGGATCTAAACGGCAATGGCGTTGACGATCCTGCAGAAGATGTAAATAATGATGGAGTCTGGGATGCATATGATTGTGCTGGGACTACCATCGTAGGAGGAGGTCTCAATTGTTGGGATTTAAACGGAAATGGTGTTGCCGATCCTTCTGAAGACGTAAATAATGACGGTTCATTTAATGCATTTGATTGTATGGGTCAACCTGGTCCATCTGGACCAACTGGAGCAACAGGTCCCCAAGGTCCTATTGGACAAACGGGTCCTCAAGGTTCTCCTGGAGCCACTGGTGCCACTGGACCAGAAGGTCCAGCTGGTAAGCAAGGCCCTGTTGGACCTCAAGGTATAGCTGGTTCAGCTGGACCAACTGGTGCAACGGGTCCTACTGGAGCACCTGGTCCTATTGGGCCTATTGGTCCAACTGGTGCTACTGGCGCAACTGGAGCAACAGGTCCTATCGGTCCAACGGGTGCTACTGGCGCAACGGGTCCTATTGGCCCAATCGGTCCTGCTGGTGCTGACGGCGCACCAGGAGCTACTGGCGCAACCGGAGCAACGGGTCCTATCGGACCAATTGGTCCAACGGGTGCTACTGGCGCAACAGGTCCTATTGGACCTATCGGTCCTGCAGGGGCTGACGGCGCACCGGGAGCTACTGGCGCAACCGGAGCAACAGGTCCTATCGGACCAATTGGTCCGACTGGAGCTACTGGCGCTACTGGAGCAACAGGTCCTGCTGGAGCTGATGGCGCACCGGGAGCTACTGGAGCCACCGGAGCTACAGGTCCTATTGGACCTATCGGTCCTGCTGGAGCTGATGGCGCACCAGGTCCTACTGGAGCCACTGGAGCTACTGGAGCAACGGGTCCTATTGGCCCAATCGGTCCTGCTGGAGCTGATGGCGCACCGGGAGCAACTGGAGCTACAGGTCTTATTGGACCTATCGGTCCTACGGGTGCTACCGGGGCAACGGGTCCTATTGGCCCAATCGGTCCTACAGGTGCTACTGGCGCAACGGGTCCTATTGGTCCTGCTGGAGCAGATGGAGCTACTGGACCAACAGGAGCAACTGGTGCCACAGGAGCAACAGGTCCTTCTGGATCAAATGGAATAAATTGTTGGGATACCAACGGAAATGGAGTAAATGATGCTGGGGAGGATACCAACGGAGATGGAGTATATAATGCAGCAGATTGTCAAGGTCCTACGGGAGCCACTGGT
>JAHDGF010000069.1 GCA_020627785.1 Saprospiraceae bacterium
AATTGGAACATCGTTCTAATTTCCGACGTTTTTTAATTGCCTAAATTACAAGTCACAGAGCCGAATAACGATTCGGCTCTTTTCTTTTTTATAGGCCTCAGTTATTCTTCCTCACAATAGAATTCGCCAAAAATTAATCTAACTCAAGCTAATCTTTGGATCTAGCCAAGCATAAATGAGATCAATGACTAGATTTAGAATAATGAAGATTAATGCAATAAATAAAATGCATCCTAAGAGTAAAGGAATATCATAATTGATCAATGCATTTACCGTCAATAACCCCATCCCATTGTAGTTAAATATACTTTCTACAAAAAAAGCTCCAGCCAATAAAGCCGCAAACCAGCCACTAATCGTGGTTACTACTGGATTCATCATATTTCGGAAAATATGTTTTCGAACGATTTCCCAAATACCTATTCCTTTAACTCGAGCCGTCAAAATATATGGTTGCTCCATAACATCAATCATGGAAGCTCTTGTAATCTGAGTAATAACCGCTACAGGTCGAACACCCAAGGCGATTGAAGGTAAAATTAGATTTCTCCACATGGTAACCTCATCACCTAAATCATTCAAGGTAATTAAAGAGCCTTGCATGTTTAAATGTGTGTATTCTTTTAAATAAAAACCAAAAACAATACTAAGGAGAATGGCACTTACATAGCTTGGGACAGAATAACCAAGGGTAGAAAATGCGATGATCAAATCATCAATCTTTTGATCTTTATTTAATCCAGCAATCAGTCCAAACAAGATTCCTAAAATTGAAGCCAATATGATGGAGCAAGATGCTAATATCAAAGTATTTGGAAGTACGGATTGTATCATACCAATAACTGTATCACCAGTTTGAAATGACCTTCTTAAGTATGGTTTTTTAATAAACAGACTTCTTGTTTCACCTTGAAAAAGATTGATAACAATATGGTCTTTCCTTTCTTGATCTAAATCATTTGGATATACAGAAACTGGTGAGAGATCATTGAGGTATAGAAAGATTTGAGAAGAGATTGATTTATTTAAATAAAGCTCCTCTCGTTTTGCCTCTAACCCTTCCTCTGTTAATTGCTGACCAAAACTTAAAGTTGCTGGATCAACAGGAGAAAGAAATATAATTCCTGAAACAAGTACTACAATGAGTAATAAGGAAAGTAACCCAGAAAATCCTCTTTCGAGTAAGAAGCGAACCATCTAATTTTAGTGGAAAATAAAAGCTAAATTTGCGCAAATTATCTTACATAATTTACTGAATGATACTTAAAAAATATCCCTACGAGCAGATTTCCCATTTTTCAAAGAAAGATCTTCTTTATATTAACCTAGACCCAGGGTTAAAGGACTTTTATACTTGGAAACCAGAAATTCAATCTTTTAAGGACGTCATAGCTGCTAAAAAAAATCAGGATATTGATAGACACTTGTTGTGCGAAGTTCTTGCAGATCAATGCAGTAGATTCAATAATAATGAAAAGTCATTAAAAAATATCGAGCTTCTAAATAAGCCCAACTCATTCACTATCATTACTGCACATCAACCCTCTCTTCTAACTGGGCCTCTCTATTATATTTTTAAAATTGCCTCTGCAATAAATTTATGTGCTACACTAGCAAATCAACATAAAGAGTACAACTTTATTCCTCTTTTTATAACTGGTGGTGAAGATCATGACTTTGAAGAAATAAATCACTTAAAGGTATTTAAGAATAAAATACAATGGGAGACCTCAGAATGGAATGGAGGTTCTGTAGGCAAATTAAATACTGAAAATTTAGAGTTCGTCATCGAAGAGGTTATTACCCTTGTAGGAGACAAAAGTGAGGCAGGAACTTGGTTAAAAGAAGAGACAATCCCTTTAACCAAAGAGTCCACGAATTACAGTGAATTTGCAAGACATTTAACCCATAAGATTTTTCAAAAATTTGGATTGGTAATCCTTTCAATGGACGACCCCAGATTGAAGAAAAAATTTTCTCACATAATACAACAGGAGGTTCTAGAACAGAAGAGTCAGCCTTTGGTAGAGCATACCCAGAATGACTTGTCAAAAATTGGATGGAAGGCTCAAGCACATGCCAGAGAAATTAATTTTTTCTACAGAGAACAAGGCCAAAGACTTAGGATCATTAGAGAAGGCGAAACCTATGGTCTTCAAGGCGCTGAGAAAAAGTGGACTAAGGCCGAAATGGCTAAGGAAATTGAAGATAACCCAGGTCATTTTTCACCCAATGTTATCATGAGGCCGCTTTATCAAGAAAGTATTATTCCAAACTTAGCATACATCGGAGGAGGTGGGGAAATTGCCTATTGGCTTGAAAGGAAGAGGCAATTTGAAGAATTCAATCTACCCTTCCCTGTGCTTATCAGAAGAAATTCAGCTATGATTTTAAGCGGTCATCAAAGCAAGATTCTTAATAAAGCTGAAAAGTCATTAGACTTCTTTTTTCATCCAAAGGAAAATCTAACTAATCGATTTTTAGAATCTGAAGTATCTCAAGAGATTTCACTTGCAGATTATAGAAAAGAGATTGAGCCCATTACCCGTGCGATCATTGATAAAGCCAAAAGTGCTGATCCAACCTTAGAAAAATTTGCGAAAGCGGAGTTAACCAAGTTACAAAAATCGATTTCTGCAATTGAAGCAAAAATTAAAAAAGCTTACAAGAGTAAACAGGAAATCCACATAAATAGGATTCTTAAAACACATGAATCTATTTTTCCTGAAAACAGTCTTCAGGAAAGAAAAGAAAATATATTTCCCTTGATCAATGAATATGGTTGGAGTCTAATCGACTTCCTCGTTGAAAATTTAGATCCATTAGATCGACGTTTAACAGTCGTCTCAAAAGACTAGTCAGCTAATTCCGGAATAGAAAATATTTGGAGCAAATCACCAATTTTATTCTTCAACTCCTTTCGATGAACAATAAAATCTAAAAAACCGTGCTCTAAAAGAAACTCGGAGCTTTGAAATCCTTCAGGAAGGTCTCGTTTAATGGTTTCACGGATCACTCTTGGCCCTGCAAAACCAATCAATGCTCCAGGTTCAGAAAAGTTGATATCCCCCAGCATTGCAAATGATGCCGTCACTCCTCCTGTCGTTGGATCGGTTAAAAAACTAAAATAAGGAATTTGATTTCTTGACAGTAAGGCAAGTTTGGTTGAAGTTTTGGCCATCTGCATCAATGAAAAGGCTGACTCCATCATCCTTGCTCCTCCCGACTTAGCAATAATCATAAACGGAATCCTTTGCTCGATGCACAGATCAATGGCTCGAGATATTTTTTCACCGACAACAGAGCCCATAGATCCTCCAATAAAACTAAAATCCATGGCAGCAATGCAGATGTCTCTTTTGTTAATTTTGCCTATTGCAATTGAAATCGCGTCTGGCAAATTCGTATTGTTTCTTGCTTTTTCTAGGCGCTCTTGATAGGTTTTGATATCCACGAATTCAAGAAAATCCTTGGAAACTATTTCATCAAGATGAATATTGTATTTACCATCAAAAAGAATCTCAAAATAATCCAGAGAACCAATCCTAGTGTGATGATCACATCTCGGGCAGATGTATAAATTTTCTTTGAGTTCTTTAATAGTGACTGTTTCACCACAACCTTTACACTTGTGCCATAACCCATCTGGGGTATCCTTCTTAAACTTGGTAGCGGTCTGAATTCCGTCCTTAAATCGCTTAAACCAACCTAATTTTTCGTTTGTCTCTAGTTCATTCTCTGACATCAGCATTCATTATATTAATCTAAATTAAGGGTCTTAATTTAATTCAAGACACAATAATAAGATTAATTATATATCGAATGATCTATTATATACATCTATCTAAAAATCAGAGATATATAAAATATTCCCTTTCTTTGAATTATGAAATTGGCTATCATTGGATACGGCAGACTAGGAAAAGAGGTGAATGAGCTTACAAAAGGCACTGAGATTGAAGTTGTGATGAAAATAAACTCTCAAAACGTAGCTGAATTAAATGCTTCAAATCTAAGAGGAGTAGATGTTGCATTAGAACTTTCAGGTCCTGAATCTGCTACGAAAAACCTAAAAACACTTGCTGAGAATCGGATAAATACCGTTTGTGGTTCGACGGGTTGGTTGAATGATTATAGCTCTATAGTTAATCAATTTATCTCTTCGCAAACTGGATTTCTATATGCAAGTAATTTTAGTTTGGGGATGAACTTGGCTTTTGAATTAAATAGATATGCTGCCCAATTATTTGCTCAATTTGAATTTACACCTAAGATTGAAGAAACACATCATATCCACAAAAAAGATAAGCCAAGTGGAACGGCTATAAGTTTGGCAGAAGATCTTATCAAGAATAATGGAAGAATAGAGGATTGGAAATTAAAAGACACTGTTGAGTCAATAACTTTGGGATCTAACAATTTACCTATTATTTCGTACCGACGAGGTGAAGTTGTTGGAAGTCATACGGTAAGCTATGACTCTGCATTTGAAGCATTTTCTATTAGCCATGAAGCATTAGATAGAAGAACATTTGCAGCCGGGGCCCTTACAGCTTGCAAGTGGATATTTAAAAAGAAAGGAATTTTTGACATGAAAGATGTTCTTGGAATAAAAAAGGAAGGTGATGCAACGAATTAATCATTCTAATAATAAAAGTAATATGAACGTAGCATTAAAAATTTGCACGGCAGTGCTATTAATAATAATCTATGGATGCAAAAATAATCCGACTCAAATAGCTGCATCGTCAGGAAACGTTGAAAACTCTATCAAACCTGACAGAAGTAAAAAAGCAGCCACTTTAAAGAATCTTAAATCCGCAGACGCCGCTGCACTTATTAAGGAATTTCCAGCAAATACAGTTGTGCTCGATGTCAGAACTGCTGAAGAAATTGCAAACGGTAAAATTGATAACGCAATTGAAATAGATTATCGTGGAAAGGACTTCAAAGACAAAGTTTCTGAATTAGATAAAAGCAAAATTTACTTGGTTCATTGTAAATCGGGAGGTCGTAGCAGTAAAGCGGTGGACATGATGAAATCATTAGGATTTACTCAATGTTACAACGTAGAAGAAGGTTATGAAACTTTCAAAAAAACCTTGGACTCCAACTGATTCTAATATTTAAATTTTTAGTAATATATTGTGCTATTAAACTTCAAAATATGAAACATATAACATTTACATTTTGCCTTCTTTTTAGTGCCAGCCTAATGGGCCAAGGGTTCTTTATTGACGGAGGCGTGAAAGCTCAATATGGGGGTACTTCACTCATCAATACAGCTATATTAGATCATCCTGATTGGAATTATGACATTGCCACAGGAGTTGCATTCGGAGGTAAACTAGGATTCAATTTTGAAGACCATGGGATTACAGTTGATGTGATGTTTGGAGAGTATAGTTCAAGCTTCGAAACAAACAATGGCAATGACAATGCGATTGTTGACTGGAAGTTCACAGATGTATACCTTCTTTATAGGTTGAGTAGATTTAGAGGTTATTTTGAACTTGGACCAAAGATGTCTTTTATCAGAGATGTAGAAAATACATTGGTAGACGGGACCATTCGAAATGATACTGAATTTTATAATGACAATGCCTTTTCAGGTGTACTTGGATTCGGAACATATCTATTAGGAACGGATGGAAGTTTCAGTGGAATCTTTGGATTACGTTTTGAATATGGACTTACTGATATAGTAAATGGAGCGGTAGCTACGGAAGCTGGTTATCCACTGGCCCAAGCTGATCTTTATAATAATGGTTATCAAGCAACCAATAATTTCTTTGCTGGTTTAGTTTTTGAACTTAATTGGGGGATTGGTTATTATGGAAAAGCTAGTTGTGGCGCTCGAGGCAAATTCATTTTCTTGTAAAAGAAATCTAATTTATACTTTGAAGGGGCTGATTGTTTAAATCAGCCCCTTTATTTTTGAACAACTCTAAGCTTTCTGTGTTCTACATCCATGCACATAAACAGACTAGAACGAGAAAAGTTAATTCCCACAGGAATCAAAGAATGCTGGAACTTTTTTAAAGACCCAGCAAACCTTGCCGAAATTACTCCTGATGAAATGGGTTTCAAAATAACATCTCCACCACATAAAGGAAAAATGTACCCTGGTCAAATAATTACCTATAAAGTTAGTCCAGTACTAGGCATACCAATCAATTGGATGACAGAAATTACAAGTGTAAATGCTCCTTTTTCCTTTGTTGATACTCAGCTAGTTGGTCCTTATAAAGTATGGCATCATCAACACCATTTTCAAGAAACAGAAAACGGAACCTTAATGACAGATATAGTCAACTACTCTATTCCATTTGGTCCTCTTGGAAGTATTGCAGATGTCCTTTTTGTGAAGTCAAAGCTTAAAGCAATTTTTGACTACAGAGAAAAGAAAATCAATGAAATATTTAATATCAAAGAAAGAGAGATTAGACAGGTTTCATTGACTGGATAATCTGTTGAAATGATTCTGTTTTCAATGAGGCTCCACCTACAAGGCCACCATCAACATCTGGCTGCGCAAATAACTCCTCTGAATTGGCAGGTTTGACACTGCCACCGTAAAGAATGGTAAGTTCTTCACCTACAGACTGACCGAATTCCTCCTTCACCAAATGTCTGATAAACGCATGCATATCCTGTGCTTGTGATGATGAAGCGGTTTTACCTGTGCCGATGGCCCAAATTGGTTCATAAGCAATAACGACCTGTTTCATTTGATCTTCCGATAACTTTAAGATTGAGTCAGACAATTGGGATTTAACGAATGCTTCATGTGTCTCTGCTTCTCGTTGATCTAGCGGTTCTCCACAACAATAAATCACTTTCAACCCTGCCTTTAGAGCTATTGACATCTTTTCAAGGATTAATTCATCAAATTCATTAAAATACTGACGCCTTTCTGAGTGTCCTAAGATTACATGGGAAGCTCCAGCAGATTTCAGCATATTAACAGAAATTTCGCCGGTAAAGGCTCCAGATTCCTTTTGATGACAATTTTGAGCTGCAATGGATACAAAATCAGAAACTTTCGAAAGTTCATAGATAGAAATAAATGGAACTCCCAAAATTACCTCTACTCCACTAGGTGGTTGAATTTGAGTGATTTTTTGTAAAAAATCGACTCCGAAATCGATATCGGAATTCATCTTCCAGTTTCCTGCAATTATTTTTTTTCTCATGGCCAAAATTTAAGATTAATTATCGTCTTATCACCTTAAATTTTATAATATTTGAATGAAATCTCCCAAGAATTTTGAAACAAGAACACTACATACATAGGGATCTAAGTTGGTTATCCTTTAATTATCGTCTTTTGCAAGAGGCGAAAGATAGAAATGTCCCCCTTTACGATAGAATGAAGTTCTTAGCAATTTACTCTTCTAACCTAGATGAGTTTTTTCGAGTGCGGGTTGCTAGCTTAAAAAACCTAATTAAAATTGGAAAGAAGACTAAGAAGAGTCTAGATTTTGAACCTTTAGAAGTCTTAACTAATGTATTAGATACTGTCAATGCTCAACAAGTAGAATTTTCCGAAATTTTCCAAAATGAAATCATTGAGGATTTAAAAAAGGAAGGCATCACAATCGGGCGGCCAAAAAATTTATCAGAACAGCAAATTGAATTTATTGAAAACTATTTTGACCAAAATGTAATTCCATTTATTCAACCAATGCTTTTGAATGGCAGCAAAATAAAACCATTCTTAAATAATGGTGCCTTGTACCTTGTTGTCGAACTTAAGGACCGAGAACTGGTTGGCGCTCCTCTTCAACATTCGATCATAAAAATCCCTTCAGATTTTACGAATAGATTCGTTGTTGTTCCTTCGGACAAAAAAGGAAACGAGGTTATTATGATGTTAGATGACATCATCCGTCATTGCCAAAAAGACATTTTTCCAGGATATCAAATAATTGATAGTTTCAGTATAAAACTGACTAGAGATGCTGAATTATACATAGATGATGAATTCGAAGGCGATTTAATTGAAAAGATTAGAAAAAACCTGAGTAAGAGGAAAGTAGGCCTGGCTTCTCGACTTGTATACGATAGAGAAATGCCAATACACCTACTAGAATACTTAATGGAGGTTTTTGAAATCGATGAGATAGATTTAACTCCAGAAGGTAGATATCATAATAACAGTGACTTTTTTAAATTCGCTAAGTTTCTAAGTAAAGACTTGCATGAGCCTGCATTGAAACCGCTTATCATTAATGATTTAGTCAACGGGAATATATTTGAAAGAATTGATGAGAAAGATTATTTGCTTCATGTTCCCTATCATTCATATTTACCAGTTATTAACTTCTTTGAACAAGCAGCAGAGGATCCTACTGTCACTCACATAAAGATTATCCAATACAGAGTGGCTAAGGTATCAAGGATCATGAATGCCTTACGGAAGGCCATAAAAAATGGGAAAAAGGTTACTGCCTTTATTGAAGTAAAAGCCAGATTCGATGAAAAAGCTAACCTTGACTGGGGGGAAAAATTAGAGGCCGCAGGAGTAGATGTATTTTATAGTTTACCAGGCTTAAAAGTCCACTCAAAAATGGCCTTAGTGCGGAGAGAAATAAAAGGGGAAGGACAATTTTTCGGATTCTTTAGTACGGGAAATTTTCATGAAGAAACTGCGAAGTTATATTCTGACATAGGAATTTTCACTTCAAACAAAGACCTATTAAAGGAAGCAAGAAGAATATTTAAATATCTAGAGACAAAGAAAAGACCGAAAGAAGATTTCAAATTACTTGCTGTTGGAACTTTTGACCTCAAACCAAAGCTCAAAAATTTGGTTAAAAACGAGATTAAAAATGCCAAAAATGGTAAAGATGCAACCATCATTTTAAAGATGAACAGCTTGCAAGATCGCGAAATGATTGATCTATTATATGATGCAGGAAGAGCAGGCGTAAAAGTCACCTTAATTGTCCGCGGAATATGTTGCATCATTCCAGGCATCCCTGACTATAGTAACAATATTGAGGCCTTCGGAATCATAGATCGTTTTTTAGAACATGCTCGAGTTTTCATCTTTCACAACGACGGGGAAGAACTTGTTTTTCTATCATCAGCTGATTGGATGGTCCGAAATCTGCATCATAGAATAGAAACCATGGTGCCTGTTCTTGATGATAAAATCAAAAAACAGATAAAGGAAATCATAAATATTCAGTTGCTCGACAATGTAAAATCTAGGAGAATACATTACAAGAAAAACAACAATTACAGAAAATCTAAATCTGAAGGAACCATCCGCTCGCAGATGGAAACGTACAATTATTTAATAAAGAAGGTTAACAAACAAAATGCGCTGTAATCTTTTTGCGTTTCTAATCATATGAAGAAGCATTCTTCTTACATCGGTGTTATTTTGATTTTACTATTTGGAAGCTATAATAGTACTGCCCAAATTATTGACGATGTTGAATTAAGTCAGGATTCAATATTAAATGACAATACCGTTTACACCGCTAAAAAATCCGATGAGAAGGATGGTTTTCTGTCAATGTTTGAAGGAAACCCTGGAAAGGCCGCGCTGTATTCTGCCATACTTCCTGGGGCTGGTCAGATTTTTAATAAGCGTTGGTTGAAGGCACCTATAGTATGGGGTTTAGAAGGAACAGCCATAGGATTCATAGTTTACTTTTCCCAAGTACATAACCTAGTTGATCTTAAATATAAAGGAATGGCTCGGGGTGAAATCACAGAATGGCAAGGTTATACTACGGCCGCTGCTCTAAGAACCAGACGAGATAATCTAAAAAAGGTTCGTGACTATTCTTATGTTGGATTGGCCGTAATACATGTCCTGAATATAGCCGATGCTTTTGTTGATCGGCATCTGATTGAGTTTGATGTAAATGAAGATATTAGCTTAAGATTAGGTCCTGCAAATCATGGGATCGGTATTACAATGAGCCTTCATTAAATCAGATTCCTAAAACTCCACATAGGTCACCCCCATCCCTCCAAATTCATCTTTAGGATGTGTTATACTTTTAATGTCTTTATATTCCTTTAATTTTTTCAAGATCACTTTCCGCAGTACACCAGTTCCTTTCCCATGGACAATTTTAAGTGTACTTAAATTACTCATCAATGCATTGTCCACGAATTCTTGCACGGTATCAATTGCATCGGAAGGCATATAACCTCTAATATCTAGTTTACTTTCGAGCTGCAATGGATTTGCTTTAGTTTCCATATTTACGGACTTACTGCGCAGCTCAATCGGGGTTTTTGCAGGCACAAGATCTCTCAGAGCAACATCGACCTGCATAAAACCCATGGAGATTTTTGCTTTCTTCTTTGCGATACTTAAAATCTCTCCAGTCTCTCCACCTGTGCGCATTTTCACAAAATCACCAACCTTTAAGGTTGCTGGATCAAAATCATCATTGTAATATATTTCTTCTTTAAGTTCAGTGATATTTTCAACCACTTCTTGTTTTTGGACTTTAATTTTTTCGACCTTCTTTTCTAGCTCTTCCAGCCTCTTTTCTTTCTTTAACTCCTTTATCATTTGATCCAATTCCGCCTTCGCAGAATTTAGCTCATTCAACTTAATTTCTTTCTTCTCCATCTTCAGCTTCTTACGCTTAAACTCTAAGTCACCAAAAGCTGTTTGATAAGAGTTTATTAATTTTTGCAACTGTAATTTCTCTAGTTCATTTTCTGCTAACCGTTTTTCATAAACTCGTTTTTCTTCCTGCAGTTCATTTAAAAGTTCATCTAATTCTTTCGCTCCAATACCAGCGTTCTTCTGGGCATTCTTTAATACTCGATCTGGCAAGCCCACTCCCCGAGCAATTTCATAGGCAAATGAACTCCCTGGCTTCCCTACGGCCAATCTATACGTCGGTGCCAATTTTTCTTTATTAAATTCCATGGCGCCATTCAACAACTCTTTGTTTTCGTAAGCGTACATTTTAATGTTTGAATAGTGGGTGGTGATTACACCTAGGCATTTTTTATTTTTTAGCTCTAGCAAAATTGCTTCTGCGATCGCTCCTCCTAAGGCCGGATCAGTTCCACTCCCAAATTCATCAATCAAAAACAAACTTTTCTTGCCTGCTTTCTGCAAGAACATTTGCATATTCTTTAGACGTGAGCTATAGGTACTTAAATCATCTTCCATGGATTGCTGATCACCTATGTCGACAAGAATGTGCGAGAATAATCCAAACTTTGAATCAGGCGAAATAGGGATTAACATTCCACTTTGCAACATAAGGCACATTAACCCCACTGCTTTCATGGTTACAGATTTCCCACCAGCGTTTGGCCCACTTATTACCAATATGCGCTCTTCTTTATCAAGCTTAACCGAAAATGGAATAACTTTTTTATCCTGTTCCTGATGCAGCAATACTAGATAAGGATGGTAAGCTTGCTTCAAGTCTAACCCAATTTCATCCGTAAGCTCAGGTTTATTACCATTGTATTTTGAAGCCATCTTTGCCTTTGCGTTTATGATATCTAATCTAACAATGATTTTTTGCCACATATCAAATTCTTCACAAAATGGACGCAGCTTGTTACAGAACTCTTTGATAATTTTTCTGATCTCGTGCCTTCGTTGAGCTTCGAGTTCAAAAAGGTTATTATTCAGATAAAGGATTTCTTCTGGTTCAATATAAACAGTTCTACCTGTTGCAGATTCATCATGAATAATTCCTTTAATTTTTCTTTTATGTTCACTGCTCACCGATAATACCCTACGACCATTTCTAAGAGTTTCTTTACTATCCTTTAGATAACCCATATTTGCGAAAGCGGTCATCTGTTTTTCAAAAGAACGATTAAGCTCTCGCTCCATTGACTTTATTTGTTTTGAAATCAATTTCAGTTCAGGGCTCGCATCATCCTTAATCTCATTTTCCTCATTGAAAATCTTTTGATATGCCTTTATTAAAGTAATATCAAAATTAACTTGCAATAGTATCTCATGAATTGAAGGATAATTAACTCTCGCCGAAGGGACTTTAAATTCTTTATCCAATTCATAAATAGCCCAAACATAATCGTAAATCTGAATAATTGATTCTATCTCTAAAACAGAATCAATCTTCTTCAACCAAAACAAAGGTTGATCTATATTATAGTATGGTCTAATGGACAATGGCTTGCCTAAAGAAGACATGGTTTTAACCTCTTGTACTTCATCCAACATTCGGTTGACACGTTCCAATTGATTAAATATCCTTGGCTTTGCTAAGATATCTCTAGCACGTTGCCCTTTGCAGTGTTTTTGTGTTTGAGCTATGATTTTATCAAACTCAAGTTTCTCAAATAAATCCTCTGGATAAAGTAGCATTCTGCTAAGATCGTTTTATGATTTAAAAACTTATAGTAGGTGAATAAAAAAAGGGATGCATTGTTTAAATACATCCCTTTTTTATCAAATTGGATTGATTACTTCATCCATTCTGCAATAGACTTCTCATTATTCTTTACATAGTCCATGTTTCCAGCCTCCTTGGCCATTTCTATTGACTTCTTCGCAACTTCGATTGCTTCCTTAGTCTTACCCATATCTGCTAATAGTAAAGCTTTCTGTCTTAGAGTCCAGAATTTTTCACCGTTCATCTCTAGTGATTTATTCATCCACTCTAAAGCTGTTGTCAAGTCCTTACCTGATTCTCTGTAATATCTTGCTGCATTATAGTAGTCTCCAGCAGAAGGACCTGCCATAACTTTATCAATAGACTCTTGAACCATTTTATCTGATGGAACAGAAACTGGAATTGACACTAAAGTATTTTCCCAGCAAATATCAAGGGTAGCAGAGTTATTGGTGATATTGTTAAAGTTGATAAGCATGGTTTCATTAGTCGCACCTGCTTTCATACTTTTCACTTCAAAATTAGCGGCAACTTTAGATTCATCCCATTCTCCCATGGCTGAACCTACCCCTCTTAAATCTGTCGTAAGCATGACAGACCACATGGATTCTCCTGGAATTGTGTAGATCGCATACTTCCCAGCCTCTACATCTTGCCCTGCAAATGTTACAGGAGTCGTAAATTCAACTTTAGTGGAACTATTAGCTCCAGTTCTCCATTTTGAACCATATGGAACTAAGTCTCCAAATATTTTTCTTCCCTTAACACCTGGTCTAGAATATTCTAGTGTAAAATCAGTCAGACCAACACTCTGAGTAACTTTACTTGATGGACTTGCAGATGGAGTCTTTACTTGCGCAGACAATGTGAATGCAGTAAAGCAAAAAATGAGTCCAAGTATGTAATTTTTCATAACGTATGAGTAATTTAATATATGTTAAAAACTTTTAATTTGAGCCCAAATTTAATGTTTTAATTTTACTTTTAAGCAATTGATGAAACAAGTAACCCTAATATTGTCTCTTATACTAATCTGCTTCTCCGCTCAAGGCCAGACAGCAAAGGATAAGATATTGTCTAAACTAAAGAAACAAAAGAAGGCTCCAATTGCTGAAGCTGAAGATTTTGACGCTATGGTTCAAGACATCATTGATATTCTCACTAATGCAGAATCCAATACCTATCCATTTAATGTGATAAACAAGGAAATCGAATTTACTGAAGAAAATAAGTGCGATTGTGCCATGTTAATAGGAGAAAATGCGGTCAAAAGATCTGACTTTGAAAGCAGGGACATTCTCTATTCCTTTAATTTGGCAGATTTTTACGACATCGAAACAACGAAAAGGAAGAATGGAAATCTTATTCGTTTAGAATTTGACTATGAAGAAAGTGTCGAAGTAAATGTTATCCAGGATGGCGAAGTAACCAGAGTTCTGAAAACCAATGAAATCGACATTGCAGGTTCAGATTTATATGCTGAGCAAATTAACACCTTGTTTGAAGAAGTCGCACACTATTGTCGCTCAACTCAATGATTAATCCTTTCAAGGAGGAAATCACCATTCAATCAATAGATGGCATGCAGGTTTCATTGATGAAGCTAGGTGCTAGAATTAAATCATTTACACTTCCCTATTTAAATAAGGTCCTGCATATTACAGAACCTATTTCAGAGCTCATGTTTAAGGAGAAAATTCCTTATTCAGGTGCTACTATTGGTGCTTTCGCAAGTAGAATTTCTGATGGAGAATTCAGCTTAAACAATAAAAGATACAAATTAGCGATTGACCAAGATGGAAATTGCCTTCATGGCGGGCCAAATGGATTACATAGTAAAGTCTGGGATCTAAAAGAACATACCAAACATTCGGCTACTTTCATAACTCAGGTAAATGATCTTGAAGATGGATTCCCAGGAAACCGCACATTCCAGATTAAATATGAATTTTCGGACGATGAACTTCAATTAAGTTTTGGAGCGACAACGGATAAGGATACACATATAAATATGACACATCATGTTTACTTTAATCTGGATACTGAAGAGCATATGGACAATCATTTATTTTTGATTCAAGCGGATGGCGCACTTGAATTAAATCACCAAAAAGTACCCACAGGCAATATCATACCACCAACAGGTGAATTTAATTTCTCCCAATTCAATGCATTGAACAATAGGCAATTTGACCATAACTTCGTTTTATCTAAACCAAGTCTAGACCATATTTCAGCGGCTGTATATTGTACTACAACAGATATAACTTTAGAAGTTTCTACCGACCAACCTGGGCTTCAATTTTACACTGGTCATGGTCACTATTTTGCCATGGAAACACAACATTTTCCGGACACCCCAAATCAACCCAACTTTCCTTCAACGCTTGTGAAAGCCGGTGCGTCTTATCAACAGAAATGTTGGTATAGAATAGTGAGGTAAAAGAAAAGGCGGTCAAATAAATTTGACCACCTTAATTTTCAAAATTCTGACATCTTAATAATTCTTATTATTCAATGCTGAATAAATCATCTGATAAATCCGCATTCAATTTAACATCTTTGATTTCCATATTGAGTGGAAATGGGGCTGCTCCTTCTATCGTTACTTTATGAGGCCAATTTAACCCACCAATATCTTTGTATTCAGAAAAAGTAGTTAAAATTGTTTTCCCAGCATCGTCAACGGAAACAGACCTTGTCAACAAACTAGTTTCTACATTATAGAATTCTGTTGTCTTTTTATCATCAGGAGAAACTATAGCCACCTTGTAAACTTGTTGACCCTCTATTTGCTCAATTCCTTTAAGCTCCATATTATAACCTTCTTTGTCATAATAGTATTGTTCAAGAATCTTAGTCTGACCCTTTAATTGTTCAAACTCAGGGCCCTCCGTAAAGGTTTGTGTCCCTTGCATTCCCGACATTTTAACAGTCTTACCATCATAGCGACTGTCCTGCATTACGTTTCCACCCATGGTCATCACATTAGAAACCTTTTCTCCACCTACAACAGACATTTGCATGGAAGCTTCTTGCCCCATGATATTCATTCCAAAAGTAGTCTGGATAGTTTTAATTTCCTCATACTTCATTCCAGGAAGGACCTTATCTATATAATTACCTAAAATTTCTTCAGCCGAAATATCTGTAGGTATAACCTCAGAAATTTCTATTTTCTTTCCAAAGGCATCATAGTAATCAATCTCTCCGTCTGCATCGAAAGGGAGCAAAGATTTTGCAACCTCATCCTTGTTTCCAACGACTACAATATTGGCATTGTTTGGACGAATATATTTCTTGGCCGCAGCGGTTATATCTGCAACTGTGACTGCCTCCAATTTTTCCAAATATGTTTCATAGTAGTCATCCGGCAAATCATACCTTACAATATTCAAAGCATATCTTGCTAAGGTCTGTGGCTGTTCTAATGATCGAGCAAATGATCCTGCCTGTGAATTTTTAGCCAATTGTAAATCTTCTTCAGATACTGGTTCTGTTGCCAATCTATTCATTTCATAAATGAACTCTGTAACAGAGCTATCACTCACTTCATTTCTAACGGAAGCAAATGCTACAAATTCTCCAACCAATGGATCAGAACTTAACCTTGACCTAGCACCGTATGTAAATGCTTTGTCTTCTCGAAGGTTCTGCATTAATCTACCTGAAAAAATACCACCACCTAGAATTGAGTTCATTAGCCCAGCTGCTAAAACATCATCATCTCCAGGATGTAAGGCAACGGGATAAGTTATGTTAATGACAGATTGGACTGCGGCTTCTTTATTTACAAAAGCAACTTTTGACTCCTTCGGACCAGCTGGCATTTCGTAATTATTTTCCGGAACAGTACCTTTTTTCCACCCACCAAAATATTTCTCAGCATCCTCCATTGCTTCATCCTTGCTAATATCCCCAACTATGGTTAGATATGCATTATTAGGTTTAAAATAGGCATCATAATATTCTTTACAACTCTCAATTTTAATCTTATCTAAAGCCTCCTCACTATCTACTTCCCCGTATGGATGATTCTCCCCATAATTTAAAACGCTTGCAACGTTAGAGGCCATACTATTCGGATCGGTCTTAACTGTTTGTAAGCCGGATCTTGCTTGTGTTATAATCTTATCAAACTCTTCAACATTAAATGAAGGATTGAATAGAACATCTTGAGCTAAATCAAGAAGACTTGCTTTATGCTTGGTTAATGAGCTCACGAACATTCCTGAACTAGACGTGGATAACCTTCCTCCAATAAAATCCACTGCCTCATCTATTTGGGCTTTGGTCTTAGTTGTAGTTCCTCTACTCAATAAGTCTCCCATCACACTCACGTACCCTGCTTGCTCTCCTTCTAAAACTGGATTATTCTTTAAGCTTAAACTGTAAGCAACTCTTGGTAGCTTGTTGTTCTCAACTACAATAACTTCAAGCCCATTATCAAGTGTAAAAGTAGAGTAATTCCCAAGCTGTATTTTTCTCGCTGGAGCTGGCGCTGGAGCAGTTGCTCTCCAAGCTAAAGCTGGATCAACAGTTTTCGTCATTTCTACCGCCTTATCAGCAACTTCTTCTGCTGCACTTGAAATTGACTCAGTTGTTTTTGGCGTACACTGCGTCAAACAAAAGGCAGTCAATAAAGCTAATATGATTACGTTATATGTTTTCATTTTCTTGATTTCGTTTGATTAAGGTTTTTGTTCTTGAGGTTTAGCTATGTAGAACAAACTCACTCTATTATCTGGGGTAAAGTAGGTGTTTGCTACCCTTTTAATATCCTCTTTGGTAACAGCTAAGTATTTATCTATTTCAGAATTAATCAAGTTTGCATCACCAAAATACATGTGGTAATTAGCAAGGCTTTCTGCAATTCCTGCCACACCACTGTTACTAGAAATAAATTGTGATTCAATCTGATTTCTTAATTTTTGAAAATCATTTTCGCTGATTAATTCTGTCTGTGCTTTTTTCACTACTTCATCCATGCTTTTCTCAAGATCCATTGGATCTACTCCTTGATTACAGATACCAAAAGCTAAAGAAATTCCTGGGTCTTCTAGGTTCAATAAAAAATTCCCAACAAATAAGGCTTTTTGCTCTTCATCTACTAGTTTTTTATTCAACCAAGAACTTTCTCCCTGAGACAATAAAGTACTCAACATTTCCATAGCATAGGCATCTGATGTTCCTTGTGCTGGAGATCTATAAGCATGGATAACAGCAGGTAACTGAATATTGTCATAAACAGTGTCTCTCACTTCTCCACCTAAAGGCGGCTCCACAACATCTGGTCTGTAAATTTCTTTTGTTCCTCTCGGTATGCTTCCAAAATACTTTTCAATCCAGACTTTGGCTTCGGCAATGTCAAGATCACCTGCGATAGATAAGACGGCATTATTTGGAACATAAAAGTCCTTATAGAAGTTCTTGTAATCTGCTTCAACTGCAGCATCTAGATGTTCCATATATCCGATGATGGGCCACTTATACGGGTGGACCTTAAAAGCTCTTTTCATGGTTTGCTCTAGAATAGAACCATAGGGTTGATTATCGATTCTTTGTCTTCTTTCTTCTTTGACAACCTCCCTTTGAGTTTCAATTCCAACGTCTTCTACTTTGGCATGAAGAAGTCTTTCAGATTCAAGCCATAAGCCCAGCTCTAATTGGTTGGAAGGTAAAATTTCAAAATAAAAAGTTCTATCATAGCTTGTGTTTGCATTAAGAGTTCCACCTGCTTTTTCAACATAACTATCATATTCTCCCCTTTTGATATTTTCAGACCCTTCAAACAATAGATGTTCAAAAAAGTGAGCAAATCCCGTTTTATCAGGTTGTTCATTTTTGGATCCAACATGGTACATAATTGAAACAGCGACGATGGGTGTTGAATGATCTTCGTGAAGAATAACATGAAGTCCATTATCTAAATCATATTCGGTGAACTTTATCTCACTCATTTGCGCGGAAGCGCTAAGAATGAAGCATAAGAACACCAAAGAGCATAAAAGTCTCATAAATACTTGGTTTTGCCCCGAAAATAAATTT
>JAHDGF010000019.1:0-47612 GCA_020627785.1 Saprospiraceae bacterium
GGATGGAAAAATTGTAAAAGAGCAATTCTTTTACAATATGTAATCTTCTGTTTATCGCTTTCGCAAATAAAAGAGCCACCCAATTTTCATTGGGTGGCTCTTTTATTTTAAACAAATCATTAGAGTATTGAATTAACAATTCAGTGTTAAAATATTTAACTAGCTACCTGTTGAGTATTTCACGAATTATTCAATGAAAAACATAACTTCAGTAATCGTTGATAGAAAAATTAAGGCCATGAAAAAAATAATTTTTAGTTTCTACTTTCTATTATTTACTGGATTATGTTTTGGGCAATTAAATAACTACCATGTTTCTAAGTACTTGTACCCTGACATATCAAGGACTACCTTTTCTATAACACCACGAATAAATTTCAATAGCCGTAGTTCTTTGATAAATGAAAAACGAAGCGAATTAAACATATACACACAGGTTTATCGTTCCCATATTTTAAATTCAAGAAAGAAACAATGCAACAATTATTTTTTTCTTGAACCTGGCTATGAAGCCATTAAGTTTGAAGATGATAGTAACAAAAGATTTCATGGAGGACTTCATTTTAATATTGAAAATAGATACTTTTTTAAAGAGCGACGATTTTTTGAAATCGAGCTATATAATCAAACCAATATTAACCAACAACCTTTTGAGCTAACACCTAATACAGTGCAATCGTTTTCAATGGCAAGTAATTTGTCCCCCAAAATCGGCTGGGGAAGAATCGAAAATATTACGGACGGATGGCATGCTTGGGCTATTTTAAAACTCTTAGAAGAAAATGGAAAACTAAATAAAGAATTAACGCCTGAAGAAATTGATCAATTCGGATTTGAGATTTCTAAAATAATGAACTTAAGAAACACAGACTTTAGGATTGAAAACATCATGGAATTTCAGACCCTCATGGAGTATGTTGTTGATGCTGACATTATAGACAAAGAGGACTATGGAGCAATTGCAATTCTTAGAGATGGATTTATATTTGAGGACTTTACTAATAGAAATCAAGGAGCCACTTTTAAATTTGGACCAGAACTCTATCTACAAAGAACCAACTATAATTTATCTGAATTGAATTTTATTAGCTACAACAATTTTGCACTTATCGCAGAATACGAGAATAGAAAGGCCATTAAAAATATTTTTCAATTTGATCAGATTTATACTCTTGAAGGAGGATTTTGGAATTTCAAGCCAGAGACTCAAGAAGAGTTTAATGAATTCAAATATGTGGAAATGGACAGTCGATTAATCTTCGGATATTATTTCAATCAACGTACGAATTTAAGTTTAGCCCCCTATTTCAATTATCGTTATTTTTTCGATTCAGAAGCTTTTAACCTTAGGACGGGATTTAACTTGAACGCTACCTATTACGTATCACCAAGGCTCAGATATAATTTATCAAGTCAAATTAATTTATTTCAACTAAATGATGGATTTGAATTACTAAGTGATACCTCTAACACTTTTTTAAATATGAGCATTCAGTATTTTGTGAGATAGCAAAGTACCTTGACTATCTCCGAATAAAATACTACCATTAAAGCCATAAATATCTAATTTTGGATTTTCAATAAATTAGTTTGAAGTAAATGTTCAACTTCATAAAATTCAAATTTCGAATAATGAACGAATTTCATGAAATCAGAATCATTATTCTTCAGACTCAATTCCAAGTTTTTCTTGAATATAATTTATTAAGTAATTAGTCTCAGCTTCATCTAATTCAAAACCGGTTGTATTTGTTTTTACCCCATAATCAAATTTTATATTCCCACCACCAATTCCGAATGGAAACAAAATACTTTTATAAGGATTCTTAGCATAGTTGATATCATTGAATCTAAAATTTTTTAAGTGCTGCGCGAGGTAATCCTTATATGCAAAATCAGCACCAAATAGATTCCGCTTCGTGACAAGGCGGTTAGATTGCAGCAATATTATTTCAGTTCCAAACAAATTATAAAGCACAAGAAAAAGTAAAGGCAAAACCACTAATACAATTCCTGTAGCAGCTAACAAGAAAAGAAAATTAATTTTATTCCCTTCGACTAAGTCAAAGCCATACACTAAAAATAAGGAAGCAAAAAAATATACAATTAATACAAATATTGCACTGAACAAAGAAAAGAAATTCTTCTTAACAGGAATGGTAATTTTTGTTACTCCGGAGTAATCTTGAATGGTCGATCTGCCATTAAAAAAATTGTTCATAAGGATAATTAAATCAAATAATGGACAATGGTTGCTAGACCATGTAAAATTATATCATACATGAATTCTATTATTATTAACAAGGATAGTTCATAATAAATTCAATTTTATCGCAGATTTTGGTGTCAACAATAATTCTGGTTAACTCTCCACACAATTAAAAATCAATAGTTAACAGAGGTAATTGCAATATTTCAAATTTCATACAAAATGACCTTTCCTACCTATTTATGTATGCTAGATCGGTTATTTTCTAACTTAACTTTTCAGTATGTTATAAGATTAGTTAGGAATTATTGTTCTTCAGCCTTGAATTCTCCAGTTCAATCCAAGCCATAAACTTACATTCTTATCCAGATATAAATTACCTGCTACCCAGCCTTCAGACTTCATGCTGATCTTTAAATAGGGCTGAAAATTATTGAACAAGGGTGTAACTTGCATTTCTAATAATCCCCCCAACTTTTTCTGATCATCTGCATACAATTGGTTGGCTGGTTGCTGCCATGCACCTAATTTCACCCATGCCCAATTATTTCTCAATTCTAGCTCTGCTCCTGGATATGAGTGATCTTTATTTCGATAAAATTTTGGGCTAAAAAGTCCACTGACTTTTTCATTTTTAAAAAATACATTTGCGCCAAGCATATATCCAAAGGAAGTCATGTGATGACGAAGTGAAAAATTATACTTGAACTTAGAACCTAATTCATCAATCCCAAATAAATTTAGATCTGCAAAATTTAGCAATGAAAAGAAAAACTGATTTTTTAAAAAATCCTGTGCTTCTATGCTAAGGTCTTGAAATTCTATATATCGATCTATCCCAACGCCAGAAGGATGAATACCTCTTTCTGAGTATGACTCCCAAGGATTAAATAAATCATAAGTCGCATTTATAGGATCAAAACCATTTACATCCCTGGCATGAACATCTGTACTTTCGCCATTTTTAAACCTAACTAAGGGTGCGGAGTCCTTTCTAGTTGAACCGAACAAATAAAAACTGTTCACTAAATAATTCCCCCAATAAAGGCCATAATTCCAAGTATTTACCTTATCATAAAAGACATCCTTCTGTATTGAAAATACAAACTCCAGATTCCCCTCATTTCCTGCTGTAGCTTCGCGGACTAAGTCAGACGGATGCAGTGATTTAAAATTCACTAAATCTTGATCATCTACCTTAGTTACACTATTTGACCAGTAACTATTTCTACTTTTAATCTCATGTAAGGTGAGAATGGAACGATGAGATTCTTCATGCAACCAAGTATTTGAAAAAGGAATGGGAGCAAAGTCAAAAACTGTCATTATAAACTTACCCCAAAAAGGACCATTCTTTTTAAACTTTTTATTGGCAAATTTTTCTATTCCAAAGTGAGTTGAATAATAAAAACTTTTTGAGAAAGAAATGGCTTGATTAATAGAAACCGTTTTATACCTATCCTTCAAGTTATAAGGAAATTCCAACAAGGGAAGATCTAAGGTAAAATATAAAGAATCCTCTTGTTGCGCTAAAACAGCATTATCCTGAATAACACAAAAGGTAAGTATTAAAAATACACTTAGCAATGATTTCATATCCAATTAATTTTTCAGCCAAATTAGTTTGGATATACCTGGAAGTCATTAACATTTGATAAGAAGTAAATTAGGTTCTATTATTAGATATTTCTTTTCGAATTCTACTTAAGGATACATTTGTAATTCCTAAATAGGAGGAAATATAGGAATGTGAAATTTGATTTTCTAGTAAAGGATACTCTTTTCTGAAAGTCAAGAGTCTCTCTTTTGCTCCTAAAGATATGTGATTAATTTCCTTGGATACCTTTTGCATTAACTCCTTTTGAAGTATACCATTGCCCCACATTTCTATTGCCCGATTCTCATTCATTAATCTCATCAATTCTAGTGTAGGAAAGGAGGCCAATTTAATATCTGTCAAGGCTTGTACATTCAAAATAGAAATTAAATTTTTAGTCCTTGTCAGATTTGGGGAAATGGTTTTCAAAGAATTAAAAAACGAAAGCGTGACTTCTTGACCTTTTACATTTTCTAAAAAACTTCTACAAATACCTTCTAAAATTAAATATTCAGTAGTATTTATCTTTCCAGCTCGGATGAAAGTATCACCTTTTTGAAATTGAATAACCTCAATTACTTTAGACAATTTTTCAGCGGAATCTAATGAAAGCTTATACCTATTCTGTAACTCTTGAATTAAATTTTCCATATCCATGCTAATATCGCATAATCATCCTTCACGACAAGAATAAATTTAAGAACCAATAAATTCAAACGTTAAACAATTTTTCATTTTCTTAGTAGGACATCAACAAAAATTCATTCATCATGAAAAAACTTAGCTTCCTTACCCTAACACTTATTTCCATTTCAAGTCTTTGTGCTCAGAATTTCAGTCAAACCGTTCCATCTACTCTTTTAAAAAGTGTTTTTCGAGGAGACATGGATGTTGCCGACATTGATGGTGATCAAGATTTAGATGTTCTAGTTACAGGAGCGGTAGAAGATGTACCTCACACAACCTTATACCGCAATGATGGAAATTCAATTTTCAAGGTAGTTCCAGCACCATTTAACTTTATTGTGGACAGTGATATTGAATTTGGGGATATTGATGGAGATGGTGATGCTGACCTAGTTATGATTGGTAAAAAATTCAGTTTTAATGGAGACTATGTCTTTGAAGTTTACACAAATGATGGCACCGGAAGTTTTTCACTATTGACTTCAAAAAATCTAAATATTCCAGAACAAGGCAACCTTAAATTGGGAGATGTTGATAATGATAATGATCTGGATTTAATCATTAATGGCATCACAACAGGGGAAGATATCTTTTTAAGATTTTTTATAAATGATAGCGATGGCAATTTCCAACTTGACACCAATTCTAATCTTGCAGGAACTAGGGCAGGATCTTTAATCTTAGCTGACATGAATAATGATGGAAGCGATGATATTTTCGTTATTGGCAGTAGTGACTTAGAATTATTGAACGGTGTTGCATATCTATATTTAAATGATGGTCAAGGAAATTTCCAAGAATCAGATTCAATCATTGACGGAGGTGCAGGAGTGGCGAAAGCAGCAGATATTGATGGAGACGATGACCTGGATATTATATTTTCTGGAAAGTATAACTCTGGACAACCTACGACTTCCATTTTATTAAATGATGGTTTAGGTGAGTTTACGAGAGATCTAAGCAACAATTTGGATGGCTTATACTGGGATGACGGTGATATGGCGGTCTTTGATGCAAACAATGACCAACATCCAGATATCTTTCTAGGAGGCATGTCAAGCTTTGGTATTAATGCATCTTATATGTACATCAACGATGGTTCTGGAAATTTTTCCAAAAGTCCTGAAATGTTCTTCTTCGATTTCAACTCAGGAAAATTTCTACCCTTTGATTTTGATAATGATGGTGATCAAGATCTGATGTTTGGAGGTGTAAGCACCTTTGGCATGTATTTTACTCAATTGTTCATGAATAATGGAACCACTACTTCAAGTGTGAATCCTAGTCCAGTTGAAGATGGAATATCGATCTACCCAAACCCTAGTTCAACAAATTTCATAACAATAAACCGATTGGAATTAAGTGAAGATTTAAAAATCTCAATTATCGATGGTAAAGGTCAAACCGTCACTGATATTAAGATAGACACAACGAGCCTTTCGGAAAAAGTTGACATTGACGTAACACATTTAATAGGTGGTATTTACTTTATTAAGATTGAAGAATCAAATCGAGTAATAATGGAAAAATTTGTAAGACAGAATTAGTTATTGGCAGTATTTTCTTCTTAGGAATTCATATCTATTATTCTACTCCAAAATTTTATGGCTTTTGGAATTTCAATAAGGCCAAATGATTCAGGTAGTTTGAATTTAAATTCATGAGCAAAATATTCTGCTAAATCATATCCATAATATATTATGTCCGTTTGATAAACAGATAGAACTGGATTTCCATTTTCGCAGGGTGAACTAGGAATGTATCTATGTGAATAAATAGGAATTAATTTGGGATAATCTAATAATTTATTTTTGACATATTCCTTTCGCTCTTTTAATAAAGTTGGTTTATTCCCCCATTCTTTAGGCCAGAATGAATTGTTATCAACATCAAACAGTATTCCTTCTCTAGGCCAATTAAGTCTGTTGATAATTTCATGTTTACCTTTCTCATTATTAATTCCATATCGCCAATTGACGAAACCTTTACTTACTGGAAGTCCGATTTGCAATAGCAGCTTTAAGTCAGGAGGAAAAGCAATCCCGAATTGGCCTTCAACAGAGTCCACTTCATCGATCTCAAGTCCCTTTTCAAAGACGATACCTTTATCCTTGAGCAGCTTAATTATTCTATTTATTTGTTTTTGGGTCATTTAACTTTTACATCATATTGGTCGTTTCGTTTTACTTTCAATTTCAAATAATCACCGACCATAGATCTAGATTATGAATTCAAGTTACTTACTTTCACATTGTAATAAAAAAGTTCAGGATCTCCCTCATCTAAACCTTCCAACCTGCCTGCAAAAATAAAACCCGCATTTACTAAGGCCTTTTGCATCTGCAAATTAGACTTATTAGTTGAAGTAAATACCTTGTTAGTTTTGCTGTGCTCGCATAAAAGTTCCAGTGTTCGTTTCCCTATCCCTTTACCTCTTTCATTTTTCTCAATGATTAGGAGCTCTATCCACCCCTGATCAAAAAATCTATAATCAAATAAGACAAAGCCTACTGAAAGGCTATCTCGTAAGACAATAAAACAATTACTTTTTGATATTGCTTTAGTAATCTTTTCTTCTCTTTTAAGTAAGACGTGTTCACTACCATTAAGCGCGTAGTCTAAAGCAACAGCATATGCCTTATCTTCATCTGTAGACAGCCTTAAAGTTATTTTTTCCATTTCTATTTCACTATTGAATATTAACTCATCAAATACAAGATATTCAGGAACCAAGATGAATACTTCAATAGACTTACTTAAATTTAAATATTTAAATTTAATGACATTGAAATAGTGATAACTTAGAACTAACTTGTTTTTAGGAAGTTGAATAAATATTAAACCCTAGTCCCCATTGTACAAATTTAAAAAACCAAAAAATACCGCTTGTTTTGTTTGTCAACACGTGCTTAATAAAGAAAGAGACATCCTTTTTGTTAGTCATGATTCAGATGATTCAAGTTGGCAATTTCTATGCGGGGAAGATGACCATGATGAATCAAACATTAAGATCATAAGTTTGGAGCAGGCGACAGAACTAGATATTTCAATTAATGACCTTTTCGAGATGCCTCAAGGTGTATGTGCAGAAAGAGAACAAAAAGGATCTCAATGGCAAGCCTTCAGAATCTAGTGTGCAAAGTGAACCTTCCATAACCTATCAATCCAGAAAGAACCAAAAGCTCGAGCGGAGCGATACAATAATCACCTAACGCTCTAGAGTGAACCAAGAGCTCCAGCGAAGCGATATAATAATAACTATCGCTCTAGAGAGAAACTATTCACATTACTTTCGCTTACAAAATTAACCACACGATCAACCACCTCTCCACTTCGTAAATTATGTTTGAAACCTTCCGTCAAAATTAGCTCAACGTTCTGATTGTTTAATCGAAGTAATTCTTCCATCCTGACTGAATTCTCATAAGAGGTCGACTTATCATTTTTATCATGAATAATAAGTGTAGCCTTCGGTGCAATTTCCTTACAAAAAATTTCTTGCAGATAATCTGTTGCTGGGCTTCCAATATATTGTTCAAAATAAGTTAGCAGATTTTTATAGGCTTTCTTTGAAAGCTTTAATCGTTTTTGAAATTCTGCAATAAATTCAGTTGCTCCATTTGGGGATGCTAGAGAAACATATGTTTTAGGCGTATAATTCTTATGGAAGAAAAAACTCGAACAAGCGAAACTCCCAATGGAGTGTCCAATAAAATGATCAATAGCTCCCACCTTCTCAATCATTGCTTCAATCGTTTTTTCATACAAAGGAACGGTGCATATTCGACCTCCAGAATTTCCATGCCCGGGTGCATCAAAAGAGTATAAGGTGTACTTTTCTTGATCAAAAGATTCAATAAAAGATTTCCATCGGTAGGTGTTACTCTGCCAACCATGAACAAAAAGAATAGATTCTGAACCATCTCCCCACCGATAGCCTTGGATATTTTTTCCATTTACTTTAAGCTCAAATTTAACAGCCGTGTTCAGAAATTTCTGATGCGCATCCTTCAACTTAGCTTTAAAAGGAAAACCAAATAAATGGAAGGCGTGTTTGCCAGAAGTACGTGGACTGAATATAGCTAGGGTATTGAAATAGAATCGAAATATTTTGAGAATCGTTTTCATAAATTTGTTTTAAATTAGATACCAATCGGTATCTTTTGAGGCAAAAAAAATCAGACCATTATTCGTTTGATTTCATTTTTTAAATATTTGCTTGTCGACTTCATATGTTTATTTGAATCCATAATTTTAATCATCATCACCGCTCCTTCCAATGAAGAAAGAATGACAGATGCAAATCCATTTACATCAATATCTTTTTTTATTTGCCCGTGTTTAATTCCATTTTTTATAACCATGCATAAAGCGTCAAACATGAGGTTCATTACGTTTTTGACAACCAACTTCAATTCTGGATTACTATCATCAACTTCTATGGATGCATTCATCAATGGACAACCTCCTTTAAAAGGGGGATAGTGATCATAGCCTTCAAAGTATTTCAAAATAGACAAAAGTTTTTGCTCAGCCCCTTTGGCCTCAGCAATGCAGGTACCAATCTCAGAAAGGAGTCGGTTACACATAAATAAAAGTGCTTCCTTTTCAAGCTCAGACTTGTCCTTAAAGTTCTTATAAATCGCTCCCTTGGTCAATTTTGCTGCAGAACAGATTTCGCTCAAAGAAGTGGCCTTATACCCTTGGGTATTAAATAAGATACTCGACTGTTCAAGTATGGTCAATCTCGTCATTTCCGGATTTCGCATTTGCGAAGATACCGATAGGTATCTAAAGCGGCAAATAAATTTTATGATTTTTTTAAGTAATAACCAACCATCTCACTTTACTCAGCGATAGTTCACTATATATCAATATAAAAGAGTAAAACTATGAACAACAGAATTAAGTTTTTCGCAATAATATTAGGCACCTTGGCCATTTCATTATCCTTGACCTCATGCCTTGATGACATCTGCGATGAAACAAGAACCTTTATCCAATACAATCCCATCTATTCCGGCTATGACCAAATTAGAATTGACATTGTCGCTGAAGGACCTAGAGAACTTAAAAACCCTGGGAAGCTATATTCATACGAAAACTATCTCCTAATTAATGAAATCTCGGAAGGTCTGCACATTGTCAATAATGAAGACCCAAGTAATCCAATCATTGAAGCTTTTATTCCCATTCCTGGAAATGTGGACATGGCTGTAAAGAACAATATTTTATTTGCAGATAATTATATGGATCTAATCAGTATTGACATTTCAGACCCGCTCAATCCGAGTTTAATCAATAGACAGATGGATCTCTATTCCAACTACTGGTTTCAAGAAGGAAGAGGTTTTCACATAGGTTATAGAGAAACAGAAATTACAATGGAGGTTGAATGTAGTGACCCCAACTGGAATAACAATAGATGGTTCCAAGATGATATATTATGGGCCGCTGAAACGGCTGGTGGATTTGACACAAGTGGAGGTGGATCTGCTCCATCTGTTACTGGAACAGGTGGCTCACTCGCAAGATTTACTTTGGCTAAAGATCACTTATATTTAGTTGATCAGAACAACTTGTACACGCTAGAAATAGATGATATGGGTGCTGCTAATTTAATAACAGACTTCAACATTGGATGGGGAATTGAAACCATATTCCCATACGGTGACAACTTATTTATCGGCTCAAACACCGGAATGTTTATTTACTCCCTTACCGATCCTAGCTACCCGACGTATGCTTCAGAATTTAGACATGCACAGGCTTGTGATCCAGTTTTTGTGGATGGCAATACTGCATACGTAACCTTAAGAAGTGGGACTCGTTGCCAGAATTTTAATAATCAATTAGACGTATTGGACGTGACAGATATCTTTAATCCGTCTCTTATTACGACACACTCAATGGATAATCCACACGGACTTTCCAAAATTGAAAATAAATTATTGATCTGCGAAGGTGAATATGGTTTGAAAACTTTCGATGCTACTGATGACATGGAAATCAGATCTAATCTCCTCAACCATATTAAAGACATTCATGCCTACGATGTTATTGCACTTAGTTTGGATCATGTTTTGGTAATTGGGAAAGATGGACTGCATCAATATGATGCTTCAGAGAATGAGCTAAGAATTTTATCAACCCTTGCAGTAAATAGAGATTAGAATGAAAAGTAATAAGTTTATAATTCTTCTTCTCATTTTCGCTTTCGCAAATGTAGGCGAAGTTTTTGGACAAGAAGATCAGAAGCAAGATGTTGTTGTCTTTTTGAAAAACGGAAGCCAGTTTGAAGCTAAAATTGTTGAATGGGATCCGAGCCAAGATATGATAAAGGTTGAAGCTTTCGGAAACATCATTGAATTGAGAAATTCAGACATCAAAAAAATTGTGCAATCGGAATTGCAGTTTGGGCAATCTTATAATTTTAAAGAAGAAGGCTATTACTACCAGATAAGAGCTAATTTAATCACGGGTAATTCTGGAGATCGCTCAAGCTTGCAACCGGGCATTGGAATTTCAGCAGCAGCTGGAAAAAGATTTAATAGAAAACTTTCCCTCGGGGTAGGTGTAAGTTTCGATGAATACATTGCTCGTACCTCTGAAAATATTCTATCCGTTTTTGGAGAAGTTTCTGGCTATGTGAGTCCTGATAATTTATCCCTCTCCTATAGTCTTGCCGCAGGTTATGGCTTTGCTTTTGAAAATGAAGAAGTCGGACTTATGGATGCTACTGGCGGATTCATGGTTTACCCTGCCGTCGGATTTCGATGGGGTCAGAAACACTTGAAGTGGACGCTAGATTTCGGCTACAAGTTTCAAGAAGCCAATTGGCTGTATGAAAGCTGGGGGACCATTTCCGATCAAAGAATTTTATATCGCCGATTAACCATTCGAACCGGAGTGATGTTTTGATCTAATAGTCACTTTATAAAAATAAATCTTTACACTGCTGGTGCGACTTAAAAATTGCACCAGCAGTTCTGTTGTATAGGGTCCTAGTTAGTGCACTTCACACTCGTTCTAGGTAATTATACATTTGCGAAAGCGTACAGCAAAAAGACATGAACCCAAACAACTCTTGGTAATCTCCTCTTCCCTTCATACTTTTACAGCCAGATGTAACTAAACCATACATCTTCCGCTTATGAGCTTTTTAATAAAGGACTGCACCATCATCGACCCACGGTCAAGTTACCACAAAAAAAAGGTAGACCTCCTCATTGAAAAAGGTCAAATCACCCAAGTGGCCAAAAACATTTCTCCCAAAAAAGCCAAGGTAATCGAAGGCAAAAAACTAATGGTTTCACCAGGCTGGATGGACATCGGAGTTCAGACTGGCGAACCAGGGCTCGAGCAAAGAGATCGATTGAGCAATACCTTGAATGCTGCCGCGGCAGGAGGATACACTAGGATTGCACTCTTCTCTAATGATGTACAACCATTTGACCATTCCTCAGGCATTTCCTTTATTCATGAAAAAACAAGGGAGCACGCCGTTCACTGTCATGTCATCGGAGCACTGAGTCAAAAACTTCAAGGCACTGAAATCAGTGAAATGATGGACATGCATGAATCAGGTGCCATTGGCTTTAGTGATGGTCTGCATCCGATTAAAAGTACCGGATTGCTAGAACGTGCGCTTCAGTATTCACAATCTATCAATGTACCCATCATCCACCAACCAGAAGATCCAAGCCTTGCTAAAAGTGCTCAAATCCACGAGGGCGAAGTAAGTACTTCCCTTGGAATGAAAGGAATTCCTGACATTGCAGAATCCATCATGATCGACCGCGATCTCGAACTATTAAAATACACCGGTGGAAAATTGTTAACGCACCTTGTGAGTACAGAAAAAGGTCTAGAACACATCAAGAAAGACAAGAAAAACTTAACGGACCAGTTGTTTGTTTCTGTATCCTATCAAAACCTGCTAGAAACCGAAGAACATCTACTAGGTTTTGATGCCAATAGAAAAGTATCACCCCCACTCAGGTCAAAGTCTGACTGCAAGGCGCTAAATAAAGCGGTTGAGAATGATCTCATTGATGTCATCTGCTCCAATCATGTTCCCATTGAACGCGAGGGAAAATTAAAAGAATTTGTTTACGCTGAAGGTGGTGCTTTAGGACTTCAAACCTGTGGGTTGAGTATGCTGGAATTATTTGATGCAGAGGTGATTGCCAACAAAATGTCCATTAATCCCCGGAAGATCTTCAAGTTAGACCCAGCCTTGATTGAAAAAGGTCAAATTGCCGAATTAACAATCTGGAGTGGAAAAGAAGATTACGTCTTTACCGAACAAGAAAACCAGTCTAAAAGCCGAAATTCACCCTTTTTTGGTAAAAATTACCAAAATAAGATCATCGGCGTATTCAGTAAAGGCACCTTCGTAGCTCAATAGTTTGAATCCATCGAAGAATAAGAGGTACAATTTTTTGAATATCTTATCTTTGGGCACATAACTTATAATCATGGTAAACAATCCTATAAATAACGGTCTAATAATGGGGGGAATCCTAATGGTTACCTCTTTTTTAATGGCTTTTATAAGCCCCGAAAAGTATGTACTCTATAGTAGTTTTCTTCTTTTTATAATTGTTGTGATTTTCATGATCAAGATCGGTCGTGACCAACGAAAACTAAACGAAGGAATTCTTTCATTTGGAGAAGCATTTAAAGCTATTTTTCTAGGTTCAGCGGTTGCCTTTGCGATGTGCACTGGTTTCGAGTATGTATTAAACAACATCATATTCCCTGATCTTAATACCATACGTCATGAACAGATGATGGGAATTTTTGATTGGATGGGAGAAGTTGTTGAAGAAGCATCAGGAGAAGATATTACCAGTGACATGGAAGAAGCGAAGGATAGCATTACTCCAGAAATGACAAGCATATCATTGTCAACTTCACTCTACAATTTCTTCGTAAGATTAATTTTCCCTGGCGCTATAGTTGGTTTGATTGCAGCCTTGATTACCAAAAAAGATCCTTCAGGGGTTTAAGAATTCTCCTCTGAAAGATATTTCCGTCATAGTACCTCTATTCAATGAGGATGAATCACTTCCTGAACTCGCGTCATGGATTGACACTGTAATGGTCAGAGAGGGCTTCAGCTATGAAGTGATTTTTATAGATGATGGAAGTACAGATAATTCATGGTCAGTAATCCAAGATTTACGTTCCAAGAATGAAAATATTCATGGGATAAAATTCCGTAGAAATTATGGAAAGTCCCCTGCTCTTAATGAGGGATTTGCCAAAGCCATCGGAGAGGTTGTGATAACCATGGATGCCGATCTTCAAGACAGTCCAGAAGAAATCCCTGGTCTATATAAAATGATTACCGAAGAGAATTATGATTTGGTATCAGGATGGAAGAAAAAACGGTATGACAATGTGTTTACTAAAAACCTTCCGAGTAAATTTTATAACTGGACGGCGAGAGCGACTTCTGGAATAAAGTTGAACGACTTTAATTGCGGCTTAAAGGCTTATAAAAAAGCGGTTGTTAAGAATATAGAAGTTTATGGTGACATGCATCGCTGTCTTCCCATCATGGCTAAGGCAGCTGGCTTTGCCAATATCGGAGAAAAGGTTGTCACACACCAAGCACGTAAGTATGGTAAATCAAAATTTGGGCTAAACCGATTCATCAATGGTTTCTTAGACCTGATGACCATTTCCTTCATGTCTAAATTTGGTAAAAAGCCCATGCACTTTTTCGGCGCAATGGGAGTGACTTTTACTTTGATTGGAATGCTGATTCTTCTGTGGCTAAGTTTTGAAAAACTGGTATTGGGAGTACCTGGAATTAGTGGGCGCCCCATGTTCTTCCTAGGAATGTTACTGGTCATCGTCGGTGTGCAATTATTCATCGCCGGTTTCTTAGCAGAATTGATTTCGAGGAATGCTTCTCAGCGGAATGATTATAAAATTGAAGATCGTTTTTAGGTGCGATCGGTGATCATTATCGGACCCGCCCATCCTTATCGCGGTGGGATTGCCTCCTTCACTGAACGATTAGCTCAAGAATTTACAGAACAAGATTGGCAGGTAGAAATTATAAATTTCACGCTACAATACCCTTCCTTTCTATTTCCCGGAAAAGATCAATATCATGATGGAGCTAAGCCTGACAATCTAAAAATCACTAGAAAGATAAATACCATCAATCCGTTCACTTGGGGTCCTACCAAACGATACATAAATAAACAGAATCCAGATTTGGTGGTCGCACAGTTTTGGATGGCTTATGTGAGTTTTAGCATCGGCACCATACTTAGCGGCTTGAAGGCAAAGACCTTGAGCATCGTGCACAACGTTTATCCACATGAGCGCAAACCAGGAGACGGTGCGATGATTAATTCTTACATGAAGCGGTCAGATAAATTTCTAGCATTGAGTAAAAAAGTAGAAAAGGATTTATTAAACTTCACAGATGCGAGTAATATTCAACGCAGTCCGCATCCAGTATACGACATCTACAGCGAATCCGTTCCAAGAGAAGAAGCCTTGATTGAATTGGGGCTAGATCCTACTAAAAAATATATATTGTTTTTCGGGTTGATAAGATCATATAAAGGACTTGATTTATTGTTGGACGCTTTCGCAAATGTGGCTTCTACTCTAAACGAGGTTGAACTTATCATTGCAGGTGAGTTCTACGAAGATCGCCAGAAGTATCTAGAGCAAATAGATAATCTTAAGATAAAAGAGAAGGTACATCTCTTCGATCACTTCATACCAAATGATCAAGTGCATTTATATTTTTCTGGCTGCGATCTGGTGGCTCAGACCTATCATCGAGCCACGCAGTCTGGAATTATGCAGATAGCCATAGAATTTGAAAAGCCGATTTTAGTTACGAATGTCGGTGGCTTAGGAGAAATGATTGAAGACGGTAAACATGGTTATGTCTGTGAAAAAGGTGTCCAAGAAATCGGAGATTGCATTGTCAAACATTTCACTACTTCTAATGGAGAATTCGCAACAGAACTTCAAGCGTTGAAAAAAGAATATAGCTGGAATACATTCTATCAAAACATCGTAAATTTGACGACATGAGATTTATCAAGAGTATAATTGCAGAAAGTATTGCAGCAAAGCAGTCGCTTTTAGACAGCGAAGAGATCATCAATGACTTTTGTAAGCTCAATCAACGCATTGTTATCTCCTTGAAGGAAGGCAACAAATTATTGCTCTGCGGCAACGGTGGTTCAGCAGCGGATGCAGCGCATATTGCTGGTGAATTAAGTGGTAGATTTAAGTTGGATCGAAAAGCCTTATTTGCGGAAGCTTTACATGTCAATGGCCCAGCCATCACCGCCATTGCCAACGATTATGGATTTGATCAAATCTATGCGAGGATGGTAGAATCAAAAGGGAAATCAGGAGATGTTCTAATGGCCTACTCTACCTCAGGCAATTCAGCCAATGTAGTGAACGCGCTTATCAAAGCCAAAGAAATGGGATTACATACCATCGGATTTACTGGAAGTGAACCAGGAAAAATAGATCAATACTGTGACCATCTCATCAAGGTCCCGAGCACCAATGTTCCTAGAATTCAAGAAATGCATTTGCTGCTAGGTCACGCCACCTGCGAATATGTGGAGCTGAAAATTTTTGACCCTAAGTAGATTAATCCATACTCGATTCTTCAAATCCTTTTAATCGGTATTGCCTAATCAAGATGTGGGTCATATCTGGTGTATTGGCCCTACTGTGATCAATAAAGTACAGGAGTATCGATTCACTTTTTGTACGTATGTGCCTTTGGACATCACCATTGTTGGCATGAATGGTATAAAAGTCTAGTTTATCATTGACAAACAATTCTCCCATCTCTTTCCAACTCATACCATTTTTCCAAATAGTATATCCGTGGATGGTTTGTAGTTCGACCATTTCTTCATTGTAAGATCGAGTCTTGTATACTGCTAGTTCCTCTTCCCATCCTCCACTATTTCCGATCACTTCTCTAGAGATTGAATCGCCAGGCATGATTGGATCTGGCTGTTGAAAATCAATGTCCTCATATACATTGGCTCGATGGCTTAAAACATCTACTGGGATATCTTGACCTTCATACCTATGGATATTCAAGAGATGGTATCTGAATTTTTTAGCAAGATAATCTGGTTTTTCCAGATATTGATTTATGTTTTTTAATTTATTCGGACATAATTCTTCGCCATCTGTGTTTTCAATCATTTGATTGAAATAAGAATATACCCCATCGTAATCCGTTAATTCAAAATCAGAACTTCCATTTAGTTTATAGCTGATGCAGAAAGAGCCCACTTGATCTAGCTCTGTCCCTGAAGATCCGCAGACACAATCGACATAGTAAATTGGATTGATGTTGTAACAGGCTTGCCATTCATCTTGATCATACTTTTCAACAGTCACTTCAAATTTCTTCATGGTACCTAATGGGTCGCCCAATTTGGCCATGTGGAAGAAAACAGAATCAGTTATTACGTAGGTACGTGGACCTTCCAAGCTTGGCAAATCAAAACTCTGATCTGAATTATCAATGGCTGTGTCAGTGATCTCTTGAACTACTTTTGGTGTACAGGAGAGAATTACGACAGAGAGAAAAATCCCCCAGAAATATTTTAGCATCTAATATAGCTTATGGTTGAAGGGGCAATCAAAGATAATTAGGATGTTAGGAATTAGAAAGAATAGCAGAGAGATTAATTAGGTATTCAACATACTTAACAAATAAAACAACGCTCACTTATGTAAAATGAAAGTTTCCTGCGTCATTATCAAAAAGCAAACAATGAAACAGATAATCACCTCCTTATTATTTTTGACGATAAGCATTTCTTATGGTCAATCTAAGGCTAATAATAAACTCGGCGAATGCCCTGAGATAATTATCAATACAGAAAGATTTGCTCTGATTGACGATTCAGAAGTTGAAATTCTAAATACCCAATTGGTTGACAACTACCTTCATTTAAAATTGAAACATTTTGGTTCGAAAGACTCAAAAGTAACCTTAATCGATGCAGGGCATATTAAAGAATCATTTCCACCGCAGAGAGATTTGAGGATAGAGATAACTGAGGGAAATCAAGACAGCGATTATGTAATTCTAGATTATTGCTTCAAGTTCCTTTCAGCAAATGAAAATGATCAAAATGAGACTGTGATATATAACATGAAGAAGGAGAGGATTAGAATAAAATTCTAACCTGAGATTATCTGCAATTAATCTAGATCAAACAAAGGATTCTACTTTTGCATGGTCTCTAGAATTATTTTTTTCATGATATCATAGCCTGCACGATTTGGGTGCACACCATCTGGCGCCAAGTTTTTTGGTAAACCGTTCTCATCATCAACCATAACTGAAAAGTAATCGGCATATCTAAAGTAATGACTATCGGCATAATCCATTATCATCTTATTCAATGCAGGAATTTTTTCCCAAGGATTTTTGTGAGGGACCCAAGGAAAATCTGAGGCTGGAAGTACCGAACAAAGAATCACCTCAATACCATTGGCTCGGGCTAGCTCTGCCATAGATTTTATATTCTCTATAATTTCTTCTAAGGTAATAGGTCCTGTATTTCCCGCGATGTCATTAGTACCAGCGAGGATCACAACAAGCCTCGGATCTAAATTGATCACGTCTTGTCGAAATCGTAGCAACATCTGCGGTGAGGTCTGTCCACTGATTCCTCTACTCAGGTAGCCATTGTCATTAAAAAATTCTGGATCTTCCCTTATCCATCCTTCGGTAATAGAGTTACCCATGAATATGGCATTTATTTCTGGCGCTGAATCGCCTAAGAATTTTTTATTCTCCGCTTGGTAACGTTCTAAATTAGCCCAATCTTGAGACATTGTATGTGAGGTAGTTTTAGTGGTGCAACTTGAAATAAATAGCGATCCCAATAAAGCAACAATTTTTAAATTCACTGAAAAAAATATTTGATGTTTCAGAAAGATACCTTTAAAGATAAGATAGTTTTGGTCACTGGCGGTCGTTCGGGCATTGGTTTTCAGATTGCCAAAGATTTCCTTTTACTTGGAGCAACTGTGTTTATCTGTTCTAGAAAAGAGGAGAAGCTTTTAGCTGCTGCGGAGCAACTCAAAAAATACGGAGAGGTATATGCCCAGAGCTGTGATATAAGAAATTCAGAAGAGATAAGTGCCTTGGCTACTTTTATCAAAGAAACCAAAGGAAGACTCGACATCCTAATTAACAATGCTGGTGGTCAATTTCCAGCCTTGGCAGAATATATTAGTGATAATGGCTGGATGGCTGTAATCAATAACAATCTCAATGGGACCTTCTTCATCACCAAAATAATGGCTAAAGAATTTTTCATTCCACAAGCATCTGGAAATGTAGTCAACATCATCGCAGACATTTACCGAGGTTTTCCGGGCATGGCACATACAGGGGCGGCGAGAGCCGGTGTCGATAACTTAACTAAGTCTTTAGCTCAAGAATGGGCGAGATCCAACATGCGATTAAATTGTGTCGCACCAGGCTACATAGATTCCTCTGGACTAGAAAATTATCCTCAGGAAATTCAAGATAAATTTGCGGAAGCGATGAAAGCAATTCCACTGCAACGCTTTGGTACAGTAGAGGAAGTGTCTAATGCCGTCTGTTTCTTATCGAGCGACCTAGCGAGTTACATTTCTGGAACGACCTTGTATGTGGATGGTGCGCAACACTTAAATTTTGATAAGATGGGATTGCCGGAGGTGTTGAGGAGTTTTATGTAGTAATCAGAAACTATAAAACTCATGTGTGTCCAAAGTAGATTATTTATTTCCTTAAATGATCCATCAACAAATAGTAAAACTCTGTCCCAATCATTGGTTCTTGCGGCGGTAACTGATGAATATCCAAAGAAGGATTGGAATTGCCTTCAATTAATTTAATACCTGTTTTGCTTATAGCAACATCCCATCCAATCAATGGAATCTCATTAAGCAATCCATGAGCTTTAATTAGTAAAGATTTCAATTCATCCCAATATGGTAATCCAAAGTTCTGATTAACTCGTTTTTTTAATTCTGCAGAAGCATCTTTTCCATTTGCAATAAAATTCATCATTCTGCCAGAACCAAGGTCCATGGAAATTCCAGCGGCCCCTTTATGCATAAAACTCAGGCGAGCTGAATTCTGCGGGACAATCAATATCGGACTAAAAAGTTTAACCTTCCCATTCTTGTCTAGAATGCTTAGTACTCTTATAGTAGTCAATGCACCATTCCCTAACTTCTCAAAAATCGGGTGATGCACGATTTTTTCTTGAATTAAAAGATCAGTTTTCGAGTCTATGGCCAGCCGCTTTAAAATATCGCCCAAGGTATCTTTTCCTATGGGCTGGTCTTTTCGTCCTGTGATGTAGCTTTGTAGTTTTGTATCAAACTCAAATAGTGTAAATCCCTTCCCAGAATTTCCCACAAAAGGCTTGACAACAAAGTCATCAATATTTTTTAAATGAATTGAATCAAAACTAAGTTGTCCCGCAGAATTTACCCATCCAAAAGTAGTCGGAATAGTAATATCATTTTCCATACAGAATAAAGAAAATTGATATTTATCATTCAACAAGTTCACTGCATCTGAAGAGCTGGATAAAAGACTTAGACAATGGATCATTGACTTATGATAAAGGTATTGATGTCTATTTTCCCAATGCGATTTATCAAATAATTGAAAGGTAGAAATGTATTCCGGATGAATCTGATCACGTAAGATCAAATCGGTTTTCAATTTATGAAACTGGTTGTTTCCTTTAGAAAAATTGAACAAGCGCTTTGCACAAAAATAGGGCTTCAATAGTAGATGAGAAAATAGATGATAGACAAGATACTGTGACGGCCTAGTAAATAATTTCTTGGACCATATTTCTTTCAATGCAGCAGGAGCCCCTTTTTGTAGATAATAAGGCGTCCTTCTTTTTAACTTACCAACAAATTTTCTCATTTTGTGAATATTGAAGCTTTTCTCCTCCCCAAAAGCCTTCTCAACCATTTAATTTATGTTCCAATACAAGGCTTATTCGCTGAATATAAACTCTGAGATTGAATTTCCTGAATTTATGCCTAGTGAAAAACAAGAATTTGATGTAGAAATTGTTTTAGGAAAAACTCCGGATCAACTGGTTGGCGAAAATGTTGTAACAAAAGTGCGTTACCAGGCGACTAAAAATGAAGTTTTATACCTTCTCAAAGGTGCAGGAAAAATCTATATTTCGAAAGGAACTTCTATAATTGTAGAACCAATAGAAAATCCGGACTGGGAACATTTAAAGAACCATGTTAGATCAAGAGCAATCGCTGCGATCCTCCATCAACGTAAATGGGCCATCCTTCATGGCAGTGCGATTTATAAAAATGGTAAGGCAATCATATTTATCGGAAGATCTGGCGCTGGAAAGTCTACATTTTTAGGTGCATTTATAAAAAAAGGATATGACTTTATTTCAGATGACCTGTGCCTAATTAAAAAAACGAAGGAAGGTCAAATCTTACTTTTTCCTGCCTACCCTCAAGTCAGACTTTGGGAAAATTCTATCCAATTGATCGAGACAAACGAACATTTAGAAAAAGGTCCAGCTGTCAGATCTGAACTTGACAAGTATTTCATGAAACCCAAAACGTCATTTATCAAAAACCCCACGCCAATAAACAATGTTTACGTATTGAATGCAACCCAGAATAAAGTACATAGTATCCAAAATCTTCCTCCGCTTGAAAAGCTTTCTCAACTTCTAAAATTTTCTTTCGCAAAGGGACATCTAGAAGGTCTTGGAGGTCATATAGAACAGTTTGAATTATACAGTCAGCTTTTAAAGGATACTTCAATAAAAACTATAGATAGACCATTGGGTATGAAAAGGGAATCCTTCTGGAAAATGATAGAGGAAGTAGAACATGATTTTTTAAATCCTGTATAGGTGAAAGATAAAAATTTAGTCTGGCTTGCTTCCTATCCGAAATCCGGAAATACTTGGTTTCGGGCTTTTCTAACTTCCCTCGTTACCGGCAACCAAGAGCTTAAAATCAATCAACTTGCTTTCAACGACAATTTAGCAGATAACCATTTTTTCGAGTTTGCTACTGGTCTTGACATTTCTGAAATGAGTCAAGCTGAGATTGATGACTTAAAACCTGAAGTGATGAAATATCTTGCTCTTACTTCTTCAAGTTTTACTGCTGCAAAAATCCACGAAAAATTTAGACTGTTGTCTAATGAAAAACCTTTAATCCCAATTCTTGAATCTTTGGTTGTTATTTACATCATAAGAAATCCATTAGATGTTGCTGTCTCGTATGCACATCATGACCAGCTATCTATTGATAGAGTGATTGAACGGATGAACGAAGATTATACCCTAGCTAGTTTAGGAAACCGAGAGTTTTTTAATATCCCAGAAACTTTAGGAACATGGAGCGAACATGTTGTAAGTTGGGTAAGCAACGGCCATATTCCAGTACATGTAGTCAGGTACGAAGACATGAAAAGAGAAGCTTTGAACACATTTACAAAAGCAGTTGAAGCAATGGGTTTAAAATATTCGGAAGAAAAAATTTCCGCCGCCATAAAAAATAGTAGCTTTGAAAGGCTGCAGGCACAAGAAAAAGAATCATTTTTTAAAGAAAAAACAGCCGTGTCAAATTCATTCTTTAGATCAGGAAAAATTGGAGATTGGAAAACAAAATTGAATGACAATCAAGTCGAAAAAATTATCAGAGATCATAAAAAAGTAATGATTCATTATAATTACTTAGATTTAAATCATAACCCTATTTAACTCATTGAAATGTTTGATTCAACCACTAAAATTCAACGCAAAGATGATCAGCTATTAAGTAGCCCATTGGCCGATGAAATTGTCATGATGAATGTTAAGACAGGAGATTATCTTGGCCTAAATGGTGTTGCTACCTCTATTTGGAATTTGTTAGAAAAACCGATAACCATAGATGAAATTTGCCACGAACTCCTCGAAGAATATGAGATCGACAAAGCTACTTGTGCAGAAAAGACAATTGAATTTCTAATAAAATTAAAAGAAGACAATCTGATCATTATCCACAATTAGAATGGTACTTACTATTGTAAGAAAAATCCGAACTCTCACTCAATTTGAAAAACCTTTTTGGGTATTGGAAGCTATTTTTTTACTTCTAGCATCCAAAATTATATTGAGTCTTTTCCCTTTTAAGAGAGTAACTAAAATAATGGGACAATTGATGGAAGAATCGTCCTTTGAAAATATGGAAGGGCAAGGAAAAGTTCAGACCTTAAGTGATGCCATAAAGATGGCAAGCAAAAATATTCCTTTTGAAACAGCCTGTTATGTTGAAGCCTTGACGGCAAAAATTATGTTGAACCGTCGAAAATTGATTAGCACACTTTATCTGGGTGTACTAAAAGATGAAGAAGGTTTGACCAAAGGACATGCATGGCTCCGATATGGAGATATAATAGTTACCGGAGAGGAGAGCCATGAAAAATATACCGTCATCGCCACCTACTGCTAAATTTTCCCAAAAGATCAAAAAGAAAGCATATGAATGAAATTCTGCAACAATTAAATCCCAATAAAACTGAAAGTATCCGTGAACTAGGCCCAATTGATATTTCAACCATTAAACAAATGGTTGAAAGACTTGGCGATCAATTGTGGGAGAATGAAACGGAAGGGAGAGAGAATAAGTTTGCCGTATTTCACCATACCCAGCACATAATATTTCGCTTCCCGGATACATCCATTACGCGGTTGGACGTCCACGATAATCCTAGCTGGACCATTTGGAAACCTTTTCTTTTGCCCTTAATGGAACAGGCTGTCAAACCATACGGCTACGAAAATGGAGAGTTCAAAGCTGTAATGTTGGCCAAGTTAAAGGCGGGATATGCCATAGATATGCATAAAGATGGTCTACCAGAATATTATTTTCTACATAAAATACACATCCCCATTCAGACCAATGAACTCGTTAAATTCCACATAAAGCCGAATGATTATTACTTAAAAGAAGGATATGCCTACGAAGTGAATAATCTATTATCACATTATGTCACTAATAAAGGCAAAGAAGATCGCATACACTTGATTTTCGAATATGTAAATATGAAATAAACTAAAACGGATTTAATAAATGGGGGGTTGCAGCTGATGGCATTTCTGAGACAATCGTGAATTGCCATAAGACTTGCAGTTAGAACTACTTGAGAAATTTCTTGTTTTGATCAATTTTAAGGCCTAATCTTTGTTGACATAGGCTTAATGATGGCATTCATAGCAGTTTCGGCAGTTTCTGTTACAAAAAGTGGACAGAAGTAGGCGTTTTACCGAATATTATAAGGCATTGTCGAATCATTTCAGTAACAAATACGTGAAAACGAAATAAATGTTATAAATTTGCCAATAGTTGATTTAAACACAATAGAAATAACTCCAAAATTAAAAAGATGGCCAACAATACAACCGATAAAAAAACCTGGATAGACCCAGCGCTTAAGAAGTTTAATAAAATGGACTTGGTCAAAGGTGGGGCTGCCCCAATGAGTTTGGAAGGTGGAGCATGTTACAAAACAGGTAGCTAGACTTCTCCCTTGTTTATTCCTTCAATAAATTGTTGAATTTCCATCCTAAAATGTGGGGGATTCTACAAAACGAGAAGCTAAAAATTTAGCTCAATTTAATTTCTTTCTTTTATTTTAAACGAACTCATCTTGAATGCAGTTCATCTCCTTTCTTGTTTAAATGAGGGAAGGGTAATTTTATTATTGGTCTATTTAAAAATTCACACAATTCAAGCCATCCGGCACCTTGCTCCCAATCAACGATTATTAAATCGTCTGGCCTACCTTTAAAATAATGCTGCACTTCATCCATGTGCCGGCGATATCTACTTAAATATATTTCTTCGTTCCCTTTAATTTCAGAATGACCATACATCCACTTTCGATATATATTGTTGGTTCCTTCAAAGAAATGAGTACAACTAGCTAGCCACTTCTCAGGATCTCTCTTCGTTAGAATAAATTTACTTCCGGGAAAAGCAAGATCTAATTCTTTGTAAATTAAGTACCATGGATTATCTAAGCTTGCATCAAAGTCTTTGATATAATTTAAGTATGGCTGGAGGTCGTTGTTTACTAACAAGCGTACACATTTTTCCAAGCCCCAGATTCGTCTCAAATCATCCAAGCCCCTATTGCAGTGATAACCTAAAATTTTTAAGGCTAGGGCCAGCGAAGTTGTCCCAGTTTTGTGAAAACCAATTCCAAATACTTTCTGTTTACTTTCCAAATTCATTATTATAACGCCGTGATAGTTCCATAGCATACTCCTTCCACAAGCTACCAAATGAATTATCTGCTTCTTTCATTTTCCATGGCTTTGTGTATTCCAAGTAATGAATAATTTTGATACTTGTATTTGACCTGAGCTCCTTCAAATTTATTTTAGCATGAACATTAAGTAAATAATTATAACTATCATTTATAAATTCCACCTGCTCTCTAAAATATTGATTAAGAATAAACTGATCCGTGTGCCTTGTTCGATTGGTTCTAAAAAAAATAGGATTTATCAATTTCACCAAATCGAGGTAGCAAGCCTCAGACAAGTTTTCAAAATTTAATAACAAGCAGCCACTGTTGAAGGATTTATAATAAATCATACCCTCCTCTTTTTTATCAACAGGACAAGGCAAAAAATCTAATTGACTTCTCAATTCTTCTTTATGGGCCAAAGAATCCAGGGCAGCTTGAACAGGTGCAGGACTCTCATTTAGAAACAATTCTTGAACACTCCCAATGCATAACATATCACTATCCAAAAAGAGCAATTTTTCATATTCAGTTAAACGAAAAGCTTCAATACTGAAAAATTGTTTGGGATTTTCTTTGGCAACCTCCCAATAATTGGAAAGTATTTCAATCTGTCTTAACAAGGCATCAGATGGGTCCAGAAATTTAAGATTAGGAAATTTGCGTAAGCTTGCTTCTTCGGAATCGGTTAAATCTGACTCAATCACAACGAGATCACCTTTAAACCATGGATTATTTTTTATAAATGAATATAAAAGCACTTCCGTTCCTTTCAAATAATTGGAATCAGTGACAGTTACAACAGCATATTTTGCTTCGCTCATTTAATTTTAATCAATAATTCAGATAAAGAAAAATAATTCCGTTCTTGGCTGATAGAACAAGATATTATGTTTGGAATAATAAAGGTCGGAAATGAAAATAATATTACCGGTGCTTTCGCAAATATGAACTCCACAGATCATCATTTTAAGCAAGAAACCTGCCATCCAATCTTGGAATCTTCGGAATCGATTGCCTTCGTAAAAAATACTCGCTTTCATTTAAACAATAAAAAATTTATGCTCTTTTTTGAAGGAAAATTAAACAATCGATCAGAACTCGCCGATCAGCTAAATCTTATAAATTCTTCTCATACTGAAGCCGAAGTGTTAATTGCCGCTTATCAAAAATGGGATGATGATTTTATATGTAAAATCGAAGGGGAATATAGCATCTTAATTTACAATAAAGCAAAAAAGGAAATCAAGCTTTATCGAGATCCTATTGGTATCATGCCAATATATTATGTGCAGAATAATGAAGGTTTCTTCTTTAGCTCTGAATTGCGCAGACTTTATGCAATTAAAGAATTCACAACCATTGATTGGACATATTTAAAGTATGTACTATCCAATAACATCCCGCAAAATTATGATAAGACCTGGTTTGAAAGTATTAAGCGATTACCTCCAGGTCACAAGCTAAGTTATACAAGCAGCAAGATTGATGTTCAAAAATATGAGAGAAGACAAATCGAAAACTATACGGGCCAGGATGACATAGAATCGGTCCTTGAAAAATTTCGATTTCATTTAGAAACTGCAGTTCTTCGACAAGTTTCGGATGTTGCATCTATTCATTCACATTTTAGTGGTGGCTTAGACAGCACTGGAATAAGCGCTATAGCCTGGGAATATGCGAAGACAAAAAATATTAAGTTCAACAATTACGCATGCGGATTAAAGGATGAACAAATCAATAATCCCTATAAAATCAAAGATGATCGTGAAATGCTAGCAAGCATCACTCATGCCAGCGGATTGCCAAAACCGGAGATTGTCGGTGCCTCTGATGCTGTTTCCATGGAAGAACTATATCAGCCTCAAGTCTTACCAAAACATCACGATACCGAAACATACTTATCTGAAACACTTGAAAAAATTGCATCTGAAGAAGGTAAAATTTTATTGTCAGGATTTGGAGGAGATGAATGTGTAACATATAACCAATACCCATTCTATTTAAGCACAGCCTTAAGGCGTGGAAGACTATTCAAATTCTATAAAGAAGCAAAAGCCTTTGGATTTAAAATAAGCCTTTTCTATATTCTGACTTCTATTCCAATCATCAATAAATTAATTAAAAAATTAAAACCCAACTTAGTTTTGCCCAACACAGGCAAAAAAAATAAGTGGAAGAAGAAATTGATTAAAAGTCCTATGCAGGAAAATTTCTTGAAAAAAATAGACCGATTAGAACTCAATGATGATCTCTTGACTTTATTACAATCACCTCACATATCGTATAGAATTGAAAAAGAAAAAGAATTCGCCTCTTACTACGGTATTGAAATAAGGTATCCCCTTTTAGACTTTCAACTCGTTTCATTTTTTATGGGTCTCCCTTCAAAGTTTAAACTTTATGAGGGAAAAGGTAGAAAACTTTACCGTCTTGCCATTCAAAAATGGGTGGACTATGATCCTTTTCTAAAGTCTGGGAAATCCAGTGTTGCTACCGTTCCAATTCAAAGATTGCGAATGCATAAAGCAATTGAAGAGAAGCTCTTAGATTATGATGAAATTATTAAAAGAATTCCTGCTAAACTCCTACCCCATATAAATATTCTACCAAAACCTAAAGATCATGAATTAAGGAAAGATCAATATTATTATAGATCATATCTTTTGCTGGCAGAAGTTTCTAATTTTGTTTCTAATTATGAGTAAAGGGGTCTTATATATTGCGGTCGGAGAATCATACACTGAAATGGCCATTGCCTCTGCAAAGTCTATAAAACACCACAATCAAAACTTAAAAATTCATCTTTTCACGGATCAACAAAACATTCAAAGTGCTTATGTTGATAGTTTTGGAATAATTGATGATCCCCATCGTCGTTCGAAGGTTGATTATATTTCTGAAAGTCCATTTAATGAAACCCTTTATTTAGATGCAGACACTTTTATTCTCGAAAACATTGAAGGTCTTTTTGAAATTCTTATGCGTTATGATCTAGCCATTGCGCACGCACATAAGAGAAACATTGAAGCCACCTTACAAAATTGGCGTAAGGACATTCCTTCTGCGTTTCCACAAATGAATAGTGGAGTTATACTTTATAAAAAAAATGACAGGACAGAAAAGTTATTTAAAGATTGGAAAACTGCTTTCCACGAAAGCGATTTTAAAAAAGACCAAGTTACCTTACGAGAGCTCATTTGGTTGAGTGATCTACAAGTTCACATTTTACCTCCGGAGTATAACATCAGGTTTAAAAAGTTTTTAGATGTTTGGACGGATCAAGAGGTTAAGCCTATGATTCTTCATTTTGAAGAATTTACAGTGTTTTTTAAAGATTACTTGAAGAAGAAGAATATCTAGTCAGAAGGTATTATTTATCTCTTCCCTTCTCTATTAAGCCTAGGGTATTTAAGTACAGGGATCGGTTGATTGAGAAAATCACATAAGCTAATCCATTTATTTTCTGTCTCAATATTTAAAACAAGAAGTTTATTTTTCCCTTCGAAGTATTTTTTAACTTCATCATTATGCCTTTGGTACCGAGCCAAATAAAGCTCTTCATTCCCCGTAGGATTCGGCTGCCCATACAACCAAAGACGAAAAGGAGATGCCGTGTTACCAAAATATTTCTTTGCACTTTCTAGCCATGCACTTCCTAATCTTTCAGTAAGTATAAATTTACTATTCGGAAATCGCAGATCTAACTCTTTATATAAGGCAAACCATGGAAGGTCATTAAAAGCGTCAAAGTCTTGAGCAAATTTAAAAATATCATCATGTTCCTTTTTAAATAAAGACTGCATCATTTGATCTTCACCCAAATTCGATCGCAAAGCTCCTGCCCCATGACATACTTTATAACCTAAAATTTCCAGGGCTTTCCCTAGCGAACTAGTTCCTGTTTTATGAAATCCTATCCCAAAAACCTTGGACATTATTAATTTATAATATTAATGTAATTCAATTCGATCAATTCCTTTGCTAAGTTAATCTTAAAAGCAAAAAGACTTTTAAATCAATCATGAATTGTTAGCTAATTTCTAAGAAATAGATCACCTACCCTTAATTAATATTCTGAAACGCTCTCTAAAATTATTAGGCGGTATAATGCTTCGTTCATTTATCTTTTTCAAGCAATGATGTAGTTTATTGGTTTTGTACTTAAGCATTTTGATTCTCAAATCTTGTGAAATTTCTCTCTGCACATGTTTGGCAAAATCTGGTCTAATAGGTTTTCCAAATTTATACCCAAATAACTCTATGTCAATTTCATACCGTGTTGCTACCAATTCTATTAATTCCGGTGAATAATAATCAGTATAGTTTCTCTGCTTAGTTTTGTTCCAATGTGGTATTTCAAGTTGAGGAGCATTTATCTTTTTTAAAATCGCAATAAGGTCTGATTTAAAATTAGAAAACTCTCCGATAATATTTGGAATTATTACTCCATCCTTATCTGCTATGAATGTAAATTGTGACCTAAAATGTCTATCCGATTCATGATCAGGAATTTTGCAAACAGCCTTGGCAAATTCTCCAAAAGTCATGTCTATTGAAAGATTATTTCTTTCAAAAAACCAATTCGAATTTTTCTTTTTCTTTTGAAGATAACAAGACAATAGCCGATCCCAAGGGTTACGGATAAAAGCCATTCTATATTTTATATTATGGTTTGGAAGTAGCACGGTTGAAATAGATGGTAACGTTAACTGACGCATTTCTTTCTCTTCCGATATGTCATAACCTAGCAAGTTGGCCGAAATCTGCCAAAGAGAAGTACCTGCCACTTTAGGGATCCTAAAAAGGATTAGATCATACTTGCTTATGTAGAAATTGCGATTATCAGCGTATGTGTTGAATTCTAACATTTAGCAGTTAACCTTTAAAGAATTAATTATCAATATCTTAAATATAAGGTTTTGCTACTATAGTCTTCATTTAAACCACAGTTTTGAAACCATCTCTTTATATTTCATTATTATAAACTTCAAGTCTCGCTAAAGGTATTAATTCATTCAATACATTAAGATGGTGGGATTAAGGAAGTGTCAAATGCCATATGCTTCTTATCGAGTGACCTAGCGAGTTACATTTCTGGAACGACCTTGTATGTGGATGGTGCTCAACAATAGAATTTTGATAAGATGGGATTGCCGGAGGTGCTGCGGAGTTTTATGTAAGCTTTGATAATTAAAAAAGACCCGCTTCAATAGAATTGAAACGGGTCTAATGGTATTGAATATAATGATTAAATTTTTATTATCTTTTCATACCTCAAGGATTCGTCTTCAAAACCAATTTTCATAATGTAAATTCCTTCACTCAATCCATACAAATCAACATATTCCTCCTCTTTAAGGTCGTTGGTATTTACCTCTTCAACTATTCTTCCCCGCACATCAAATATTTGTAAAATATTAATCGATGAAACATCCGAAATAAATACTTTATTGAGTGTTGGATTAGGATATACAGAAATATCAGAAGCCTGTGTTTCAATAACACTTACTGGGGTTTTCAGAAATTCTATGCATATATTATCTACATTGACTAAACTAATATTCTCTGTCATCGGTACATCGCAAGGACAGGCAGAAATAAACAATTCAAGCTCCCCTTGCTCCATTAATAATATTTGATCATCCGTAGGCTGGAAACTCACCATTTTCGATTCCCATATATTTTCATGGCCAACACTACGTTCCTCAATCAAAGTATCAGTTCCAATGATAAGATTGATTGAATAAGTAGTGGATGGATCTATCACCTTTACATCATGAAAAATATTCACCTCATTACTAGGGCCTGTTACAAATGCATCTTCCATTTCAGGGGGTGGAAAAACAAACCCTAATTTCGGCGTGACATTATCTTCATTAATAAGTTGTACAAATCCTGAGGAAAGATCTCCCGACCCACCACTTTCAAAATAGTATCCTATACCTGAAGTCAGTATCCATCCTGGAATGTTAGACTTTTCGTTTTCATGCATAGAGCCTTGAACACCTTCATCAAAAGAACCATTATTGATTACCTCATCTTCACAGAACAATCCATTAACACCGTCGGTTGTGCAGGCCAGTTGATAGTTTTCACAAATTGTTTCAGTACAAGTACTTCCACCCATATCGATTCTAGTCACACTCATACATACCTCATAATCACCCTTCTGTGGAAGATCATAGAATACCTCTTCTTCAAAAAAGAAAGGACCAGTAATCAAGTCACCATTAAAGCTGTAAGAATTTATTGTATCACAGGATTTAAGTGAGTTAGGACTAATTCCAATTTCACAGCCATCATAATTATTGATGCTGAAAAGATTACTTAAATCTTTTTCAAAATCACTGCAACTACAATCAAAACAATCTTGAGAAATTGTAAATGAATAAACGCAAGAAGACATTTCATCACCACACATTCCACTTACTACAATTTCATAAAGACCATTTAGTTTAGTAACATCTGAGAGATACATTTCCCAGGTCCCATCAGTGTCATAAGTTTTCTTCTGCAGACTTACCCCATTCAAAAATATTTCAGATTCTATCGTCGAAGTACAGTTTTCACTGCAGTCAAACTTTCCTTTTACCCAAATTTCACTAAATGTTGGACATTGCAAAATTAATGGAGGTTGATCACACTCGAGCTTCACATTCGTTATTTCTAAACCAATTCCTGTTAATGTTGGGTTAGCAAAGCCTTCGGTCACACACTCATCTAGAGCACAATCAAGTCCTATGGTTTGTTCACAATCTTCTTGCTTTGACGCTAGGCTAAATGTTACTTCATTGACATCATTAGAATTATTGGCTACACAAAATGTAACAATATTCAATTGAGGTCTATTATCAATCAATCCAGTGAGCGGGGATAAACAAATACTCGTTTTATCAAAATTGCATAACTCAAATGGAGTTTTTGTATCAGCAGGGTCATCATTTACTTCAACATTAACCAAGTCAAATTCATCTGTTCCTGTAATGGTCAGTTCTTCATAAAAAACACCTGTACAAATTCCTGCTAGATCCAATGAATAACAGCATGGTTTAATTTCATTAAGTGTAAATTGAACATCATCACAACCTAGGCAACAAGGTTCTAAAACGGTACTAAGGTCCAAAATTGAACAAAACTCTTTACCTAAGCCGTCTAGAAAAAATGCATCAAAACTGATTTGCGTGTTAGTATTTATTGGTCGATCACTAACAATTAAAACACAAATTTCAGTGGACTCACCTTGAACTAATGAAAGCATTTCATCAGTATAGCTAGTATTAATGGAAACCGGATCACTACCACATACTCCAAAACTAAAACCATCTGACAATCCTGAAAGTTCAAGTTGGGTCAGCACAGAAATGGGACTAGCATTGGTCACTTGGAAAGTGACCTCATGGACATTATCATTCAAACAGACTGCATTTATTCCTGAGACCCCAACACAGAATGTTTGGGTAGCTTGAGCACAATCAGCAATTAGAGTATCCGTGCATGAAATAAATTCTTGATCATCCAAATTCTCAATATATGATATTACATAACTTTGCGGGCCACTTGAACTCGCATTTGCATCAACCAAACAAAAATCAAGAAGACCAGATAAGTTACCTTGTGGAATAGATTCACTATCGTGACTTATTTCCAAATAGTCTGCTGAAGTATTTGAAAAATAAAACCCGTCTGATAAGTTTAATTCACCAACATTAAAAGAAGAATTGTCGGCATCTAATAATTCAATTCCGATGGCAGAAATACTTATTCCTTGATTATTATTAATTGAAATAGAACAACAATATTCATTATCTAAGTCGTCTTTAATTTGACTGGATAGATTACTACAACAGGAAGAGGCCATTTCATCTACGAAATTTACGCAACCACATTCGTAAACTCCTACAAAATAATCTGAATCAGAAATTAAACTCGTCGGCGTTGCTGCCGTAGCATCTAAGTTTGGAAAATCAGGATAAAACAGTTGACCAGGGCTTCCAAGTACATATCCATTTAATGCGATTTGAGTATCATTACTTGAAATACTCAAACCATAATACCTTGCGCTTTGGCCACCAGGATTCAAGGATTTTAAATAATTGAAATCTTTGTCATAAACTGAAAATAACATGTCTAAAGGTTCTTGAATCTGAGGACCATTTAATGGATCAAAGAAAGAAAGTGACCTATAGGTATCACTGACATATCCAGTAATTGCAATATTTTCATTCCAAAAAGTAATTTCATTAATTTCTAAGCCATCATGATAAAATTCATGAGTTGGCACTCCATTCTGATCCCACTTAGAAATATAATTTCTTCCGCCGATGTATAGATAAGAATCATCAATAATTATGTCTTCACCAAACATTTCTTTCATATCATTTCCTCTTACATCAATTTTCCCTTCGGCCTCAATATTTTTTATCCATGTCAATGAACCGGAATTTTCATATTTAGCGATGTATCCATTCTTTATCCCTGGAGATACCGTGAAATCAACTTCGGTCACTGGCGCATTAAAGTTTCCAAATTCATGATGCAAGGTTAAAGCAGAATTAGTTAAGAAATTCGCTTCATAAATTCCAACTGCATAAATATTACCATTCTGGTCATGGTCAATTCCTAGACCTCTAGAATTACTACCTTCCCTGTCATCCAAATATAGCGTATGAACCCAAGAACAATTTGGAAGAATTTGACCATTTGTTGTGGATGGTACATACCTAGCTACAAAGGACTTTATATGATTTACTTCATTAGATTCTGTAATAGCTTCGTCATTTGGATCAAAATCCACAGCTAACCTAGTAACTCCTGTGATGGCAAAATCATCTTGTCCAAAAATTGTAATATCTTCTATTGCATCTCGCCAAAAATCTCCAAAACTAAAAGCCCAAATTAATTTAAAGTTCAAATCAAACTTCATCACATATCCATCAGCAGCGCAGGTATTTAAATTATAGCAATTACAATTTAATTCAACTTGATTATCATTTATATTCTGAGAAGTTACTAGCAAACTAGGTGAATTAAAAGAACCAGTTACATAAATTTCATCATCAAAGGTTTGTATTTCAGAGACCTGTATATAACGATCAGATTCAATGGTATGAATTACTATGCCGTCCCGTTCAAAATAAAGCGTGAAAGAACCGTCAGAGTTTTCAGAAACATGAGAAGAGTACAGTTGATTGCCATCAAAATAAACATCTGAAGGCTTTCTAGTAGTTCCAAAATTATAATGATTTGCCTTGGTATAATTACTGACATTATAAAGCTGTTCATCTTGGCATTCTTGATCACAGGTCACACAGATATTTGTGCAATAACTCGTCTCATTACAAATCTCTCCTGTATTATTAAACTGCCTTGTTGTTATACAAACTTCATAAACGCCATCAGCAGAATAATTATGAGACAATTGTAATGTACCCGCTTGATTACTGCTTGTTCCATCACCCCAATCAATAATGGTTTCATAACAACTATTTAGATTTGGTGATTGAATGGTAACTGTACACTCGTTTCTATTTATTTGATATCCAGAACTTAAGGCTTCATTAAATACCTCTTGGGTATCACAGCAAAATGGATTACAATTACCCGTAGGATCGTTAATTGTAACCATAGAAGCACAACTACTAGAATTCCCGCTTGGGTCACTCACGGTTAGTATGACAGAAACGTTACCAATGTCATCGCATGAAAAATTTTCTTGTGATAGTGTAGCTGTATAACCGCAGGCATCAAATGAACATCCATCAATCTGAGCTGAGGAAATACTTACCTGCCCGCTTGCCGAAAGATCTACGGTAATATCTTGGGCCAAACAAGTTGGAGCCAATTTATCTTCAATAACAACGACAGTAGTACAACTGCTTTGATTCCCAGAGGCATCTGTCACAAATAAGGTTACAATATTACTTCCGATATCTGCACAAGTAAAAAAGTCATTATCTAGTTCAAAAGTAACCTCACTACACTCATCAAAAGATCCATTATCAATCATGGAAGGAGTAATGGAAGTCCCTCCGTTAAAATTTAAGGTTAGATTTAAGGTTGGTATTGTAGAGCAAAAAGGAACAACAACATCTGATGCACATGGATCCTCTATACACTCTTCTTCAAAAATAATAGGAGAGCAGACAAAATTTGAAGTGTCTACCAACATATCAAAGTCAACAATTGTTCCTTGAGCCTGTGTTACTTCATCGACTAAATTAGTCACTCCTGTATTGTTGGCAAACCCAATTCCATCTTCCATTCTCCAGTGGCTAACCAAACCCGGTGTTGAAGGATCAACCAAACAATTTTTATACCTTATAATTTCATCAATACTTTGTGCATAATCCCACATTCGGATTTCATCAACATTACCTTTCCACATAAATTGAGGAAATAGTGTTGTATTACTAAAGTAACCCACTCTTATATTAGAAGAAATATCTACTGTTGGATCGGTAACATTTTTTATTAATACACAATCTAAATACAACAGAACTCGATCTCCGCTCCTGACGATAGCTAGGTGATGCCACTGACCATCTCTAATATTTGGTGTAGTCGTAATTCCATTTCCATTAAACATCCATATATTTCCATCAAGATCTCCAATCTCAAGTCTGTTGGAAGTCCCTAGGGTAAAAAGACGGTGCTCTTGATTTCCACCATTCACTAGCGTAGGGTTATTAGAGAAAAACCAAGCGTCTAAGGTGAATTCAACATCTCCAGTATGCGTATTAGGTAAATTTAGACGATCATTAATGCCATCAAAATTCAGTGCAGTATTATCACATGGTTCAATAACACAATAATTATTTGGATCTACGACAATGATTGGGACCTGACACTGAGATGAATTTCCAGACTCATCCGTTGCCAATACTGTCTGATATACCTGTGGATCGCCAGGACTAATTATGTCATTACAATTTACTTCAATTGTATTTGGTGTAATGGTCACCTCACCACAATCATCTGACACCATTAAATCTAAAGTGCTTAGATCAAGTGTGGCCGTTCCATCAGATTCCAAAACTATTTCAGGCCAGTTAAAAGTACAATCAAACACAGGTGGTGTTACATCAGGATTACAAAAATCGCAAGCAATATTATAATCTTCACATACGTAATTGGAAACATCGCCACTCAAACCGAATTCTACAAATGTGCCATTATTATTTCCTCCTGCTAAGTCCATGGGTCCAGAAATACTTGAATTATTTTCACCTCCTACACCTTCTTCAAAATTAAAAAATAAGGCATTGGGGGAACCTGAATTTGTATTTACGTTACCGCAAATCTGTTCGCTCGTAAGAGCGACATTCCATACTTTGACATTATCAATAGATCCTACAAAAAATTCATTTGACCCGCTCGTTTTACCGCCTATTGAAATATTACCAGAAAAATTTAAACCAGCTGGGGCAGCTATGCTAGAAATTAACTCACCATCAACATAAAGAATATTCATAGAGGCTTGTCTCACCAAGGTCACATTTCTCCAGATGTTATCATCAACCTCCACCCCACTATTTCTCCAAGAATTTCCATCATAGTAACTTAATTCATCACCTCGTACACCAATCTCCGTTTGAAATCCATCAAACCCAATCAATCTTGGATAGGTCCCATTCGTTTGGAATCCCCCTTTGAAATCTAGAGATATGGTATAATCCGAATTACCGCTTAATGGCGAAGCAGCTGTTATTTTATCATTTACTCCATCAAAGTGGATGACGGCATTATCGCACATGACTTGACCACAATCTACTGATACCGTAAATTCACAATTCGCCATATTACCAGCGTCATCAACGGCATTCATGGAATAAACATATGTTTCTCCGCAAGGCACGAAATCTATGACATCAACATCAAAGCCTAAGGTTGTATTAAGTCCAGAAATGATTAAATCTTCAGTACAGTTGTCAGAAAAATAATCAGCAAAATTAATTGCGGCATTGCCTGTATTTATATCACCCGACAACGATATGGTCTGATTCATACAAGTAGGAGGTTCTGTATCATTATTACAACTAGACTGAAATGTTACATGAATAGTTTGCACATAATCAGTGGTAGTTCCATCCGGAAAGGTAATGGTATGCACCACTTCAGTACAACCAGTAGGAAAGAAATCGCCCGGAACATGTGTACTAGAGATGCTTACATTTTGAACACAATCAAGAATTAATGGGGGATTAAAGTCCACATTTGTACCTGAAGGATTACTCGCTACAAATGGTTGAGTTGATAAGTATTGTTGGATAAATATTCCAGGTGGAATAATTTCATAACATACTTCTACATCTCCACAATCCGTCCCATCACTCAAACTGCCTTGGAGCCCTAAGCAATAAAAATCCGGTGCATCCAAAGTCACAGGTAAAATAAAAATATCCGTCTGATCTACATAGACCATAAGATTGGTTAAGTCACAATTTTCACCACTATTTATGCCAGCACCTAATTTTTCTTGTAGAAAATTTGGAAGGAGTGCTATTTCTGCTGTTATGCAATCATCAGAGGTAATACTTACTTCAATCTCACAATTTTCTCCAGATGCAAAACAACTATTAGCTATATCAAATGGAGTAAAATTATTCCCATAATGTCCAAGGTCAGGCTCCGACCAAGCCCCTTCTGTATCACTCGCCAAAACAAAACCAGTATTGCTTGCAACAACCCTATATTCAAATTGCTCATTTGGAATTGCACTCTGAGCATCGATGGTCATCGTATTACCTGTCGCCTGCGGCCATGGGTTAGACGGATCAATCGCCGTCCAAGACTCATTACAATTTTCGGTACTCCTAAAGGCCATGTAATACATTCCAGGATCAGAATCAAAGGTCACCAAAATACCTGAATCACCATCAGAAGCCTGCACATTCGTCGGAGCTGCAATTGTACTTCCTTGGGTTACCCCTACGAATCTGCCACGCATTTGTCCGGCTTCACTTCCAGGGCAAACCAATACATGAAATTCATGACCTGATGGTGCGACTGGGGAGAAACGATAGCTATGATTAAAAGTTCCTTGTGATTGGTATTCACCACAATTCAAATAAGGATTGTACATATCAATATAATCCTTCGAAATATGACCAACTTCAGCATTGGTATTAGGAGGCATAAACCCGATCGAACTGAATGTAACTGGTGTTTCAATTCCATTTATTGTTTCAATCATACGTACGCGGACAAGTGTACATCCTCCATTATTATTGGAACATCCACAATCCATCGGTTGATTAGAAAAATCTAAATCAGTGTTGAAATCATCTACTGTAAGAATCATTTCATTACAGTTTTGCCACATTTGTGCTCGTAAATTATTGAACGTAAAAAACAAAGCCATTATCAAAATGGCTTTGAATTGAATTGGGGTTAAAAAGGTATTCATATTAAAATTGACTTTTTGATTGTGATTTTCCTAGATTGATCTGAGCTTCATTTTTGAATGGACCTTTTTCTTTAAATCCTCTGCATGATCCACAACAAAAACATTACGCCTTCCATCGGAAGACTCAATCTCTACTCCACCAACAGAGAGTTTATAGATGTTGTAAAGCCTAACTTTGACAATAGAAGAATATGCCAACTCGAAGTTTAGGTTAGTCAACTCAAAGTCAATTAACCGAAATGAAATGCTAGATTCCTTAAAATCTAAATCTCCTTCTAACTGCTTATTTCCATCCCAAAGTGTTGCTCGCATCCATTAAATTGATTAAGAACAAATTACCAGGAGTCATAAAACTTCTAGGTGGAAGTTTATAATCGGTTGATCTAAATTTATTATCGGTTATTTATATAAATAAGCGGTCGTGGAAAAGCTACAAAAACGCCAATTACCTAGAAGATGAAAGGTCAATGATAATTTTTATTTCTGTCCCACTGATGGTAGAATGAGTTTCAATCTTATAATGATCAGAGGAGTCATTATTTAAAAGGGCAATCCTCCGCTGGGTAATCGACATACCTAAGGAGCTATTTTTTTTGTTCATGCTAGTCTTGAAACCAGAACCATCATCTTTAATCTTGATCACTAAATTTTGACCTTCTTTAAATAAGTTTAAATTAATTACACCATCCCCATTCTTACCTTTCATGCCATGTAAAACAGCATTTTCGACATAAGGCTGAATGATTAAAGGGGGTATTTTTATATCAATAAGATCAAGTTCATCTTGAACATCAATAGTATAGTGAAAGTTGTTATTAAATCGCAACCGCTCTAAGTCAAGGTAGTTTTCAACCATCTTTAATTCTGCATCTAGTGACACATTTTGATTAAAGGATGAATTCAAATTTTGCCGGATTAGGCTGGCAAACTTTGAGAGATAATCCATCGCTAGATCTTTCTCATTTGTAATAATGAAAGACTGAATGGAATTCAAGCAATTGAAAATAAAATGAGGATTCATTTGGGCTTGTAAAGCGGACTTTTCCAAATTTCGCATCTCTTCTGCAGTGAATGCTTGATCCTTAAGCTTTTTTACTCGAGACCTATAATAAGCCCAAAATAAAAATCCAACAAAAACCAATGAAACTAAATAAAACCAAAGTGACTTCCACCAAGGCGGATGGATTTCAAATTTAATCAAAGTAGAATCACCCCAATCACCGACTGCATTGTCTGCCTTGACTTCAAAACGGTATTCATTTGGACTAAGATTAGCGAAATTAACTTTCGTTTCATTCGATGTTTTCCAATCCTGATCATTTAACTTAAATCGATACTTAATATCCGCACTTCTATCAATATCCAAGGCTTTAAATTCAATCGAAATATTATTTTCATCGTACCCTAATGATTCTAAATTCGGAAAAGGGTAGCTCGTATTATTAATCTCAACCTTTTCAATGATTGGTTTACTTGGCTTAGCAGCAGATAGGGAAGAATTTATTCCAACAACTCCTCTCCCAGTAGCTGCATAAATAGTATTCCCTACTACATCAACATCAAATATTTGATTGGAGGGCAATCCATCTTGTGTAGTATAATTCTCAATGCTGACTTTACGGCCTTTATCAAAAGTAATAACACTCAAGCCTGAGTAAGTGCAAGCATAAAAGATACCATCTTTTTCATAAAGCCGCTCTACATTATTAGAAATCAACCCATCCTCAACATCTAAAACTTCAACGGAAGTTTGTCCATCCCAAATTAAAATGCCTCCCCCCAAAGTTGCTAAATAATATAATCCGTCAAGCGGGATAATGTCATTAACTCTTTGATTAAAAAGAGGATGAATTTCACTGAGTGACTTGATGGAATCTAAATTAAATTCAAATACTCCGTCACGACTCCCCAATAAATAATTGCCATCAATTTTTGATGCAATAGTGTTAACATTAATAAATTTTTCTAATTCAAAACTACTAAATAGAACTTTGCGATTTTCAAAATCGTAAGTTAAGATATAATGAGTCCCAAGAATCCAAAATTCATCACTGAGTTTCTGCACTCTCTTTGAACTAAATGTATCATAAAATGGCAATCCTGTTAAACTTTGAGGCGAATCATAGTCTTCATCCATTAACAGTACATCACCTGGGTAAGCGCAAACAAATAAATCAAATAAACTATCATCTTTTATAAAATCAAAACATCGCATACCTTCCACAATTACCTGATCAATACCACTATCTAAATCATATTTTTTGACATAGTTTAAATTTTCTAAATAATAAATCGTAGAATCCTTAACAATAATCCTATTGATTAATTTATCTGAAACTATATTTTTAATGCTTCGCTCTTTCTTGAGATAAAAAAGGCCTCCTTTTAATGTAGTTACAAAGAGGTTTTCATTTTTATCCAACAGCACAGCAGATGCAGTAACGTCTTCTATGACAGGATGGGAAAGATCTAATTTAAAATCTTCATATGAATTGTAAAATTTCACGCCTTCCTCACACAGCGAATATGTAATTATTCCAGCGCCATTAACTTTTAATAATCCCTGAGTACCAAAATCTAAACGAGTCGAATGATGCTCACCATTTTCAATAAAATGAAAAAGACCGGATGACCTAATTATAGTTGTATCCTTGTTAAAGATGATACTAAAAGGTTTACTACATGATGTGATACCATCATCAGGGAAACCAACAAAACGCAGTGACTTGTATTGAATCTTTTCTACATATTCTATTTGTGGAATATGAGATGTATTCAAATTACCTTTTTCCTCTTTCGAACGAAACTTCACAAGATCTGACACGCAATAGAAACTTCGATCAAATACATCCAAAATATAAATCTCTGCATTATCCGAAGATTTTTTCACAAAATTTGGATTCCCAGATTTATCGATTTTCAATAGCCCTTCATTGTGTAGATTCGCATAAAATTCTTGATCGGGGCTAAAATAAAAATCAATGAAATAAGAATTTCCCTTTTCCATATCTATTACATCATTATACTCATATGCAACAATAGTATCATTTAAATGAAGATATCTGTACATCTCAAAGCCATAGGTTTGTATCCAGATATCATTATTATGATCAATCTGAAGGGCAAGACAAGAGATGTTTTGTAATCCTTCACCTGGACCATAGGTCTTAAACCCATAACCATCATATCTTACCAATCCTCGATCTGTAGCAATCCAAATATAACCAAGGCTATCCTGTACAACATCATGACATTCATTACTAGGTAATCCATCTTCAAGGGTAAATTGTTTATGCAGGGTATATGGACTTTGACCCAGAAGAGAGTAAACTAGGACAAATAAGAATCCAGTGACAAGAAACCTACTCAAGATTCTTGCTTAAACTTTGACCAATGTCTCAAAAATTCATCCTTCCTTCGTCGTGCAATGGGTATCTGACTCTTTTCATTCATAAGAACATAACCACCATCCGAATTTTTATATTCAACGACATGATCAAGGTTAACCAAATGACTCTTATGTGTTCGATAAAATTGATTGGAAGGAAGTTGTGGCTCAAATTCTTTTATCAGTTTACTTAAGGTCAATGACTTCTTCTCTTTTAAATAAATAGTGCTGTAAGATCCACTGGCCTCAATCCGCAAAATATCATTAACCTGCAGCAACTGAACTCCATCAATGGTTGAGACCTCTAGTGTCTTAGTATTATTTGATTCCTGATCAACATTTATCAACTGACCTAATTTATGGAAGATTTTTTGGTCATAGCTTCGAAGTTTGACCTTATCCACTGCTTTTATAATGTCTTTCGGGTTATAAGGTTTTAAGATGTAATCAATCGCCTCGTACTTAAATGCCTTTACGGCATATTGATCATAAGCTGTTGTGATAATAACTTTAAATGACTTTTCGATTAAGCCATCTAATAAATCAAACCCATTTTCATGGCCTAATTCAACATCTAAAAAAACAAGATCAGGTTTTAATTTTAAAATGAGATCAGAAGCTTGAGAAGCAGAACTTGCTATACCTAGACATTGGAGACTAGGACAGTAATCTTCGATGATTCGCTGTAGTAAAATTTGAGACTGCGCCTCATCTTCTACAATAATAGCATTTATTAAAGTCATTCGTGGGGTTATAATGATTGTCAATAAACACAAAGATCTTCTAAGTAAACTAGAAGAAACTTAGGAAGTTGTTGAAATTAAATTTACAGAATTAAATCAATATTTCCCATTGAAAAATATGGTAGAATTAAAAATGTCCAATATGTACAAATAATTATTTGCGAAAGCGCAAAAAGCAATCCTATAATTCAACCATTCATGAGAACGAAAAGAAAAATAGTTAATTCTCTAGGCGTTGTTATTCAAATTTTACATTTTATACCTTTGGAGACCATGTTAATGTGAATGAACAATCTAGGCGAATCAAAATATAAAATAGAGCATCGTGGCATTATAGATGTTGCAGTCATGCAACAGGCCATAGAAAAGAAAAATCGAAATGCCCTACTTCATGCGATCAGACAACAACGATCAGGATTTTTATTCTCATTAACCAGCCGGGATTATGAATTTCATTTAGTTGATAGATTTGCTCTTTTCCCTTTATTCTACACCATTCATAATGGAAGGCCTAGAGTCTCCCAAGTAGTGGATGAACTACTTCCATACCTCACAAAAAAAAGATTACATCCAGAAGGATTTTACAGCATTGGTGGGATAGATAAAGGAGGTCGAACAAATTATACCCCTTTTGAAGGCATCCTAAGAATTCCGCCGGGTCATTTTTTAGAATTTAAAAATGGTCATTATGATCTGGTCAAATATTGGTCTTTCAAAGAACTAGAAGACAAACCATATAAGGGAAGTTATGAGGAGGCAAGAGAAATTTTGGGTGATCTGATCAAGCAAGGGATAGATCGATGCTTCAGTCATAGTCCAAATTTAGCCGTTCATCTTAGTGGTGGTTTAGATAGTGGCTCGATCACTGCTCTACTTGCACAATCTAAAAAAGACACGATTCATGCCTATGCACATGTAAAACCAAATGCACCGGATGAACACCCGACTTATGAGCATGGCTACCTGCGCAAATATGTTCAATATTACCCTCAAATTTCAATCATTAAATCTCATACCTTATCACTTCAAAGTGAACACTTGAAACTAATCCCTTCAGCTGGCAATTGGCATGTTGTTTCTCATGAAGATCCAGAAGGTAAAATTTGTCAAGATCTAACTTCAAAAAAAATCCCTTACATACTCTCTGGTGTTGGTGGTGATGAGCTCGCTAGTTATGGTCATGGTTATCAGAAAACCAAACGTGTCATCAACAACCCCAAGGAAGCACGAAAATTTATGTTCCGCCAAATTTATTTAAAAAGAAAAATAGTCTTTTTAGCCAGAGGTATTCTTGGTAAAGATGGATCGAGAATCGATAGTATCAAAAGTACCCTTTTGATCAAACCATTTACAGAAAGAATGAAAGCCTATCATCCAAATTTTAGAGCTCAAGTAAAAGATCTTAGAGAGGCGAATGTTACAAGTATGTATTGGTTTCCTTCTTCGTATAAGTATCGACTCGAAACACTAGATAATAGCTATTTTATGATTAGGTCAGACATCTGGAATTTCTTATCCAGACTCTATGGGATAGACTATCTTTTCCCATTGATGGATGCTGACCTAGTAGAATTTTGTGCACGCTTACCTAGAGAATTTTTCATTGGTAAGCCACAAAGAGATATGATCAAGACTGGTTTAAAAAAGTATTTACCTGAAGATTTATTGACTGGTGGTAAAAGGCCGGGATATCAACCACCCATCGGAGAAAAATCCAAAGACAAAGTCAACCATAACGAACTCATTGAAAATCAAATAGCTAAACTTAATAGACTGGAAGGTACCTTGGCTTCAAAAGTATACGACATAAAGTATATTAAAAAGCAAATGCAACAGTATAAAAATATATTGAATAAAATATCGATGAATAGACCACAAACGAGAGCCATAATTTTAAATAAAATCAGAGCTAGTAATCAATATTTCAGAAATACAAACTACCTAAACATGCATTTCGAAGAAATTATATTTTGATATACTATTGAAAGATATCTTTTTTCCGCATAAACCTATACTTCCTTACCGTTTCAACTCTTCTTCTTAGATATCCTGCGCATGGTTATTATTTTATGCATCATTCAAACCTAAATAAAAACACACTACACCATTACGTTATTTTATGTTGGATATATGTATGTATAGATAAATACAATAACTATTTTAAAAGTGGATAAAAATTTACAGCCTTTGATGAATAAGCCAATATCCTGAGAAAGGAAAGATGTTCATCAAGACTGATGCAAGTATTAAACCAACTACGAATACATGCTTATTGATAAAACAATAAGAAAATGCATTTGTAAAAAACCAACCTAATGAATAATCAAAACCAAACCTCAAACCAACCAAAAAAACTAGATTGGATAAAGCCGGAAGTTCAGGCTATGTTTAACAGTACACATATAGTGGAAGGGAAAGATGACAATGTTATTGAAATCGATGACCCAGCAGCTAACATGGGACCAGCGAGCTAAACATATTCGGTATTAAGTGCTTCACTAGCCTGTGAAATTTACTATATAGGCACATTTTCGATGGACATTAACGCTAATAGGCGCTATCAACGAGGCCATATTTAGAGTAATCTCAACTCATGGATGGTAGAAGCATGACCCTCTTATTATAAGTATTATCCGAAATCAGAGTCCTGTTCTTAAATGAGCAGTAGAAGGCTCCTATCTTTTTTTGAAATTACCCTAGGTGTAATAAAGCCAAGCTTTTTATATTAGACCACACACAACTATTAACTTGTGGTTTATAATGAGCATTGCCCAACGGATACTAAATAGATTATCAACACCGCCAGGTGTAATCCCTTGGGGTAAATTCTCTCAGAAACAACATCCGTATTTTAAGCACCATTGGCGAGCATTATGGGCTGTCCCAAACAATAAAAATATCATTGTCACGAATGGAATTAAATTATTCCAATTCTTAAGTTGGTATCTATTATTTGCTTGGAAACATCTATTGAAAGGCCTTCGTTTTCTAAAAAAAACGGACAGAGCTAGTGGCCAAAATGGCAAACTAAGACTGGTAAAATTATTGTACGTCTATACCATTCCGTTTCCATACATTATAAAATATCAACTCCTTGAATGCGACCCTAGTACTTGGTTGTCTCATATTTATCCACATGAGATTAGTAATTGGCAGATGGTCATCGGCAATCATTCATCTCCAAGCGAACAAAGACTACTTAGTGACAAACAGTACTTTGCTAGTGTCTGCGGCAGAAATAATCTTCCCTGCATTGAAACACAATTAGAAATCCAAAGGCAGAGTGACAGAGATGTGTTTCAGCAGTTACTCTTGAATCAACAATCATATTTTATCAAACCACCGAACACAAATAGAAGTCACGGTTGCTACCATCTATTCCACAAGAAGGATAACTATTTTGAACTCAGCGGAATTGGTAACAATAAACTTATTTCAGAATCTTCATTAATTATAGAAGAGCTAATGAAGACGAATGATCAATATGACTTAATAGTACAATCACCTTTAAAGAATATTGAAGATTGGAAAAATTTCAGCGTAAGTGATGAATTAATAACATTGCGATTAATAACTGAGTATGATAATGGTTGTCAATTATTAGCTGGTGTCATTGAAATCCCTATAAAAAATAGACATCGAATTTATGATGTAATCCCCATCGACCCGATAAAAGGTATAATTCATCAACGATTTTTCCGTCATGATCAATTTCCACCAGACAAAAGAAAAAAAGTCTTGATGGCAAAAATTGTTGGAAGTCAAATTCCTCATTGGCAGGAAGTTCTAAAGATTCTAAATCAAGTGCATGCGCTTTGCCCAAATCATCGAATGGTAGGCTGGGATTTAGCCATAACTCCCCGTGGACCTGTATTGATTGAAGGGAATGCAGGTTGGGATACCATTGCCTTAACAATGAATGAATTAGCCATTAAAAAACTTATAGATATCGAAGTTTAAATTGATCATTGACCTTTTACCATAATTTTATAATTGCTTTATCTTTAAATTAGATTGAAATCTAAAATTTAGTGTCCAATATCTTTCGATACATAAGGCTTTTTTCAAAAATGAGCATGCGGCTGAAATGGCTATATGTCAAGGCAACCATATATTCTTTATGGGCTCAGATCTTTGTGAAATTCAATCAAGATTATCTATTAAAGAAATCAATTAAAAATTATCCTGAAACTCCACTAAAGTCTAAAGAACAAAAATTAATTGTTCGTCAAGTAAGTGATGTAACCCGTGTCATTGGAGCGAGAGCGCCATGGAATCCGATGTGTTTAAATCTAGCCTATGTCACAAAAAAGATATTAAAGGAACACGGGATTAATTGCACTTTTAGATTAGGCTATCTTGAGGGTCGGCCTAAAAACATGCTGGAAGGACATGCTTGGATTACCCTAGATGATAAACTCATCGCTGGATGGCTCCCCAATCTTAAAGATTATATAGAAATGACTCAACCCAAACAAATCACAAAAACGCAAAAAACTTCTTAACCACATCCTCTTAGAAACTTGCGAATAAAATTATAATACTTGTCTATTAAGATGAGAATCAAAAAAAAGAAGTTGATTCGCTATAGAGATTATTCAAAATTTTGATCCTCCAATGTTTAAAGAATTTTTTCTAATAGCGTGGGATGATCAATGCCATCACTCAACTTTTTAATGAGATTATTCATGTATTCAGCAAACTCCTCTTTACCTATCTCTTTTGGCCTGACTACTAAATAGACAGGAATTGTTTTTAGAAATTCAGAAATAAGATGCCACAATTCCTTATCAAGATCCATTTTACTTACCATCACCAAACGAAAAATTTGGTTGCGAAATCTTTTCAATTTTTCTAGCCCTAAAAGTTTTCGATGGCTGACCTTGTCATCTTCTGAGCTATGATTTATTATAAAAACCGAATGAAGCATTTGATCTTCAGAGACTAAATCATTTTCATTTATCTCAAATTGAAATTTATCCTTTCGAAGTACAACCTCTTTAGGGTTTGAAAGAAATGATTCGAAGTTTAATGAATCCAAGGCATCTTGCCAAAGTCTCATAATCTTTAATCCAGGCTTGGCCTTCCAGGCATCATTTCCATCTGACAGTAATAAACATTTATCATCACTAAATAAACGATACCCTTTTAATTTCAGTTGAGCTGCAAGTGTGGATTTGCCAATTCCAGAACGGCCGCAAAACAAAAATAATTGATCGTTCAAAGAAACAGC
>JAHDGF010000019.1:47712-78368 GCA_020627785.1 Saprospiraceae bacterium
AGATCCTCCTTGTTCTCTACCAGAAACTTACTCCCATCTTCAGGTAACTCGCAGAAGCAAAACTCATTATTGAACTTTATGTCGCCTGTTGAATAAACTTGATTACCTGTTAAGTATTGCTCAACTGATACTTCTCCCATAGCAATTGAAACATCAATATTAGATGGCTGATTTATAACTTGCAAAGCGTCTAACTCAATGGTTGAAGCTACTTTTAAATTAAAAAGTGAATAATAATGCAATTGATCTTCAGATTAGAGCGAAATTAGAAATTTACGTTCGATCATATCTTGGATGACGGGCGTAACATCTTTTTGACAAGTTTCATAATCTACCTCATAGATGTCTAATAATCGATGTATTAGTTGATCGACGGACATGTTTATTTCAAGTATCTCCCATATTTTTGAACACGTAGGGTTCATACCAAAATATTCTGAAGTTTCAATATTCATGAGGACCATTTCATCGTCCAACTTAGCGTTCAAATATTCTTTTGTGTTACGAGTAAAATTATATCTCTCATAGTCAATCAGTTAACTAAAACTAACAATAAAATAGATTATATAGCTCTATATCTTCAAAATTTATTGAAGCCTAACTTACTTCGATCTCATATTCTTTTAGACAAAGAAAGGGTAATCTCGCTATATTCAATATCTTTAATTCTACCTAAAAAATTTAAAGTTGATCGCTGTAATACTTTATGGAATTTAAACTATTGGTACATCTTTGTGAGTTGGCTATTACAGGATCTAGTAGAGCCAGCTTTTCAATTAAAGAAACAACCATTGATTGGAAAGAGTTATGGAAAATGGCTGCTCGACACCAGGTACGCTCCCTGATCTACATAGGACTATCTAAATCAGAAATTAAAGATGCGGTACCGCCTAATTTTATGGCCCAGTTAAAATCCTACGCCACAAGAAAAATAGTTACCAACCTGAAACAAACAAATGAACTCTTTCGAATAATCAAAATCTTTAAAAAGGATGACATTGAAGTAATTCCATACAAAGGAGTAGTCTTAGCACAAGAGGCCTATCAAAACATTGGCGCAAGAGAATTTTCTGATCTTGATTTAATGGTGAAAATTGAAGACTTAGAAAAAATAACAAGAAGGCTATTAAGTGAAAAATATATTCACAAAAATGAAATGAACCCAATTTTATTAAAACAATTTCTAAAAGAAAATTGTGAGTATAATTTTGAATATTACATTGGTGAGAAAAGAATCTTCCATATTGAACCACATTGGAAAATTGGTCCCCAAATGTTACAATTGAATATGAACTATAATGACCTAATTCCATACACTGTATCAAAAAGCATTTTTAATCAAGAAAACATAACCGTACTTTCTCCCGAAGGTAATTTAATTACTACCTGTCTTCATCATGTAGGAAAAGAACAAAGTCTAGGCTTAAAGCATGTCAGCGATATTGCTTCGATCGTACATACATTCAAAAAACAAATTGACTGGGATGAACTCCTAGTAAGTTGCAAAAAATTAGACATAAAAAACATTCTGCTCTTAGGGCTGGGATTAACCTCCAGAGTATTCGAATTAGATCTACCTCAAAAGATTAGCACACAGCTAAATTCTAAAAAACTTACTAGCCTCATTGATAGCAAATTTATCGAACTAAAAGAAGATGGAATCGGAAGCATTCAAGAGACCATACTAAATCGCATGTATTTTCATCTACGCCTAAGAAATAAATGGCGTACAAAATTTAAAATTCTATTCTTTCACATCCAACTCATTTTCAAACCGCACTTTGGGGATTTCAAAGAGAAGGAATTTAGCAGATGGCAATATTTTTTACTTTCTTTCCAAAAACCATTTATACTTATCAAGAGATACATTGAAGCACTTACCAAATTAGTTATGTCGATTTTTAGAAATAGTTGAAAATAAAAGAATAATTATGGTTCGATGATTCATGGAAATTTCAATCATTTCAAAAAGAATTAATTCGAACCTAAGAAGAAATATTCCATTTTTCATATCCTATATTTGCGAAAGCACAACCCTGATTAAATCCATGCCAGAAGACAAACCAAGACTCGCTAGACTGACCGCAATACTTACCCAATTGCAATCTAAAAAGATGGTCACGGCTAGAGATATCGCGGAAAAACATGGTGTCAGTATACGGACAGTGTATCGGGATATCAGAACTCTTGAAAAATCTGGAATTCCAATTGTCACCATCGAAGGAAAAGGTTATACAATTATGGAAGGCTACAAATTACCTCCCGTTATGTTCTCTGAACAAGAAGCCAATGCATTAATAACCGCCGAGCAAATTATCCTTACCAACAAAGATAAATCTCTCGTCGATCAGTATAAAAGCGCCATAGACAAAATAAGAGCTGTTCTTAAATACAATCAAAAAGACAGAACGGAGTTACTCAGTGAACGTTTGCAAATAAGAACCAACATCGAATCAGAAAAAACAAGCGACCATCTAATCCAAGTACAATCTGCCATTACACATTATAAGATCATTGATCTGGAGTACCTGTCACTAAGTAATAAATCAAGTCAGCGGAAGATTGAACCATTTGCTCTTTTACATACTCAAGAAAACTGGGTTTTAATCGCTTATTGTAGGCTTAGAAAAGAATTTAGAGCCTTTAGATTGGATTGTTTTCAAAAAATTACAACTTTAAATGAAGCCTTCGAGCCCCATAAAATAACGCTTCAGGAGTATTTCGAAGAAGCTCGAAAAAAATGGGAAAGCACCCCTGACATACCGTTGACATAACACCCCCCCCTACCTTTGTAGTAAACAAAAAATAATTAAAATGCAAAGAGTAACAATTGAACAATTTAACGTAATCGGAATCGCTGTAAGAACAACAAATGTTAACGGTAAATCAGCGCAAGACATCGGTCAACTTTGGAACAAATTTATGTCAGAAGGTATCGCCGATCAAATTCCTAACAAAGTTGATTCAAACATTTTTTCAATCTACACAAACTATGAAGGTGATCACACCAAACCATATGATACCATCTTGGGATGCAAGGTTGAATCATTGGAAAACATCCCTGAAGGTATGGTCGGCCAATCATTTGAAGGTGGAACCTATGGAAAGTTTGTATCAAAAGGAGACCTTACTAAAGGTGTTGTATTTGGTACATGGACGGATATTTGGCAAAAGGATTTAAATCGAATATTCACTGCTGACTTTGAAATCTATGGAGAAAGAGCACAGAATCCTACGGATGCAGAAGTAGATGTTTTAGTAGCACTGAAAGACTAAGAAATGAAAAAGATTGAATTCAAATCAAAGGACGGATTGCTATTGACAGCTGATCACTATCACGTAGAAGGACACAAGGGAATAATTCTCTTGTGTCACCGTTCACATTGTAATCGCGCGGAATATAGAGAGACAGCACCTTACTTTAACGCCCTGGGATATTCTTGCCTTGCCATCGATCAACGATCAGGAATGAAAGTTTTCGGGGAATCTAATGAAACTAAGAATAGAGCAAAGGAGCTAAAACTACCGACAGGGTATCTAGATGCAAGACCTGATATTGAAGCAGCCATAGATTATGTTTTCAAACTCAATGAAAACAAGCCTATCATTTTGTTAGGTAGCTCCTACTCTGCCGCTTTAAGTATGCTTATCGCAAATAAAAACTCAAAGCTAAAATCACTTATTCTTTTCAGTCCAGATGAGCACCTGAAAGGTATAAATCTGGCTGAAGCCTCTAAGGACATTCGAATCCCGATTTTTGCTACTTCCGCAAAAAAAGAAATTCAAGGAACGGAAAAAGTATTAAGGTATATCGATAAGAAATTAATCAGTCAATTTAAACCAAAAGAAGAAGGCTTTCATGGATCAAAAATACTTTGGAAATCAGTCAAAGGCCATGAAAAAATATGGAATGCACTAGTAGAATTTTTAGAGTAAAAAAAATTCAATCAAGACATTTTACATAAATTCTTTACTTTGTGACCTACGTGTTCGCATGAACCGCATGACTCACATATGAGAACGAGAAAAAAAATAACAGCAATTCCAAAACGTGTAAAAGAGTTCCTAGATCTTTCTTCTAGCCAACTAGAAGAAATCGAAGTCATAGAAAATGAATTGCAAGAGTTATACGACGCAGGTAAGCTGAAATCTAACAAGCATTTTCTTTTTCTATGCTTACGCAAATTTCTACCCATTCTTACCAATGAACAAGTCCAAACCTTAAAGGAAAAACGAGACGAGCAGAAACTAAAAATTGAACAGAGAAAGGAAGAAAAGTATCAACAAACGTACGAAGTAAGTAAAATAAAATTAAAATCTTTAAATCTCACAGAAGAGCAACTACAAAAGTATGTAAACATAAAACTGAATGGGCGCAAACTGTTAATGGAAAAAATGAAAGCTGCCAAGTCGATCGAAGCTTGGGATGATGAGAACTCGATTGAAATGGAATACATCCACCCAATTTTCAATGCAGACCAGTTAGAATTATATAAGGAGATTTCTGCAAAAGAAAGTGTAAGAAAAAATATCCATCGAATAAAAATGGAAAGCTCAAGATTCAGCTCTTTGTACAATATTCAATTATCTACAGAACAAGCAAATCAACTATTTGAAAAAAATCGGATTGTTCCAAGATTGGATGATGCTGGCGAGTACTACTCAGAATTTGAGGAGATTGAATTACGATATAAAAAAATAAAAAACATACTTACAGCAGAACAATTCGAAAGATACAAACCTCATCATCTTCAAGAAGTTAAAGACCTTGAGAACAGATATAAAAAATCAAACGAAGAACAACATCTAGAGAAGTTGAATGAAAGTAAAGGCAGTCTAAACAACTACATCAAAAACATACTACCCCTTCAATGTGAAGCACGCCAAAGAATTGAAAAAATCTTAAGCGGGAAACAAAAAAAGTTGATTGAAGAATTAAGGAAGATATATTTCCCACTACTTGACGAAAAGTTTACTGCGCTGAAAGCCTCACATTATAAATACCATAAAGACTTTTGCCCGAATGAATTAGAAGTGTTTGCAATCGCGGACACGTTAGACAGAATCAATCCGAATGGAAACTTACTTAAGGGCAACAAAGGAGTCAATAATCTCATGACTCCAGAATTAATAGAAATAGTCAAAAAAGAGAAAATAAAATTAAATCCATTATTTGATAGAATTCAATACATTCATCACGAAGAATTTGAACCAGAAGAAGGAACGGTGCAGGTTGGATGGAATATCAGACTGCAGAGGAAAAAAGGCGATGAGCATTTAAAAAATTTAGGCCTGCTTCTACTAGAACCAAACATTGAAGACAATTTAAAAAAGATAAACATTGCGTAGGAAGGTTGCCATAGTCACTGGAGTAAGTAGACAAAAAGGAATTGGGCGAGCAATATGTCAAGAGCTTGCAAAGAATCAGTTTGATATATTTTTTACCTACTGGTCTGCCTATGATCACCAGATGCCTTGGAAAGTTGAGGAAAATGAACCTGACCAGATTCAAAAAGAAATTAGAGCTCTGGGGGTAAATTGTGAAAAATTAGAACTAGATATTTCTCAAAAAAATTCTATCACTGATTTATTGAATACTGTAGAGCAATTGATGAGAGGTCCACATGTATTAATCAACAATGCCACCTATAGTACTGAAACAAGTATTGAAAGCATCACTGCCGTGGAATTGGATAAACATTATCAAGTAAATTTAAAGGCCACTACCCTACTATGCATTGAATTCATCAAAAGATTTAAACATCAATCTCAAGGTAGAATCATCAATATTTCTTCCGGTCAATCACTTGGCCCGATGCCCAATGAAATAGCCTACGCCATTACTAAAGCTGCCATTGACAATTTAACAAAAACGCTTGCACAAGAAATTGCCTCCAAAGGAATTACCATTAACTCTGTCAACCCAGGTCCCAACGATACCGGATGGATATCTGAAAATCTAAAAGAATCTCTAATCCAACAATTCCCAAAAAATAGAATTGGTCAGCCAACAGATACTGCAAATCTTATCGGCTTCCTGGTCAGCGAAAAGGCAGATTGGATTACTGGACAAATCATACATTCAGAAGGAGGATTTAAAAGATGACAAACACCTATTAACTTTCCACATGGAACTAACTTTCAAAATAAATAAAACTGATGCTTACATTTTCGATCATTTAACGGATATGCAGAAATTTGCAGCAGTCCATCCGGTAATCTCCAAAATTGAAAATGTAAATGACGATAAATATCTAGTCTATGAGACTTTGAAATTTGGTTTTATACCTTTCTCTTTTACCTACCCAGTACAAGTTCAAAAAAACGAAAATAAAAAAACAGTAACATTTCAAGCAAAGGTTTTTAAAATCATAAATATTGAGATGCTCTTCCATTTAAAGTCTGAAGGTGATTTCACAATTATCACTGAAAACATTAATTTTAAAACCATGCTCCCTATAAAATTTGTCATGAAAAAAGTTTTCAAGGAACAGCATAACCTTCTTTTCAAAAATATTGAGTCTAAAAAAAGTAAAGGAACGATCGATGATCTTTAATGCAAAAGTCTCAACCATTTATTCATGCTCTTTAGAAAGAGCCTTTAAGACTGCAATGTTAAGTGATCTATCCAAAATACATACCGGATTCATTTTCATGCCTAAGGTAACACATGTAACCAAGGACGAAAATTGGGGTCAGCCTGGCTCGAGTAAAATGGTTTTTGTTGCCAAGTCAATAACGCAGAAAGGTGGCTTTGCATTCATGGACAGAATTATTGAAAGAGTAGAAAATGACTATTGGAAGATTCAAGTAGATGATTTCCAATTCTGGATTATGAGCTTCACAAAATTTGTTGGAGAATGGAAAGTGCTTAAGTTAGATGAAAATAAAACGAAGATAGAATATACCTATAGGTTGCATGCAAAAAATCCAATCCTATACCCTATGAATTGGTTATTTGTAAAAATATTCTGGAAAAGATATATGAACAGAGTTTTAGAAAATATAAGACGGATGACCTTAAACAATGAACCTTATTTATATCCCTAGTTAAATAATACCCATCATTCATGAATTGTAAAAACTGTGATCAGGTCTTAATTGAAAGCGCCAACTATTGTAATCATTGCGGAGCACAAGTCGTATTGAACAGAATTACATTTAAAGAAATGACTTCTCAGACTGTTGGTAAATTTTTTGGTTGGGATAATGCCTTTTTCAGAACTGTCAAAGCATTGATTATAAATCCAAGAATCATTTTTGAAGAATATTTAAACGGCACCAGAAAAAAATACTTTCAGCCGATTGCATTTCTCACCTTCTGTTCTTCCATCAGCCTCATTTTTTTCAACATATTTACGGAACAGTTTTTTGAACAATCCAACCTCGCTTTCACATCAGGTAGCCTAACAGACGCTGGAAGCGAGAATAACTTAACTAATGAAGGCTATGTTGAATTTCAAGAATTTTTTCTAAAATACTTTATACTCTTCTCCTTCCTATTTTTACCCTTCTATAGTTACATCTCTAGATTTATATATGGCAAAAAACACAACTTTGGAGAACACCTTGTTTTAAATGCCTACATACAAGGATTGATTGTTTTAATCACACTTGTATTCTTTCTTTTAAGTCTTTTAACAGACGCCAATATTTATTACATCTCATTACTTACCTACGTCATCTATTACCCTTATGCCTTTTCAAGATTTTATCGTCATACGCCTATTCAGGCAACCTTGAAAATTTTGAAATTTACTCTGTTAATTGCTTCCTTCCCATTGCTCTCTTATGGTCTTGGCTATGCTGTTGGGAAGCTTTCTAGCATAGGTTAAGGATTCATAAAATCAAAATATTTATTTTTTAAGTCCACTTTTTTCTAATCCTCCAAAGTTTAAAGATTTTCTTTTCAACTTCCCAAAAAGAATAATCGTCTATTTTATTTGTACATCAACCTATTTAAAGTGGGTAAGTATGGCAATGCACATATGCTGATGGGCTTTTAATTGAATAAACAGAAGATTAAAATAACATCCCAAATTCTATAGCACTGCTAATTCCATTTTCCCAAGAATTAAAAATCCAAATCCAATATTTGACACGTACATAAAGAATAGACAACCGACATATTACTTAAACAAACAAAATATACTATGAAACTTAATTTATTATTGACAACCACTTTATTGTTTGCAGGCTTGATGTTTTCTTCATGCGGAGATGAAGATCCAGAACTAGAAAGCACAACTTTCAATTACAGCTTTTCAAGTAGTTATGTAGGTACACACGCGGACAACCTAACAGCCACTTTAAAAGTTGATGAACTAGAAAATGGTAACTCAATGATTACTGTAGAATTATTAAACTCTATGGATGGACAAACTTATAACATTCATGCACATGATGCGGCGGATGCAACAACTACACCTAATATGACTCCATATAATGAAACACCCAACAGCACAATTTTTGCGCAGCAAATTATTGGAAATGGAGGGAGTGCTTCTATTAGTCAAGAAGCTTCTATGAGTTATAGTGAAGTTACCACTACGTATGCGGGCTTCTTCGTAGTACACGATCCATTACAGGATATCAACACAGCGGATCTTACAACTTACGTTATAGTTGATGCATTTGCTAGATAGAAAAATATAATTGAAATTTTAAAATCCCTTGGTGCCCGCACTAAGGGATTTTTTTTTGATAATTCAATATCGATTATGCTTTCGCAAATGAAGTAGAAATAAAAAAAGGGCTGCTATTTTTAGCAACCCTTTCTGAAATATTAAAATTAAATGATTTTATTTCAAATCAAATCTATCTAGGTTCATCACCTTCGTCCATACTTTCACAAAGTCATTTACAAACTTTGCACTTGAATCAGAAGAAGCATAAACTTCAGCAATACTTCTCAATACAGAGTTAGATCCAAATACCAAGTCAGCTCTGGATCCCGTCCACTTCACCGCACCCGTCTTTCTAGATTTTCCCTCGAATGTCTCTCTAGTTTCATCAATCGCTGTCCATGCAACATCCATGTCCAATAAGTTTACAAAAAAGTCATTGGTTAACACACCTACTCGATCCGTCAAAATTCCTACCTTACTATCTCCCACACTTACTCCCAACACTCGTAATCCTCCTAGCAAGACCGTCATTTCGGGTGCTGTTAAAGTCAATAATTGAGCTCGATCAACCAACAGGTTTTCAGCGGCAATTGATAATCTTGTTTTAGTATAATTTCTAAAACCATCTGCTACTGGTTCAAGAACTGAAAAAGATTCTACATCCGTTTGCTCTTGACTGGCATCAACTCTTCCTTGAGTAAACTCAACTTTGATTGCCTCACCAGCATCAGCTGCAGCTTGCTCAACAGCAGCAGTTCCACCCAAAACTATTAAATCTGCAATTGATACCTCTTTGGCGAAATCCGCTTTGATCTTATCATAAACAGACAACACCTTTTGTAGTTGTGCTGGATTATTAGCCTCCCAATGCATTTGTGGCGATAGCCTGATTCTTGCTCCGTTCGCTCCCCCTCTCATGTCCGAACCTCTATAAGTCGATGCAGAAGCCCACGCTGTTGTCACTAATTCTGAAACACTCAAGCCTGAAACTAAAATCTGCTTTTTTAAAGAAGCAAGATCGTCATCGTTTAAGTGAACTCCAGTTGATGCTGGCAATGGATCTTGCCAGATTAATTCTTCTGCAGGAACTTCCGGTCCTTGGTATCTAATCTTAGGTCCCATATCTCTATGAGTCAATTTATACCACGCTCTTGCAAATGCATCCTCAAACTCCGCCGGATTCTCATAAAACCTACGAGAAATTTTTTCATAACTCGGATCAAATCTCAAAGACAAATCCGTCGTAAGCATACCTGCCTTAATTTTTTTATCAGCATCATGCGCATGTGGTACATCGGCTACTTCTGTTTTTGCAACCCACTGATTTGCGCCAGCTGGACTCTTAGTCAACTCCCACTCATGCTCAAATAAATTTTTAAAGTATAAGTGAGTCCACTCTGTAGGTTTCTGTGTCCAAGTAACCTCCAGACCACTCGTGATGGTATCACCTGCAAGACCAGTTCCATGGCTACTTTTCCAACCAAGTCCCTGTTGCTCAATCAACGCTCCCTCTGGTTCTGCTCCAACCAATGCGGCATCTCCTGCTCCATGAGTCTTACCAAAAGTATGACCACCAGCAATCAAAGCAACGGTCTCTTCGTCATTCATTGCCATTCGAGCAAAAGTCTCCCTGATATCTTTCGCCGCAGCAATCGGATCAGGATTACCTTCAGGACCCTCTGGATTCACATATATCAGACCCATCTGCACCGCTGCCAATGGATTCTCTAAGTCCCGATCACCTGAATATCTTTTATCGCCTGCTTCCCACTGCGTTTCTGAACCCCAATACACATCTTCTTCAGGCTCCCAGACATCCGCTCTTCCTCCACCGAATCCAAAAGTTTTGAAACCCATAGATTCTAAGGCAACATTACCCGTAAGTATCATTAGATCAGCCCAAGAAATTTTATTCCCATACTTCTGCTTAATCGGCCACAACAATCTTCGCGCCTTGTCTAAATTTCCATTATCAGGCCAGCTGTTTAGTGGTGCGAATCTCTGCTGCCCAGTTCCTCCTCCACCTCTTCCGTCCCCTGTACGGTAAGTTCCAGCTGCGTGCCAAGCCATTCGAATGAAAAAAGGTCCATAATGTCCAAAATCCGCTGGCCACCATTCTTGTGAATCTGTCATCAATTCTGTCAAGTCCTTTTTCAATCCCTCATAATCCAAACTATTGAATGCAGCAACATAATCAAAATCTTCATCCATTGGATTAGTCATTGAAGAATGTTGCTTCAAAATATTTAATTTCAATTGATTAGGCCACCACTCCTTATTGGTCGTTCCACCACCAGCAGCACGCCCTCTTGCCATTTCGCCATTATGAAATGGGCATTTGCTAATATCTCCGTCTTTCGTATCCATACTTTAATTTTTGGTTATTACTATAGCCGCAAATTTAAGTCCAATTAACCATTCATAAAATCTAAATTTTCTATATTAGTATTTATGCTATCAATATCAATAAGTCAGGTGGAATACGTCCTAGCACTTCATAAAACAGGAAGCTTCAGCGAAGCAGCAAATCTGTGCTTTGTCACACAGAGTACGTTAAGTACCATGATTAAAAAATTAGAGAATCAATTCGATTATAAAATATTTGAAAGAAAGTCGAAGCCGATTGTTCTGACGCAAGAAGGGAAATTACTTATCAATCAATTTAAAGCAATTTATTCACAGTTTGAGCAATTAGAAGAGCTTGTCCAAGAAACTAAAGATCAAATGCATGGGACACTCTCCATAGGCATCATCCCAACAGTCGCTCCTTTTCTACTTCCGCTCTTCCTAGATGGACTTGTTTCACAATATCAAAACATCAAGTTCAGCATCTTCGAAATCACGACCAATGAAATTATCCAAAGAATAAAAAATAAGGAACTAGATGTCGGAATCCTATCCATTCCTATCACAGATAAAGACCTTCACCAAACAACCTTATATACGGAAGAATTTTTCGTCTATGATGCTTCGGCAAAAAATAAATCGACCAAGAAATTTAAAATTGAAGAAATCGACTTATCCAGACTTTGGCTCTTAGAAGAAAGTCATTGTCTCAGTCACCAGATCGATCAGATCTGTCATCTAAAGAAGAAAAGATCCATAAGCAATAATTTATCCTACAATAGTGGCTCACTTTTATCCCTACTTGAACTTGTAAACATTAATAAGGGATTAACTCTGCTGCCAAAATTAGCCATCAGAAATGAAAAGCTCGTAAATAAAAAAATGGTCTACTCTTTTAAGAGTCCAAGTCCAGCCAGGGAAATTGGATTAGTCACTCATCCGGATTTCGTCAAGAAAAGAATTCTCAATGTTTTAGAATCTGAAATTAAAAAATCAGTAAAACCAATATTAAATAAAAATAAAAAGGTGTTCATCGTAAAGCCAAATTGAAACATACTACACTTACCTTCCTCAATAATATTAAAGACTCTCCATAGTTATTATCTTAATAATATAGTGACAATCTTATCTTGCGTCTTTAATGAGTTATATTTTAGAAGATGAAGCAGATAAATAAATCAAACCCAGTATTAGTCACCGGAGCAAACGGTTATGTCGCCAGCTGGATCGTACAAAAATTATTAGATGAAGAACTCACTGTACATGCAGCCGTCAGGAATCCTGAGAACAATTCAAAAGTTGGACACCTCAAAGAAATGGCCGCTGAGTCAAAAGGCAGTCTAAAATTATTTAAAGCGGATCTATTAACGCCAAATGCTTACAAAGCAGCGATGGAAGGCTGCGAACTGGTCTACCACACAGCCTCACCCTTTTCATCTTCCGTGAAAGACCCAATGGCTGAATTAATTAAGCCAGCAGTCGATGGGACAGAGAATGTCTTGAATACAGCCAAGGAAGTCTCTGCAGTAAAAAGAGTCGTTGTAACGAGTAGTTGTGCGGCCATTTATACAGATGCCATTGATTCAGTCAACGCTCCCGGCGGAAAACTAACCGAAGAGATTTGGAATACTACGGCGTCGCTTGAGTATCAACCTTATTCATATTCTAAAACATTGGCAGAACAAAAAGCATGGGAAATTGCCGAAAGCCAATCGCAATGGGATTTAGTAACCATTAATATGTGCTTAGTGATGGGACCTCCATTAAACCCGAAAGCATCCTGCGAAAGTATGAATATCTTAAAAATGCTCGGAGATGGGGAAATGAAAATGGGAGCTCCCAAATTAGGCGTAGGCATCGTTGATGTTAGAGATGTTGCCGACGCTCATTTAAAAGCAGGATTTACTCCAGAGGCAAAAGGAAGATACATCACCTCCGCACACAGCACTAACTTCCTCGAAATGGGTAAAGTTCTCTTACCAAAATATGGCGATAAATTTCCACTTCCGAAAAGAGCGTTACCTAAATGGTTACTAATGATCTTTGGACCGATGGCCAACCCCTTATTCACTAGAAGATTCATTCGGAACAATGTAAACATCCCATGGAAAGCGGACAATTCAAAAATCAAAAAAGAATTGGGAATAGCATTTAGACCATTTAAAGAAACAATGGAGGACTCCTTTCAAGCACTCATTGATGTCGGCATTTTAAAAGAAAACTAAAGCTATACTCTTCGTCAGAAAATCAAAAAACTTCCAATAACAGTTAAAACAGTTCCAAAAATAAAGGAGAAAAAATAGCAAACAAAAGCTATGATAAATTTCAGGCTTGTTACAATAACAGACTGTTTATAAACACGCCACATAGCCAAGAAAAGATATATAGCCATGATCAAAAGAACCCAAGGCATAAAGTCTCCCATCACATCCAAGAGTAAAAAATTAAGGATGGATACAACTACGAAAAAGAAAGTATTGAGATGAATCCCAAAAATTAAGTGTTCTAAATAAAGAAAATTACTCTTAAAATAGAGAACTCTAAAGATGAGGGTAAGAAGTAGCAAAACAAAAAAGACCGACCAAGTTATCTTACCTAAAAGAAAGGACACAAAACTAGTCTCTTCTTCAAGCATTTTAATTTTTTGCTGAATCATAAGACGTTCATAAAAACCTTCAACCTTATATAAATCTAGAATTTCTTCCGCCGTATATTTTCCAATATCCTCCAAAGCAATGTAAAAGTCAAAGTCATCCGTAATTTTCATGACCCCATTAACATTTATACTATCAATGCGCTTCCCAGAATTACTATAAAATATATTTGATAAGGTATCAAGCGTTTCAATGACTAACGCTTCGTCTGAATTTTTAGAAATAGAATTTATTCCATCATCCAAAACAGCCATCAATTTTTTCCGCTCTTTTAATCGATCAATTTGCTCTTTGCTCAGATCATTCGAAAAATTAAAATCGCCATTGTAACTCAGACCGGCTAAAAAAAATACAATCGTCACTAAAAATAATCGAATCGGATGATAATATTTCTGGCGTTGACCACTCAGAAATGCATTGGTCAGTTTGCCTGGCACAAACACAGCAGCTAGCGTTCGAAAAATTTTAGATTCTAAATTGAATACATTATCGAAAAATTGAGAAAATAATTCTCTGACAGTTAGTCTACCACTTGTATTTTTTTGGCCGCAACTAAAGCAATAATTAGATTCATCCGTCAACTGAATTTGACAATTTAAACACAAATTCGATTTATCTCTCGCTGGTACCGTATCCGCCATAAATTGATGAAAGTTTGCTTTAAAATAGACTTTTTAAAGTGACTAATTCCTACAAATTTTATTGAGAATAAGTTTGAGAAAAAAAGAATATTACAAAAAGCTTACTTAAGTTCATTTATACACTAAGTAACCAAGAAGAAAATTTTGACTACTAATTATCATTAATTGATTTATACCTCTCATAATATGTAAATGGGCAGGCATTTTTTTTGATTTCTTATTATTTATATTTCTTACAAAAGAAAATTATTCCTATCTTAGGAAGGTAAATCTTATCTCACCAAGATTTCACATTGTTATTTAATTACTTCCATTTTAGTTTTCTACTTACCTATTTCTTCCCGAATTAAGGTAAACCCACATTATTTACTTAAACACATCAAATGAAAAATCAAAACATTAAATTACTGGTAATGCTATTTGCATTCACAGGAGCTGTTTTCGTTGGCTGCTTAAAAGATGATTCAGAAATTGAAGCAATAGAATTAAACGTAGAAACCGAAGCAGATCTAATTACTTTCAAATCAAATGTAATTGAAGATCAATACATCATCGTATACAAAGATGATGCAGATCAATCGAGAAGAGCTGCAAATTCGGCAAATTATTCACAGCGTCAAATCGCAATGAAAGAAGCAGTTACTCAAACTTTAAAGTCAAATAAAATATCTACTAATAAAATGAGTCATGTGTATGGCACTGTACTCAAAGGATTCTCAGCAAAGCTAACTCAAGAAGAAGTTTTAGCTTTGAGATCTGACCAAGACATTGCCTACATTGAACAAGATCAGATCTTCACCGTGTCAATGGGAGGACCTCCTGGTGGGGGCGGCGGCGGTGGCACTGCTGCTCAGACTACGCCATGGGGAATAACACGTGTAGGAGGTGGATTATCTGGTGCAGGTCAAAGAGCTTGGATTATTGATTCAGGAATAGATCTCGATCACCCAGACCTTAATGTTAATACTTCCCTATCTCAATCTTTTTTATCAGGGAACCAAGGCTCTAATCCTGATGACCAAAATGGACATGGAACTCATGTTGCTGGTACAGTTGGTGCGATAGACAATACAGAAGGAGTGATTGGTGTTGCCGCCGGAGCGGAAGTAATATCTGTTAGAGTTTTAGATAGAAGAGGAAGTGGTTCCAATTCTGGTGTAATCGCAGGTGTTAACTATGTTGGTGCTAATGCTTCTAGTGGAGATGCTGCCAACATGAGCTTAGGTGGTGGAATATCAACCGCATTAGATAATGCAGTTTTAGCTGCATCTTCAAGTTGCCCCTTTGTACTCGCTGCAGGAAATGAATCAACGAATGCCAATAATTCTTCACCAGCAAGAGTCAATGGCCCTAATATTTATACTGTTTCTTCCATGACCTCAACAGATAACTGGTCTTCTTTTTCAAACTATGGAAACCCTCCTGTTGATTATTGTGCTCCCGGTTCAAGTGTGAATTCGACTTGGAAAAGTGGAGGATACAATACAATTAGCGGAACTTCAATGGCTGCTCCTCACGTATGTGGTTTACTATTACTTGGAAATATTAACACAGATGGAAATGTCAATGGAGACCCAGATGGTAATCCTGACCCAATTGCTCACCATTAATTCAATTTAATGCTATAATATAAAAGGGAAGTAGTTAACTACTTCCCTTTTTTTATGTAGAGTTCTATCTTTGATTCCATATACTTCAAAATATAAAAATGAAACCTAATCATAGTTTTCTATATCTATTGTCATTTTTAGAGGGTGGTTCAGTAATGGTCTGTGAATTAGTAGGTGCTAAAATGCTAGCGCCATTTTTTGGAACATCTCTTTATGTCTGGGCAGCAGCCTTAGGACTTACTCTAGGCGGATTAACTACCGGTTATTTTATCGGAGGCCGTTTATCATCAAAATATTCCAAAGATGTCAGACTACTTTATTATGTTCTAATCTGTGCTGCTCTATTTCTCATCCTCATGCCTATAACAAGTAAATGGATAATGGCCGCAACAATCGACATGAATTTGCAGACAGGAGCCATTCTCTCTCTTATGATCTTCATGGTTCCCCCTCTAATTTTTATGGGAATGACTTCACCCATCATTATTAATTTGCTTACATACGATGCAGACAATGCAGGAAATAGCGCTGGAAATGTTTATGCAATTTCAACCCTAGGAGGCATACTTCTAACTTTCCTGATGGGCTTTTATATTATCCCCAATTTTGGAATTACAAAACCAGCCATAATTACAGGTTGTGTTTTAGGATTACTTCCAATTATTTTTTTGCTTAAAGCAAATCATAAATCTACCATTGGAATTTTCATTCTTCTCTTTGGTCTGAGTAGCTGGAAATTAAATAGTAAAATAGAATACCCAGATAATTATCAGGTGCTCTATGAGTCTGAAGGAATTCTAGGTCAAGTGAAAGTTGTAGATCACCCATCCTATGAAATTACAACGGACGCGCGAATGGGTAGAGGGTTAATTGTTAATAATACATTACAAACCTATGTGGGCGCCGATCAAGATTATAAATATAGTATTTGGAGTTGGGCAAATTATTTTCCAACGGCAGCAAGTATCTTTCCCAAAGGGAGTAAAGTCCTGCTCCTTGGTCTTGGTGGTGGCACCATCGTAAAACAATTTAACAGAATGGGATTTGATGTTGATGTGGTTGAGATAGACCAGCGTATCTGGGATGTCTCGATTGAATACTTTAATATGGACCCAAATACTCAGGTACATATTGATGATGCGAGGCATTTTCTAAAAACTGTACAAAAAAAATATGACATTATCGTCTATGATACTTTTCTAAGTGAGTCCGTACCTGAACATCTTTTAACCAAAGAAGGATTTAAAGATGCACGTCGAATCTTAAAACCGAATGGTATGATTATGACAAATTTTTATGGATACTTAGAAGGTGATAAAGGCAAAGCAGCACGTTCAGTCTTCAAAACTTTCTTAGATGCAGGATTCATCACGGAAATTTTAGCAACACCAGGAACCGAAGAAACACGCAATCTTATTTTTCTTGCAAGTGATGAAGAAAAAGATTTTACATTTACCAATTATGAAGAACCTGGATTTTTAAAAATAAATAATATTTACGACCACTTAATCGATACTCAAAAACTTGATTTAGATAACCTTGAGGTATTAACGGATGAAAAACCTCAACTTTCCAAACTGTATGCAAAAGCTGCAATGGGATGGAAAAAAAGCTATAATGAATATTACAGAAAACACTTCACATTTAATTAATAACTTGGACATCCATTAACCACAATAGAACACTGGACAACTCAAAATCTTGCACGAACTAAAAACTTACCTCCAATCAAAATTCAAATTTTCAGAAGAAGAGACAGGACAAATTCTTCAGTGCTTCACCAATAAGAAAATTTCTAAAAAGGATTTCTTTTTAAAGGAAGGACAAGTTTGTCAAAACATCGCCTTTGTTAGTAGTGGCTCTTTTATTTTTTTTCAGAACATCGACGGAGAAGAAAAAATCTGTGACTTTGCCTTTGAATCCGACTGGTTAGCTCAATATAAAAGCCTATTAAGTCAGACGCCTTCTGAGCTGAGCATACAAGCAACAGAGCCTGCGACAATTCAGCTTATGGACATGGAAAAAATGAATACGCTGATGAATACGCTTCCTTCAGTGCATATACTACGCAGTACTTTGGCCGAAGAGTATTTTACAAAAAGTACGAAAGAGCTTCCAATCTCACGAACCTCGACGCAAAAGCAAGGTATAATGCCTTATTAGAGGAACTCCCATTTATTCATCAGAGAATGCCTCAATACCATATTGCTAGTTATTTAGGCATAAAACCTCAACCCTTAAGTCGAATCAGAGCATCTAAATAGACAATCGCACTTCTTAACATAGGTGAATGAAATTCATTTCGCATTGCTACACCTTTGTATTATCACTAACAACAAAAAAAAAATACGATGATACGCACAGCAATTATGATGACATTTTTAATGTTAACAATTTCATTCAATAGTCAAGCCCAGACCGAAAAAAACACTTTTGAACAAAAGATCTACTTCGAAGCGGATCCGCTGGCTCACATTAATAAAGGGTATTCACTTCACTTAGGATATGAAAACTGGGGATGGAGATTTGATTTAACTAAAGTTAAAGTAGATTTTCCAACAGCATTTACAGATGCCTTTTATGGCACCAAAGCTTTTGATCTTAGAACCAAAATTAATGGAATTAAAATAGACTACATCGGCAATAGAGATAACTGGATAAAAGGAGCCTTCATAGGGATAGATGTCAATCACCAACAACTTAACTTCACACACATTGATAGTCAAGCATCAGAAGATTTAACTGCTTTGAACATAGGCTTAAGGGCAGGATATAAATTTAATCTATTCAAAGGTTTCTACATCACACCTTGGGGAGCGGTCTGGAAAAATGTAACGCCAGATAAAACTTTCAGTGTCGGTCAAGATCAAGTAACGACCAATCAATGGGATTGGATAATGACAGCCCATATTGGATATGCTTATACCTTTTAATCGCATACATAAAAAAAGCCCATCAACAATTGTTGATGGGCCAATATGATTTTAGATTAAAGCTGTAATTACAGAATTTGTACGTTTACTGCATTCAATCCTTTTTGTCCTTCTTCAACTTCGTAAGAGACTTTGTCTCCTTCGTTAATTTGAACTCCGTTTAAACCATTGACATGAACAAACACGTCTTTTCCACCATCATCAGGTGTAATAAAACCGAATCCTTTTCCGTCATTAAAAAACTTAACTGTACCGTTACTCATTATAAATTATTATTAAAATTAAAAAGGCAAGATGGAGACTTACCATCTTTACCACGCCACAATAACTGAATACTTAATGGTAAAGTTTCATTAGGAAGCCTTTTTATTTGATTTGAGGCGAAAAAAAGTAGAAAATCATCAAAAACAAGCCTTTTACGTTAAAAAACGTACTTTTCTAATCAACTTACTTGCTGAAAATCATGTTCAGATTCCTTCTTCTTTAGCCCATTTTCATTCAGAATCTAGCGTAATTGATCCTCAATACTTCGAGTAACCTCACTAATAACCTCCCCCGTATGCGCCGTCGATTTATTCTCTATGAGCATGATCTTACATTCTTCTTTAGAGCTGACTCGGTGATTAATTCCTTTTTTAACAATAAACAAATCACCCTTTGCCATTGTAAATGGTTCTTCCCCTTCTACCTCAAACAATAGACTACCTTCGACGATATAGAAAAGCTCGTCTTCATTCTTATGATTGTGCCAAGGTATCTTATCACCCTTAATCTTTGCAACCTTCACGTACACCTCATTAACCTCTCCGATTACCTTCGGCGAAAAATAATCTTGTACATCGGAAAATTCATCTAACAGCTTCATAATAATGATTTAGTTTAATTTAAAAATTAATCATCTTTTTTTAATGCTTTAAAAGTATACGCCCCTTCCGTTACATCGGTGTTCTTGTTATAAATTTGCCAGTCATAGATATCACTTATTTTAAACCCAATGGTCGTACCATACGCATATAGTGAAGTCAACTCTGGTTCTGTGATCAATACACCGACAAAATGCACTTGATCATATTTCTGAAAATCTGACACCCATAGGTACTCCACTATTTCTTCTTGAACTACTTTAATATAGGCACCGTATATTTCATCTTCTGAGCGATCAATCGTCGCTCGTTCTATAAAATCACCTAAGGTTTCTTTCGCTTCCGCAAATGCATTTTCCATTTCAATGTTATCTTCCTCTATTAGAATAACATTTGAATCTTGCTGCCCTGACAAGGCAGAAAAATTAAAAGCAAAGAAAAAGAAAAGTAAAAATTTGACGTAAGTCATACCTCTATGATAATAAGTTAAGATAAAACAAGAGAGTCTAAGTGGTCGCAAAACTCCATTAAAATATAAAGCTATGGAATAGCCCGAATCACCAAATATTTCAAAACCCACTCCAATCCTAAGAATAGAAAAGCCAACCATAAGAATTTTCTAAACTCCTCTGAAAATCGCTTAAAAGTTGTTACCTCTATTTCTGTTTTTTCTAATACATCTATCTGGGCATAAATTTCTTCTAAAGCTTGTTGGTTGGTCGCTCTAAAATAACGCCCTCCAGTCAATTCAGATATCTCGCGTAATAAGGCTTCATCAATTTCAACCCTTGATCTTCCAAAAACATACGAACCATCACTTCGTCTAGACATTGGAGCGATCGCGGAACCCATCGTTCCTACCCCAATGGTATAAACCTTGACATCTATCTGATCCGCAATTTCAGCAGCCTGCATTGGTTTAATGTATCCAGCATTATTTACTCCATCGGTTAATAGAATAACAATTTTACTTTTTGCCTCACTCTCTTTCAATCGGTTGACCGCAGCCGCTAGTCCCATTCCGATGGCCGTTCCATCTTCCAACAAACCACATTGCAGCTGATCAAGAAACTCTTTCAATATTCTATGATCGGTCGTCAACGGGCATTGCGTAAAACTCTCTCCTGCAAAGACTGCCAATCCAATCCGATCATACTCTCGCTTATCTACAAATTGCTTCGCCACCATCTTACTTACCTGCAGACGATCCGGATTAAAATCTCGAGACAACATACTACTCGATAAATCCATCACCAACATAATATCAATTCCTTCCGCTTTTACTTCTTCCTCTTTAAGTACCAATTGCGGTCTAGCCAATGACAGGATTAAAAAGATAATACCCAACCATCGTAAAAATGGCAAGGCCTTATACATCCATCCTCTGACATTAAACGAACTTGCCAAAGTCGAAACATGTGGAATAGAAATCGTCGCATCATCTACAGTCCTACCCTTAAAGTATCTGTAGATCAGAAATGGTACAATCAATAACAACAGCAACCACCAAGGATGCATAAATTCTATGGCTCTAAAATAACTCATTCCTCTTCAGTATCTATGTCACTTAAATTACTCGGCGGAAGCTCTCTACGGATCTCAACCTGCGTTTCTTTCACAAAAGTTCGGGCATGATTCATAAACTCTTCATGTATGGATTCTTCAGGATTTGCTTTCGCAAATTTTACAAGATCCGCTACCTGAAGGATATTGTTTAATTTCTGCGTCTGCTTTGGATCAAAATCAACAGATCGTAAAGAATCATTAATCTCTCTTGTGGTAGACTCTAAAGCTTGAATCCCAAATCTATTTTCTAAATACTCACGTATTGTGTAGGTAAGTTTCGATTGATACTCTTTTATTTTTCCATTCTGCCACAGCTGTTGCCTTTGTAAATCATTTAATTGTTCCAAGGCTACTTCATGAGCTGGACGAATTATTTCCTCAACGATTTCTTCCTCTTCGACAATCTGTGATCGTTTCCAGAAGTAATATGCCAGTGCAATTAAAACCAAAAAAGCTACCAATAAATAAACAATCCAAATCCAATCACGCCAAGTTTTATCTTCTTTAATGATAGGTAAGAGTGGAGCAATAACCTGAGTAGTATCCTCCATTACAAATTCCGTTGGAGGCATCACAATCAAGGGATCAATTTTTAAATTTATCGTATTGATCGACTCAACTGTATCCAGCGCTACCTTCGGATCTAAAAAATCAAAAACACCAATATCCCAAGCAACAAAACGTGTACTATTACTATGGACATACTGCCCATTACTGGTCTGCGTAAAATTGGTAGAATTTAATTGAACTTGACTCTCAGGGTTAATGTCTAAAAAATCAAATTCCGCAGCAGTAGCCAAGTCGATGCTATCGTTCGCATAAAAAGATTGAGAAGGCCTCAGGTCTAACCAACTGCTAAGATCATATGATTTTACCCAACCAGTTCGCGGGGTTGTAATTTCAATCGTCACTGTATTCAATTCACCAATCCTCACAGTGTCCTTCTCAAAAGTAACCTTACTAATGACCTGCCCAAAAGCAAGTTGAGAAGTTATTAGAAATATTATGATTGAACCAATTCTGATCACTTCGCTCTCTTCTTAAAAAATTGTAACAATGATTTAATGTAATCCTCACCCGTCGCGATACTTACATGATCGGCTTTATTCTTATTGAATATTTTATCAAAGTATTCATAATTCCCCTCGTACCAAGCATTATATTCTTCCCTAACTCTTCGGCTGGAAGTGTCAAGGAAAACCTGATCTCCTGTTTCTGGATCTTTGGTTCGTATTACACCTACATTGGGCATTTCCTTTTCTCGCTGATCGTATATGTGCAACCCAACTAAGTCATGGCGACGAGAGGCAATAGACAAAGCTGTTTCATATCCCTGCACCATAAAATCAGAAATAACAAATGAGATGGTCTTTTTCTTTTGCACATTGTTCAGATACTCTATTGCCATCGAAAGATTGGTTCCACTACCTTCTGTCTGATGATAGATAATCTCACGTATGATTCTAAGAATATGGGAACGACCTTTTTTAGGTGGAATGTATTTTTCAATCTTATCAGAAAAAAGAATGGCTCCAACTTTATCATTATTTATAGACGCAGAAAAAGCCAACACTGCAGCTAGCTCTGTAATAATTTCATTTTTAAATTGCACCTTAGTTCCAAAGACTGCAGATTGACTGATATCAATCAATAACATAACTGTCAATTCTCGCTCCTCTTCAAAAACTTTAATATGTGCAGAACCGGTGCGCGCCGTTACATTCCAATCAATATTCCTAACATCATCGCCATAGTGGTAATCCCGCACCTCAGAAAAAGACATTCCTCTACCTTTAAAGGCACTGTGATACTCGCCGGAGAAAATCTGCTTAGAAATGCTTCGGGTCTTTATCTCAACCTTTCTTACTTTTTTAAGAATCTCAGTAGCATCCATTAGGGAACTTCTACTTTTGAAATGATCCTTGAAATGATATCTTCTTGGCTTATGTTTTCAGCTTCTGCTTCATAGGTAATTCCGATACGATGTCTCATAACATCTTCGCAAATGTTTCTGACATCATCTGGAATAACATATCCACGTCTATTGATAAACGCATAGGCCTTAGACGCCAATGCTAGATTTATACTTGCTCTAGGCGAACCACCATAATTGATTAAAGGTTTTAATTCTGTGCAACCATACTCTTCTGGATTTCTTGTCGCAAAGACAATGTCCAAAATATAATTGGTGATTTTATCATCCATATAAACCTTCTTTACCAATTCTCTTGCCTTCAAAATAGACGCTGGCTTAACGACAGGTTTTACTTCTTGCTTCGTCTCACCAGAAATTGTTTTATGGATTATTTGTCTTTCTTCATCCTTATTCGGATATCCAATTTTTACCTTCAACATAAAACGATCCACCTGTGCTTCCGGCAAAGGATAGGTCCCTTCCTGCTCAATTGGATTCTGAGTTGCAAGAACTAAAAAAGGTTCCTGCAATTTGTGACTTTCCTTTCCAATCGTCACTTGTCTTTCTTGCATTGCTTCCAGGAGCGCTGACTGAACCTTTGCCGGCGCCCGATTAATCTCATCGGCCAAAATAAAGTTGGCGAAGATCGGTCCCTTCCGTACACTAAAATCATTAGTTCCAGGATTAAAAATCATAGTACCAATCACATCGGCAGGGAGTAAGTCGGGAGTAAACTGTATTCTGCTAAAATGTGCATCTATAGCAGAAGAAAGAGTTTTAATGGACAAGGTCTTTGCTAATCCTGGTAGACCTTCCAATAACACATGTCCACTTGCCAATAAACCCAAAAGCAATCGTTCAAGCATGTATTCTTGCCCAACAATAATCTGTGAAGTACTTGCCTTTAATTCATCAATAAAGGCACTATCCTGATAAATCTGTTGATTTAACGCTTCAATATCAATTCCAGCTTGCATATTATTTAAAATTTCTATTTTTTGATCAGTCATTTGACTGAGATTTCACACTGCTAAAATAAGCAGCTTAGATCAATTTTGAAAAAATTTTGACAAAGACAAAGGACCCATCGATTAAGTCACAAAGGGAGCTATATGCTAAATTTTTTCCCAAAGAAAAGGTGATACCGTTAGGCAATTTGTAATTTGCAACTAATTATTGTTATGAGACCACTATTAATCATATTTTTTTTAACGCTTTACGCAAATGTTGGCATTTCACAGCTAGAAAACCTACAACGCACCAGTCAAGCTGATCTATTTGTTGAAAGATATTCGGCGTTGGGTTACTTCGAAAGAAGAGATACTGCCGTTGTAAAGGCCAATCAATTAAAAAGAGGAACCTTAGTTGTCCGCTTAGATGCGAAGAAAAGTAAGGTTGAAAAATTAAATGAATTAAGAAGAAACAAAGAAGCTACACTTTTACGAAAGCAGCGTGAAGAATACAATAAAGATCTAATGGAAAAGTTTAAATATTACTATACTTTTTCAGACGTGCTCTTTGTCTACGGATATATGCTCCCAGATTATGTAGACGGAATAATTACAGATATTTATTTGGATGAAAATCTTAAAATTGATCCTAGCATAAAACCGAAAGAGGGACCCATATTTTATTTTGGAGGTCAATCTACTGATTTATTCTACCTCTTAGATGAGCAATTTAGTGTACTTGAAGCTCCTGCACCTTATGCTGTTTATGTAGGTAAAGGAGATAAAATCGGAACAGGCCAAGGATTTTTTGGCTCAAGATTTCACGAGTCTAGAGGTGTTGAATATTTAAATAAACGGTTACTCAAACTGGCTGGATTTTAATTTCCTTTTTTTATTAAGTGTTCAGGACTACGTGGTCTAGCAGGCTTACGAGGAAAATTAATGGTATCCGCTCCTTGGTCTTTAATCCATCGATCAATTAATTTATCAACTTGCGTTTCCGCTTCGGAGATAGCATCTCTCTTACAAGATTGAATCTTTTCGAGTTTCGCCTGTTCTTTTTTCAATTGAAAAAAATGATCAACGGAAGGAATCTGTTGTTTCTTAGACTCACAAGCGGTAAAAAAAATAATAGAAAGTATCGATGATATTTGGAGGAGTTTTTTCATTAATTCTCTATCAAGTCTTTAATACCCTCTAGACGTAACAGTTTTATAGAATCTACTGCTCTTTCAAATTCCATTTTATGGACGCTGTCGCAAATGTCTTCAAATGATTTACTAATGGTATCTTTTTGGACATGATAAATTGAGTCAGCCATTTTCTTATTCTTTTCTATGGCCTCAAGTGCTGCATAATCACCGCAAGAAAAAAATTGCATTGAAAAACAAATGAATAAAATAGATAACAATAAATTTTGCATTGGTCGTAAGTGTGCCTGTAGACTATCGATCGTCCAGATTAAGGTTCTTTCTTTTTAATTCAAAGTGCTGACCTAAATATACTTTTTTCACAATTTCATCATTGGCCAATTCTTCCGCAGTTCCACTTTTCAAAATATTCCCTTCAAACATTAGATAAGCTCGATCTGTAATGGATAATGTTTCTTGTACATTATGATCAGTAATTAATATACCAATGTTTTTTGTTTTCAACTTAGCAACAATGTATTGTATATCTTCTACTGCGATCGGGTCAATTCCAGCAAAGGGTTCATCTAACAAAATGAACTTTGGATCTGTTGCTAATGATCGAGCAATTTCTGTCCTTCTCCTTTCTCCACCAGACAAAGAATCTCCTACATTGTCTCGCACCTTTTCTAATCCAAATTCTGAAATCAATTCTTCTAATCTATCTTTTTGCTCTGCCTTAGACTTATCTGTCATTTCAAGTACTGAAGCGATATTTTCTTCGACAGATAATTTCCTGAATACCGAAGCTTCTTGCGGCAAATACCCAATCCCACGTTGTGCTCTTCTATACATCGGCAGATCGGTAATTTCTTGCTTCTCCAGCATCACTTTTCCAGCGTTCGGTTTCACAAATCCTACCATCATATAAAAGGTAGTTGTTTTTCCTGCACCATTGGGTCCGAGAAGTCCTACGATCTCTCCTTGATCGACATGAATGGTTACCCCTTTAACAACTTCGCGAACACCATACTTTTTACGCAACTGCTCTGATTCTAATCTCATCAAAATTGATTTTTAAGATCAATGGAAGTTTCTAAATCCCACCCATCTCTTAATTCCTCTAAGGTAAAGATGCGAATTTTTTCCGCCTTCGTCTTTAAAGCCAATGATCCTGAATCCCAATATCCATTTCCATTCTTATCCCAAGTGATTTTCAAACGGTATTGACCACCAGGCACCCTATTAAATATTAAGCTTGTATCCTGTTCCAAAGTTCTACTCCTAATCACCTCATCTCCTTTTCCAATAAGTTCACAAATATATTTTCCCTCATCAAATTTGTTTTGAACAGATACCTTCATAGTCCCTAAACTTTCTTTTGACTTCCCCTTAAATTTAATTGTTGTGGAGTCTATTTGATTTCCATAGAAATCAGTAATAAAATTTGGATGTAGGATTAGCTCGTATATTCCCGTATCTATGATCTTACCTTTTAATATTGCTTGTTTGTCTTTAATACGTACTTCATCAATATTAAATTGATTCAATGAATCTATTTGCGAAAGCGCAGTACGATCAATGCTATCAATCGGAACATTAAATGAAAGTATAATTGAATCGCCAGGAAAATAGCTAGCCTGCGCCGGAGGATCAATCCACTTTACTTTCGGTTGAGTTTTCTTTTTGGTTATTTTTTTAATCTCAAAAGTATCCAAATTACCTTCACAGTTCATTTCTAATTGAAAGCTGTCCAATGTTGTTGTGTACCAATACTGACAACTGTCTTTTGTTATCAGATATTCAAAACTTGTTAATTCATCTAATGGATTCAAGGTCATTTGTCGCAACTCGTCTGAAAATGAAATCACACCATAATCTTTTCGCTTCTGATCGTGTTTCAAAACCGAAGGAATTTCTCGCTCATCAAATAATTCCAAAATGATATTACTCAGATTAGTATCGGGCAGATAAATCGTCGTATCAAGAAATGCAATCGATTCACTGGCTTGATCGTAGGTCAAACTAAGATTCGCATCCTTTAGGGCGAAAAGTTGAAAGGTATCTTCTTTTATATTCTTTATTTCAAATTTTCCAGCATCATCTGTACTACTAAAGTAAAATGGTTTCTGCGTAATGAAGGCTGAATCTGAAAGATTGTCATATAGCATTACCAACACCTCAGGCACTGGCTCTGCAGTTGCAGCATCATTCACATACCCCGATAACGTGAGTGAATCGATTATATCTCCGGTAGAAAAAACAAAGGTGAAGTTATCTAGGCTATTCCCTGCCGTATAATCCTTGATTGCCGAACCAAAGTTAATTTGATATGTGGCATCCTCTCTCAATTCTTCATCTTCTGGAAACTCAACAATAATTTTTTTCCCTCTTACTGTATATTTTAAAAAATTCGTAAACGGTGGAGAAACTACAATCTGTTGACTTGCATTTTTCAATTCAACATATTCATCAAACACTAAAACGATTTCTTTATCAGTAAAGTTGGTCTGGAAATTTTTAGTGGATTCTTCTTCATTGATGGCAGGTGGGATTTCATCCGTAGGTCCACCCGTAGGATTGGCTGGCCTAGCACAGGAATACAAGAAAACTGTAAGAACACTCAATAGTGCGCCAAATTGACCTAATCTGATGATAAATCCTTTCACTGGTTAAAATTAGTAAGAATATGCAAGACTAGAACTTCCTTACCAAGCTATTTATTTTCTACTTCGCGGATGATAGTTAAGAAGTGTTTCACGCAGAAAATTCGTATCTAAATGCGTATAAATCTCTGTTGTCAAAATAGATTCGTGACCTAGCATATCTTGGACGGCTCGTAAATCTGCTCCTCCTTCAACCAAATGTGTGGCAAATGAATGTCTAAAAGTATGCGGACTGACATTTTTCTTAATTCCTGCCTGTTCTGCTGCTTTTTTAATAATATAAAAAACCATAACTCGTGTAAGACCTTTACCCCTTCTGTTTAAGAATAAAATGTCCTCATTCCCTTTTTTAATGTCGAGATGATTTCTGTAGTTCTCTATGTAGTACAGATTTTGTTTTATGGCTTCTTCGCCTATAGGCACAATCCGTTCTTTATTGTTTTTTCCTATGACCCTAACAAAACCTTCATCAAAGTAAAAGTGGGAAATTTTCAAAGTGACTAGTTCGGACACCCTTAATCCACTCGCGTATAATGTTTCGAGTATCGCTCGATTCCGATGCCCCAATCCAGAGCTAAGATCGATGGTTTCCATCATTGCATTGATTTCTTCAATATTCAATACCTCTGGAATCTTTCGTTTGAGTTTTGGACCCAACAATAATTCTGTAGGATCATCATTAATAAGATCCTCAAGGAGTAGGTATTTATAAAATGCCTTAACACCTGAAAGTATTCTTGCTTGGGTACGTTCACCCATGCCCATTTTATTGATGTCCTGAATAAACTCAGACAATAGATTTCCATCCAACGCCTCTGGCATTAAACCTGGATGATTTCTAGTTACCCATTGCTTTAGTTTTTCTGCATCTGACAAATAGGCCTCCACAGAATTTCCAGACATGGATCGTTCTAGTTTCATGTAGGCCTTAAAACCATGTATGTAGGCTTTCCAGCTCATGCTCTAAATATATTACAATTATTTATAATATGTGAAAGATGAATGGATGAGCCATTATTATTCATTAAATTAGGAGATCAATCGTAGCAAATGAGAAATGAATTTGTAATCTTTTCAATATTATCAACGCTTGGAGTATTGGCTCTTAGTTGGTTTGTATCTATGGGTTGGCTTTGGGTATTTCTTATTCTAGGGCCTATTTTATTGCTTGGGTATTATGACTTTTTCCAGACCAAGCACGCCATTGCTCGTAATTTTCCGTTAGTTGGTAGAACTCGGTATGTGGCAGAGTGGCTCAGACCAAAAATCTATCAGTACTTCATAGAATCAGATACTGATGGAAAGCCTTTTTCTAGATTAAACAGAAACATCATTTACCAAAGAGCAAAGGGTGATTTAGATACAGCACCATTCGGTACGCAATTGGATGTATATAAGGATGGATTTGAATGGATGAATCATAGTATAGGTGCGATTGATCCCCACAACTTAGACCATCATCCGAGAGTCAAGGTTGGGGGTAAGGACTGTTTACAACCTTACTCTTCTAGTCACTTGAATGTGTCAGCCATGAGTTTCGGTTCTTTAAGTAGTCGTGCAATTCTAGCCTTAAATGGAGGCGCAAAGATTGGCGATTTTGCGCATAATACTGGAGAAGGTGGAATTGCTCCTTATCATTTAGAACCAGGCGGAGATTTAATTTATCAGATAGGAACTGGGTATTTTGGATCAAGAGCTCCGGATGGAAACTTTTCAGATGAATTGTTTGCAGAGCGATGTAAATCACCAAATGTGAAGATGATTGAAATAAAATTATCTCAAGGTGCAAAGCCAGGTCATGGAGGAATCTTACCTGCCAAAAAAGTTACGAAAGAGATTGCGGCTATTCGTAGCATCGAGATGGGTAAAGATGTTTTAAGTCCACCTTATCATCGAGCATTTAATACACCCATCGGATTAATGGAATTTGTCAAAAGATGTCGTGATCTTTCAGGTGGTAAGCCGATTGGATTTAAATTATGCATTGGTCAAAAATCGGAATTTGTAGCCATTTGCAAAGCGATGCTGGAGACTGGGATACGACCTGATTTTATATCTGTGGATGGGGGTGAAGGAGGAACTGGTGCAGCGCCTTTGGAGTTTAGCAATAATGTAGGAATGCCATTTGTTGATGGCCTTGCTTTTGCTTACGATGCTTTGATTGGCTTCAATTTAAAAAAAGAAATAACCTTATTTGCTTCCGGTAAAATCGCTTCAGGATTTGACATATTCAGGGCCATATCATTAGGAGCTGATGCCTGCAACTCTGCCAGAGCAATGATGATGGCGGTTGGTTGTATCCAAGCATTAGAATGTAACAAGAATTCCTGTCCGACGGGTGTAGCTACACAGGATCCTGAGCTAGTAAAGGGACTCAATGTAAAAGATAAAGAACATAGAGTTGCACGTTATCATAATGAAACAGTAAAAGCCTTTGTAGAACTTATGGCCGCAGCTGGCATTGAACATCCAGATGAAATTAATAGGATTCATGTTTCTAGGCGTATTTCTCAGAATGAGGTAAAGCGTTTGGATGAAATTTATCCTTACATCACTGAGGGTTGTCTGCTTGATCCTAAAAGTGCTCCTGGAGAATGGAAAGCAATTTTAGGTATGGCTGATTCAAAGAGTTTCAAACCAAGATTTGAGAGTGTTTTTATTGAAGAGGACTAGGGCTAGGACTAGGGCTAGGACTAGGACTTAGATGATTAACTATGATTGACTAAGATTTAGATGATTTGAATGATGGACTATG
>JAHDGF010000020.1 GCA_020627785.1 Saprospiraceae bacterium
ATTTGACATCTTTTACTATTCAAATTTTTGGTTAGCGTGGGGAGGCTGGGGAATTGCTGATAACGGACTCTGAGCTATGCGAGCGTAGTGATTCAGATATGGCATTATGCTCAATTGTGATACTGCGTTTTATTATTCTAAGCTCTCAGTCATTAATAAATATTTATCCGATTCAAGTGATACTAAAACATTTCGAAAGGCAACTTCTGATAAATCATTCGAAGGGTCATGATAGTTCTTAAATTGAGTAACAAGATCCATATATCGATCATTTAATAGTTTAAAACTTTGCAAGAACTCAACATTATTCATAATTAAATCGAATTTGTTTGGGTGATTTGTTTCAGCGTAGATTAAGTAAGTAAGAATCCAGTATTTGAACTCAAAATACGGAATTACGGAATTGTTTGAGTATATCTTTGCTTTTGTGGGAATGTCAATTTGGTTTAATGATTCTCCAATTTCTAGCATCGTTTTTGATCCTTGATAATATGCAGCAAATTCTTCAAGAAGACCATAAACACCCTTCACTTGTATGTTGTTAGAGGATTCAACGTAAGTGTTAAACCTTAGGGTCTTGTTTTCATTTGGGATTCCATCTACGATGTCAATTGTAGGAAAGGTTTCAGTAATTGGCACAACCCACGATTGTTCGCAATCCACAAGTATAAATGATTCCATGTTTAGTTCGTTAACTTGGTCACTTATCGAATGCATGGATTCATGGATTAAAAAAGAAGAAGCTACCGTTGAATCAAGAAGAGGATTATTATAAACATGCATCATCCATCCTTCGGAGTCTACTAACTCTCCATCTACTAAAAATTCATGGGGACAATCATTTAAGAAGATACTCATTACACAGGTGCCTGATGAGCTGTTATTTGACAAAAAGTGCATCGTCTCATTATTGCAAAGATGACTGCAGTTACTGTTTACAAGTTCTATGCAGCTGTTTTTATTGATTTCTTCTTTTTGACATCTTGTAAACATCAATCCTATTATGATGATGCAGCTTAAAAATTTCCAGTTTCTCATATAACTTTTTTTAATCCAGTATAACTACAATATATAAATATTAAAACTTATCCGAATACCAAGAGTTATATAATAGCAAGTAGTATTACTCATTAGTAAAGTCAAATGTTTAAAGATTCTATCCAAAAAATAAAGCATTCCATCTTCCCATTATTCTTTTATGGTCAGAACGGTCCGCAAAGTGCCTTCGGTGTTCTAGGGACTGGATTCTTTATTGATGATCAAGGACATTTCTTAACCGCAGAGCATGTAATCAAAGCAAAGCAGCCAGGACAGCATTTCGGTTATGCTGGGAATGTACCCTTGGTAAAAATCAAGGAAGCTGGATTTAAACCAGTGGAGATTATCGCACTTGATGCTTCAAAAGATCTTGCTCTAGGCAAAATTGAGTCTGGAGCCCTGCCGCCTTTGAAGCTTGCGAAAGAGGATGCAGTGGTCGGAGAATCCATCGGACTTTGTGGTTATCCCATGCCAATGATAAAGCCATCACAGTCCATGAAGAAAGTTGGAGATCAGGCGCGGATGAGATTGAATCTAGATGTTACCTCAGTGCGTCAATATTGGCAGCCAACCATTAAGATGGATAGTATAAAAAAAGGCTTGCTTTACAACAAGACCTTTCGATCTTTCATCACGCAGCATAGTGCCTTGCCAGGAATGAGTGGGGGACCTGTATTTAATTTAAATGCTGAAGTGGTCGGAGTTACTTCAGCTAATTGGACGCGAAAGGTGCAGCGCTCTAGTCAGCTACATACCAATGTTGAAAATGGAATTGCGGTTGATTTAAGAGAAATCAATGAATTCTTAGACACACATCTACATGGAAATCCTTGGGCTGAAGTTTAAAGCACGGTAATTTTTGTTCCGTCAAATTCAACGATGAATCCTGGGTATAGTTTATTGCGGACACGTAATTCAGTTTCACCATTTACGACGATTTCTCCATTCTGAATTCGGATTTTTGCCTCTCCTCCTGAATTAACCAGATCTAGTACCTTGAGCAAATTATTAAGTTGGATGTACTCTTGATTTACCAGTGTAAATTCTTTTTCCTGCATGTTTATGTAATCCGAATGTTTGCTTGATTAGTTCCTTCGCGGAATTAAAGTTTTTGGATAGGTCACTAGACTTTCGTTTCCGTACTTATCAACTGCTGAAACTCCAAAAAGAAAATTATCAATCACAATGTTCTTTAAAGTCACTTCCGTTTCTTTCCCTACCCATCTCGAGTATTCCCATTGAGGTGAGGTTGTATTTCTCCAATGTACTTTATAGCCCATAAGATTTGGGTCATCCACTGGATCCCATCTAAGTTTTGTTGATGGCTTGACGGCACCACCGATCATCACGAGTTCAGGTGCTTTGGGAGACCAAGCAATTCCAGCTAAGCAGATGGCATTCACAGCCGTTAATTGTGCCGCATAATCAAAGTTAACACCTTCAATTACATCGCCATATGCAATGCCATCTTCCACTCGAATGTCCTGATGTTGCATGTCGTAATTCTCGTGCGTTTCCATTATTCTAATGCCTGGAAAACCTTGATCGTTAAATGGACGATGATGTCCGCCTCTTCCGAAACGATCCAATCGATAAATCATGATGGCGTCAAGGTTTGTCATGTAGGTGTCTGTCATGCGATCAACATAACGGGCCAACTGTCTTGAGGGTCCATCTACCTCTCCACCATAAAATCGATTCCAGATTAATTCTTGTTCGTTAGGATTGGGTGGGATGGGTTCGGAGAAAACTCTAAAGGTGCTATTATCAATGACACCATCGATGCCTTTGATGTTTCCGATCATGTCATTGTTTAAAACGCCGACGATTTCCCAGCCTGCTTCTTTGGCATCCGCTGCTAAAAATTTTCCGCCAAACAATCCTTGTTCTTCGCCTGATAGACCAGCAAAGATGATACTGGTAGGGAAGTCATAATTGCTCAAGACTCTTGCTGCTTCAATGACGCCTGCCATGCCCGATGCGTTATCATTGGCTCCAGGGCTATCGGAAGTTCCGTCAAGCGGATCACTGACTCTAGAGTCTATATCGCCAGACATGATTACATAGCGATCTGGGTAAACTGTTCCTCTTTTGATGGCAAGTACATTGACGATCCATGTGTCCTCAGGAATTCTTCTTGATTCTCCAGTTTTGGCCAATCCTTTATGGAAGCTGACCTCTAGGCATCCACCGCAATCTTTTGAGATGGATTCCATTTCTTCCTTGATCCAGCGTCTTGCCGCACCGATTCCTCTGGTAGCAGAAACGGTATCTGAAAGCGTATGTCGTGTTCCGAAGGAAACCAATTTCTCTATGTCCTTTTGAATTCTATCTGCAGAAATAGATTCGATGATGTCATACATTCTTAAATCTACAGAAGGTGCAACTTCTTGTTGCGCTTGAAGCAAATATGGTAAACCGATGAAGAAGAATAGTAAATTTTTCATTAGAGCGTTTTTAAAACGGCAAGTAAAGTGTTGGCTTGAAGTCGGGTAGAATGATTTGGGTTAACGTAATGGAATTGTACGACGCCATCTTTGATTACGTAGACAGCAGGTACAGGCAATAGGTGATGATCTTCACCACTCCAAGCTTCTAAATCTATTTCATACTTTTCTTTGTATTTGACGAAAGTCTCATCATCTACCTTCCAATTTAATCCAAAGGCTGAAATTACATTTGCGGAAGCGTCAGAATACAAGTCATAATCCAATTCTTCTTTGGCTGCCGTTTTCTCCATCTCAGAAAACTTATCAGGGCTAATGGCCATCAAGTTCCATCCCAATTCATCAATCTCTTGTCTGATCTCTCGCAGTCCAGATAATTGCTTAGTGCAATATCCACACCAGCCACCTCGATAAAAAATAAGTACCGTAGGCTGCTCTGAAATTAGTTGGGTAAAATCAATGGATGCTCCCTCTAAATCGGTAAGAGCCAAAGATTCCGGCAGTTCTGATCCCACTTTCAATGGGCAGATATCATATCTATCTTGACCAGAAATCATTTCTGTGAAAAGTAGACTGAGGATTAAAATTATGCTTAAAGACTTTATGTTTATATTCATAATTTAAATGTAATGAAACGATTGAATATGAAAGGCCTAAAACAACTGCTTATCCTGACATTATGCGTACTTCCTCTAATTTTTAACGCTCAGATCACCAAACCAGAGGTCACAGAGGTGTGGGATCCTGAGCCCCGCACCGTGAACACGATGAACGATATTCCAGAGGACGCTATTATTTTATTTAATGGGGAAGATTTAAATGCTTGGCAGGGGAGATGGGATAAGGAAGTAGCACAATGGAAAGTGGAGGATGGAGCAATGACTGTGGTAAAAGGTACGGGTGATATTATGACAAAAGATAATTTTGGATCATGTCAGTTGCACGTGGAGTGGAGAACACCTGCAGAGGTCGTCAATGAAGGGCAGTTGAGGGGCAATAGTGGTGTGTTTTTGCAAAGTAGATATGAAGTCCAAGTTTTAGATAGTTATATGAATCGGACCTATAGTAATGGGCAAGCTGGAAGTATTTATAAACAACATTTACCATTGGTAAATGCTTGTCGTCCTCCGGGGGAATGGCAGAGCTATGATATCATTTTTACTGCGCCAGTTTTTAATCAAGACTCCATGAAAATTGTTCCAGCATATATGACCGTCATTCAGAATGGAGTAGTGATTCAGAATCATGTGGAGATTTATGGAACGACGGAATATATTGGCATGCCTAAAAATCCAATGCATGGTCCTTCTCCTATCGTTTTACAAGATCATGGAGATCCTGTTAGTTATAGAAACATTTGGATTAGAAAGTTGGACTAGCTTACTCGTTTTAAGATGGCTTGAATGAGTGGTTTATTTTTAACCAGCTTTTCTCCAGTCGTTGTGGCTGTTTTAATGTTTCTTAAATTTGGCCAACTAAATTTGCCTTGAGCTAATGAATAGGTCCAAGTTAAATCGATGATGTTAAACATGAGATTTAGAATTTCGAAAGCTCCTGTTTTCTTTAAATCGAATCCAAGTTTCTCAGCGGTACGATCACTAAAGAAGTAGGAGCTCCCACGGACTTCAACAGTAGGAGGAAGTTCTTTATTTTCAATTTTCTCAATAACCTTTAGAAGTGCTTCCATGTAGTAACTGAGAATCTTTTTGCGCCAGGGTAGTCCCGGCTGCGTATTTCGCATGAGCATCATATAATCAAACGAAGTACCATTGTGTAAATCATACTTTTTGTCAGAAGCACCAAAGACAAGCACCATAGGCGTTAAGTATTTGTAAACTCCTGTGAGCTTCATGATCGGCGTAATGGCAAATTGCCCAATAGGTATGACTAACAAAAATAATGGGAAATAAAGAAATGATTTATCCAATAAATCACTCCAAGTTCCAATGATAATTATAGCTAATCCTGCGAGAAGTATGGCCAAAAGCCATTGAACTATTATAGGCAACTGATAGTACGAGTTCACGAATAGATGATCTTAGGTTTTAGTTTAAGTTATGTATTTTTAATTCAAGAGAGGGGTTATTTCGATGAACGTGCGGATTTAATCGGTGATTGACATAATTACAAAGCCGCTTATTATTTCAAAAAGCCGTTTTAGATATGACGCTGAAAAGAGTTTGTATTCCAATTTAAAAACTTAATTCCAACTTTCAATGCTAAGGATAGGACTTACATTCATAGCCATTTTAATGGCGTTCCAAGGTTTCTCACAAACCGTCATTACGCAATCGTACCCAGAAATATTCGAACCTGATTATGAAAATGTTTATCCGCAGAAGGATGGCTCATTTTTATATTATAATGATTTGGAGCAAGCTATTATGGATTGTGATTCAGATTTTAATGATTGCACGAGTTATCCGACGGAGTTTCGACTTTCTTATTATTTAGGTTTATTTAAATTAGAAAACGACGCCATTGGTTTTGAAGTTAGTAGCTTCTATTACATCTATGATCCCTTAAAAGATGAATGGTTTAGAATCAGTAAATTTCGGTCAAATCTTGTGGACGGTGAGGTTTATACCACAGAGAATAATCAGCTTCTTAAATACGATTTTGGAATCGGAGAATTTTCGATTGTCTTAGATGAGAATGTGCGTACGATAAGATCAAGTCCTAATCGTTATTTCCTCAGTTTGACAGCTGGTGGTCCAACCAAAGAATATGATAAGGATTGGAATTTTATAAAAGATACCCCAGGTTTATATTTTTCTTCGGATGATTCGGACATTGTGGCTTATGCTTTTGATGATGCTTTTTGGTCATCTCCTGCACAGTATCCTTTAAATGTTTACGAACTTTATTTAAGCCTCGATGGAGGTGAAAATTTTGAACTGATAAAAACGCTAAATGGGGATGAATTAACGGATGTATTTGTATTTAAAAATCATGTCTATTTTAGATATCTCTCCAATGCAATCATAACCCCATTTGAATCTACTCGACCAATAAATCGATTTGGTCGAATCAACGTAAATACACTGGTTGAGGAAGAGGTTCTTTCCAATGGACTTGAACCACTTGTTCCAGTCGGCGAAGATCTTATGCAGCGTAGAAATAGTTCAATCCATAAATACGTCAATGGTTCATTTGATGAGATTGAAGTTATTAATCCAACTCCTCCAGATGAAATTAATTCCTTCGAGGTAACTAAAATTAGAACTAGCAAAGAAGGAGATTTGTATGCGAAATCGACAGAGCTTCTTTATAGATATGATAAGGGTAGTGATGATTGGATTGAATTATTAGATGGTAAATTGGTTATTGATTTTGATGTGAATGATTCAGGTGATATTTATTTTATTTCAGATGAGACCATTTTTAGATCTGTTGATGATGGATTGACTTATGAATTTGTAAGTGATTACCTAGTCAATCCTGTAATGATTAAGTGGATAAGCGGTAATCAGTGGGTGGCGCGAGCCTTTAATAGTTATTATGAGCCTCCTTCAGACATTGGATTGTTCTGTTCAGATTGTTGGTCCCATTATCCACCGCTAGTATTTTCGACAGCTAATAATGGAGGTTTCTGGCAAGAACGATTTGTAGAATACATCCCTTGGTCATTTGAACAAACAGATATAGATTACTGGATAAATTCTGATCGATTTTATCAAGGAACTAATCAGTGGTATTTTTACTTTCTTGGGAATAATTGTGTTTCTATATCTAATTCAATTTCATCTTACAGAGATATTGATGGAGCGGATGTTAATCCAAGACATTGGGGCGTAACGAAAAATGATAAGATATTCACTTTTTCATCTGGTGGTGCTATAAACTATACAGAAAGTTTCAATGGAGGAAACTGGGTAGATTTTGATTTTGAGATTGAGGCTGTGGATGTAGGACAAGGGGTAGAAGAAGAGTCTCTATTTGTCATTGGAAGTGAATTTGGAAAGAGACAATTATTCTATATGGAAAATATAGATGATGGTTTCAATAAGTTTCTTGTATTGGATCAAGATGAACTTTCGATTCCAATAAATGATTTAGAGGAGGTGCATGCAATGATAGATGATAAGGTCTATCTTATCCATTCGGATCAGACCATTAGTAAAGTTGTAGAAGTAGAGCAAGCAGATAATTTAGTTTTTGGTAGTATCTTCTTAGATGAAAATTCCAATTGTGAAATTGAAAATGAAGAAATTGACTTAAATGCAACGATTCATTTCAGAATGGGAAATCGACAATGGACGGTTGTAACCTCTGATGGTAGTTATGAGATATATTTGCCAAAAGGCACATTTGACATAGAGATAAATGTTGATTCCTCCTTATGGTCCGCCTGTCCTTTCCCAAGTCAATTAACACTTGATAATGAAGAAATGCGAGAATTAAATATTGGTTTAGAAGCAAATAATTCTTGTGAAGCTTTGGAGTTAAGTCTTAGTTCGACCATGTTATTTTCTGATACTGGAGCCATCTATTTTCTTCACGCAAAAAACATAGGGAATGAGGCGACAGAAGAAGCCGTCATTGAATTATCCCTTGATTCACAGTTGGAATTGAATGACATCAATGGTAATTACACCATGATTAATCCGAATACTTTTTCAATTGATTTACCAAGTTTATTGCCTGGAGAAAATGCAACTTATGAAATTCAAGTAGAGCTTCCTGTAGAAGATTCTGTTGGAAAGACCTATTGTATATTTGCTAAAATATCGGGTGCTGTGGATTGTGATGGAAATCCAGTCGAACAGTCTCTGTGTCAAGAATCTATCAATCCTCAGTTAAACATCAGCCAAAGATCTATTTTTAATGAAGAGGGATTAACTGATGTATATTTTGAATTGGATGAATGGATAAATGTTAATCTTCAGTATAGCAACAGATTCAATCAGACTGCTGATGGTTTTACAATATCAGAGGAGATCTTTTTTCCGGTAGATATTTTCAGTGTTGAGCTAATAAGTTCAAGTCATCCAGTTGAAATGTTCATTGAACAACCAGCAAATTTGATCTTCAAAAGTGAATCATCAATTCCAGGAATGTTAGAAGATTCAATAAGAAGTCAAGTCGTTTTAAACTATCGAATTAAAGCTGATGCAAATGCAGTAGAAAGAGATGAGTGGTTAAGTTCTGCAAACATCAATTTTGGTATCGGGAATATTAATTCTAATACTACAGAAGTTATATTCCGTGAAAACTGTGGTTCTGAAGAAACCGTTGAAGAAACGAATGTAGAATTGTGTACCGGTGAAAACTATAATGGACATTATTTATCAGGACGTTATAGAATTGTACATAATTCTGTTGATGGCTGTGATTCCATTGAATATGCTAATCTAACAGTCAATCAAAGTTATTACCACAACTTAGGTAATTTTAATGTATGTCCAGGAGAGGAAGTATTTGGGGAAACAGAAGAAGGTCAATATGTGGATTCATTATTAACAATAGATGGCTGCGATTCACTGATAGTGTTTAGAGTGAATCACCTATTTGTTAGTGATGATCAAGAATTATTTTTTTCCTTGTGTGAAGATAATCCATTTGGGATTTTGACGGATACATTGATCATTGATACCTTAACCACGTTTTCGGATTGTGAATTTTATCGATTTAATTATTATGACATTAAGACGGAAGAAGATTTGAATTCCATCATTGACGTGAGCATCTGCAATGGAGAATCATATGAAGGTTTGAACGAATCAGGAACCTATCCTTTTTCCCATATTTCAGTAGATGGCTGTGACTCAACTCATACCATCAATTTATTTGTAGTAGATCAACTAGAAGAAAGTTTTGATACGATCATCTGTGCAGGTGAAATTTATGATGGGTATTTTGAGACTGGAATTTATCAAGATCAATTCACTACAGCCAGTGGTTGCGATTCCATTTTTACCTTAGACTTGACCGTGCTGGAGGCAATAGAAGAATCTTTAGAAGTCAATATTTGTGAAGGAGAAATTTTTGAAGGATTTACTGAAACTGGGATTTACGAACTGAATTTCACGGCAGTAAATGGATGTGATTCATTGGTCGTTTTAGACTTAGAAGTGTTAGATGAAGATCATGTGGATTGCATTGATGTAGCAACAGATGATTTAAAAACCGAGGAACTTTTATCCTTGTATCCCAACCCTGCAAATGATCAACTATGGTTAGCCATTGACAATGAGGTCATTCTTTTGAATTATACCATTGGTAATTTATCAGCAAAGGAAGTGATGCAGGGCAAGTTCTCTACTGAAAATTCAATTGATGTATCCACGTTGACATCAGGACTATATTTTATCCGCATTGAATTAGAGAATAATCACATGATTCATCGTAAATTTATAATCAGCAATTAAATATCAATTAGTAAAAACTTTCAATGAATAATTCAATTAAGATTGTCGTAATATTTCTAATCGCTTTTTCCTCCATGAGCTGTGATAGAGATGCAGATTTTCAGTCGGGGGTTTTTGTAAATCCAGAAATCAGTATCATAGAAACTGATGTTATTTCAGCGAGATATCAAGAGAATGAACAGCAAGTTAAATTTATAATTGAAGATCTCTTAAACACATCAGATGATAGGGAAGAGCCGTTTCCTGTGTTGGATTTTTTAACTCTTGGTGTTGATATGAATAATAATAACCTGCCGGATAACAATCTAGATAAAAGGTACTCTAAATCTTCTGGGGGCGAAAATTGTATGCAATTCATACTTCAAGAAGGGAATGCTGGAACTGGTTGTATCCAAGAAGAAGGTTATACCTATTCAGTAGATTTTGCCTCCAGCAGTGCCTTTGGAGAAGAACATATTATTTATGAATTTATCATGAATAAAGACAATGTTTTTACAGAATCAGAAACGGTAGGTCTTGTTTTTATGCTGAGAGGAAATGATTCTGGTGGAGCAATACCTTCTGAAGAATTTCCATCATTTATTGAAACCATAGAGTTTTCACTTTAGAAGACGTTTATATTTTATGCTTAGATGTATTATAGCGCTTTCGCAAATGCATTTCTTGCAAAAATAAAATTCAAAAAATATCATTTTCATAAGTGGCCCTTAGTTAGAGATCATCTCACAACTGAGGGTTTTTTATGGTTCCTTGAAAGCAACAATCAAATAAAATGAAATCACTATTTACAATTTTATTACTGCTTGTGGTTCAAATTTTTGCTATCAGTCAAGAATTTGCCCCAATTGGTGCTGTCTGGCACGTAGAAGTAGCTGAACCTTTTGCTCCTGAATGGTCAGGAACTTTGACAAATGAATCCATTAGAGATACGACGTTGAAAGGTTTGGATTGCAAAGTTATATTTAAAAGTCAACCAACAATATTTAATGAAATATTTGGGGAATACATACTTTGTCAACAAGGAGATTCAATTTCTCATTACATAGAAACTTTAGACTCAATGAATCTCGTCATGGATTTTGGAGCACAAATCGGAGAATCCTGGGAATCCTTTGATCGTGCGAATGAATTTCAATCATTTGGAACTCAAAATAATTATAAGTACACCGTCGACTCAATAAGTTACCTAATATTAGATAACGATGATTCTTTGAAAGTTCAACATTTAACTGTTCTTCAAAAAAATTGGTCTCAACCTGAATCCGAATATTTTTGGAATTGGCAAACAGATCAATTGATTGAAAGAATTGGTTTTAGAAGTGCTCTATTACCAAGGAATGGTGGCGATGGATTAACGGATGATCAATTCGAAACAGATGTGAGGTGTTATCAAGACAATAACTTTGGATTGGTGAAGCTTACTGAAGAATCAAATTGTATTACTAGTTCGACAGAAGATTTAAGCAATGTTCAACTTAAAATATATCCTTCACCCACCAATGGAATGGTACGAATTGCAGGATTAGATGAATATGAAAATGTAAAGCTAACGCTGTTTGATTATTCAGGGAATCAAATAGAAGAATTCCTGAACATTAATGAACTCAACATAGGACATCTTGAAAATGGAATCTACTTTCTCAATATATCTAGCCCTAAATTAATGGTGACAGAAAAAATATTACTAATAAAATAAAGGGAAGTGTACAAGTAGAATCAGTTGATGTTGCAATAACTATATCGTAATGCTCTCAAGGATGATCGGTGGCATGGGAAATTAAATTCCAAAAAAGTAGCCAAACGTACGATATTTTAAGATGAGACCATGTCTACATCGCTAGGCTTGCATAGAAAACACTTATCATTTCCATTATTACTAGTTTAAAATAAAACAAAATGACCAATCTCGAAATCATAAACGAATTAAAGCAGTCAACATTTGTTGACGAAGATGGAGAGAAGTATAAACTTGAATTCCAAAAGGGTCTTACGGATGAAGAAGTTCAGAGTCTAAAGCAAAAATTTCCAGGCAATCTTATACCAGATGAATTAGTTGAAATCCTGAGAATTACAAAAGGCTGGAGTGGTTATGGGGCTGAAATGGTTTACTTTGACGCGATTGGTGTCTTTGGATTCACAGAGCTTTCGCCAAATTCAATATCCTTAGGAACTGATGGATTTGGGAACTATTGGGTTTTAGACATTTTGCAAAACGGGGATTTGGGGAAGGTGTTTTTTGTTTGTCATGACCCAGCAGTCCTTGTGATAAATTCTCAAAATTTAAATGAACATTTAAACCATCTTTTGTCTTTCTATAAGAAACCAACGGACTCTCCGCTAATTTCGATGGATAGTAAGTTGATTTTTGATATTTGGAAGCAAGAAAGTAATTTAATTCCTAAGGAGGAATTCAAAAACATAGGGAGTGCTTACAACGACTTTGTAAATCAATTTGCAGGAGACGATTGGACAATTGCGGATTTAAGTGAAGGAAAAAATCGAGATGGATTTCCTTGGGGTAAACTTGGTTCAAACGAACATACTAAACGTCATCCCAAAGAATTGGTTTGGATAATGGAAAATAAAAAGAAGGGCTTGCTGTCAAAACTATTCGGAAAATAAAAACTCTATTGGTTCTAATTGACTATGAGCACATGTCCAGGTTTTTTGACTTTTCAGGATGTTTGCAGGTCATTTAAGTTAGTCTTCACTAAGAGGAGATATAGGTCACTAGAAATTTTATTTAAATCAACAATCGGACAAGCACAGGCCAAGGATCAAAATAATTTATAGGCTAACGTGCAAACAAAAAGGTGACTTGCCACTATAAAACCGCGATGTATTTATGCCCAAACTAAGGAAGTTGGTTAAGGAATAATCTGGAAGGTTAAATAGAAGAATTAGCATTGGACCTCAAATGCCTAAAGCTTACAAATGTAGAGTTAACTTTAGGAATTAGATTAGACTTAGAACATAGTAGTGGAAATTGTTTGTCAATGTATCTATCTTTACAAAAAACCGTATCTATTTATTTTGTTTTATGCCAAGATTGAACTTAATACTTTTTTCTACTCTCATTAGAATTGTTTTGTTCTCTGCACTATTAGTTAATCAGCCCTCACTGGTCTATGCTAATACACTCGAAGTGGATAGTTTATTAGCCATATTAAATGGTGAAATTCCTTCTGAAGAAAAAGGAGAGATATTATTAAAATTGTCAAAAAGCCTTCAGGGTTCAGATATTGAATCATCATTTGAATATGCAAATAAAGCTTATGATTGGTCTATTGAGATGGCTGATAAAAACATAGAAGGTCAATCATTAAAATCAATTGGTACCCTTAAGTTGTTGAAGTGGGAACTAGACGAAGGGCTAGATTATCTCTTTAGGGCGATTGAGCTTATAGAACAGCATGGAACCAAAGAACAGCTTCAAGGCTGCTTGAATACCATCGGTTCGGCTTATTATCGGAAAGGTGATAATATGGTTGCTATGGAATATTTTGATAGAGCTATAAACACGCTTGAAAAGGATAGTCAGAATGAATTGACTGCAGGAATTCTTGGAAATATAGCTAATATTCATTTTGCAGAGGGTGATCTTGAGAAAGCTCTCAAATACAGTCATCAAGCACTTGAGCTCAATCGGGAAATCAATAACCTAAATGGAATAACTTCTACTCTAATAAATCTAGGTAGTCAATACAGTAAGAAGAAGAGCTATGATAAGGCCATTAAATATTATGAGGAAGCATTAGAGATTGCTCGAAGTAATAAAAATAAAAGGCTAGAGGTTCTTGTATTGATGAATCTAGGTAATCGTTATTCGGCAAAAGAAGACTTTAATTTAGCAATGAGTTATCTTGAAAAAGCTCTTGTAATCTCTGATGAACTTGAAGACAGCGGTCAAAAAGGAAAAACATTATACAACATAGCTTCTCTCCAAAGGAAACTTAAGAATTATGATCAAGCAATTAGCTACGGTAAGCAGTCCTTAGAATTATCAAGTAAAGTTGGTAATAAGAAATGGGTTTTGCATAGTTATAAATTGTTGGTTGAATGTTATAAGAGCAAAGAAGATTTTAAAAAAGCACTTGAGTTCAAATCTCTTTATCATACCCTGCAAGATAGCGTGTATAACATAGAGAAAAGTGAAAAAATATCAGAAATATCTACAAGGTATGAGACTAAAGAGAAAGAGATTGAAAATCAACGATTAAAAGATGAGCAGTTGAAGAATGAGGCAATAATACATCAACAAAAGACCATAGGTTTATTGATTGGCTTGATTCTTCTTTTAACCTTAACTGTTCTTGGGGTACTTTACAAAAACTATAAAAATAAAAGTAAATACAGTGAAAATCTTGTAAAAGAAGTTGCCTCTCGGACGGCTGACTTGGAAAAGTCTAATTTACAATTGAAGGTATCCAACATGGAGTTAGAAAGGTTTGCATATATAACTTCACATGATCTCAAAGAGCCTCTTAGAAATATTATGAGTTTTACTGGTTTATTAGATCGCAACCTCCCTGAGGAAGTAAGAACTCAAAAAAATATTTCTCAGTATACAGAGTTTATTTTGAATAATACAAAGCAGCTAAATTTTTTAATAGAAGATGTATTAGAGTATTCTAGAATAGGAACAAGCGAGCCAGAAATTAAGATGGAATATCTAAAGGATGTTCTAAACTCGGTTCTGTCTAGTATCTCTGAAGCTATAAATAAGAAAAATGTTGAAGTAAAAATTGGAGACCTGCCTTTAGTTCAAGTTGAACAAACTAATTTATTTCAAGTCTTTAAATGTCTTATTGTCAATGGAATCAAATATAATGAAAATCCTAAGCCTATAATTTCGATTGAAGGGAAGTTGACAAATGGTATTTGTCAGATTTCTGTTACAGACAATGGCATTGGCATCGAGGAAAAATACCAAGACCAAATTTTCGAAATGTTCAAAAGACTACATGATAAAAGGAAGCATGGAGGTTCAGGTCTTGGTTTAGCTATTTGTAAGAAAATTTTGACAAGAATGAATGGAGATATTTTTGTCAAAAGTAAATTAGGCGAGGGAAGTACTTTTACTTTTAGTTTTCAGACTTCTGAAGAGGTTTAGCAATGCTTGCGGAAGACAAAATAATCTTAGTACAAGTCTAAATCATTGATTACATTTTACTTCTAAATCTTTTCAGGCTCCAACCCACCTTTCGAATTAAATCGAAAAGAATCTAGTAATTTATTGATTATTCGTTTGATTCAATGAGCATTCCATTAAATTTGGATTCAATTAAATGCGATCTATGTCCTTTTTAGACTTTAAGCTTCATCCTACCATCGTTAAAAATGCTGCTGCATTGGGATATGAAACACCCACACCAATACAGGCAGAAGCTATTCCAGTAGTTTTAAAGGGACGTGACCTTTTAGGAATTGCCAAGACTGGGACCGGGAAAACCATAAGTTTTGTGCTACCAATTTTGCATAAGCTTTTATTGAGACCTCCAGAAGCCCTAAGCAGAAAACCAAAGGTTCTTGTTATTGTCCCGACCAGAGAGTTGGCCAATCAGATTTTAGAAGTGTTTGAAGAAATTGCCTTAAGGTTACCAATCAAACCTAAAGTCATGGCCGTATATGGAGGAGTTTCTATAAACCCTCAGATGAAAAATATGTACGGAACAGAAATATTAATCGCAACTCCCGGGCGTCTGCTCGAACTGGATAGAGCTAAGTCCGTTGATCTTTCACAAGTAAAGGTATTGGTCTTAGATGAAGCGGATAAAATTTTAAACCTTGGATTTCAAAGAGACATGGAAGAGATTTTTGATCTGCTTCCAGCTAAAAAACAAAATCTTCTATTTTCTGCAACCTTGAGCGAGAAGTTGACCAGTTTAAATGAGATGATACTTACTAGACCTGCAATCATCAATACGGTCAATGAAGAAGATGATATTGAATTAATCAATCTCTCTGGATATTTTGTCAGCGATGATAGGAAGGGGCCACTGTTAAGGCATTTAATAAAGACCAAGGATATGAAACAGGTCTTAATTTTCACCTCTTCAAGAATGAAGGCCGATAGAGTAGCCACTAAGCTAATGCGTAATGGAATAGAAGCCGTATCTATTCATGGTAAAAAGAGCCAAGTCACCCGGATGGAAACTCTAAAGAAATTCAAATCTGGCAAACTTCAAGTAATGGTCGCTACTGATCTAATCTCTAGAGGGATAGATATCAGCGAACTGCCTTACGTCATCAACTATGAACTTCCACGCTCACCAAAAGACTTCGTACATAGGGTAGGACGGACGGGTAGAGCCAATGTAGAAGGCCAAGCAATAACCTTCGTTACTCGTGAAGAAACCCATCATTTTAAGGTTATCCTCAAAAAAATGAAGCGGTATGTAGATATGATTGATAGTGATGAAATGGATTTTTGAGTTCAGATTCTTCTAATTTTAATGCTGTAATTTTTTGAGTCTTATTAAACTGGTGAAGCTGTCATAGACACATTTGCACCTGTTTCTACATCTCATATTAAGTCTTACACCTTCTTTTCTCTTCCACTTCAGATGAACCTATATCCTGGCTTTTAGCCCTATTTCATTGGTGTTTCTTCCTTAATTCAATCATTTTTTATTGATTTTTCGATGATTCCTTGCAAAGTTGGAAATTGTGTTATATGTTTGGTGTACTATTATACTAATACACTATAAAATTCATTTGAATGATTACCATAGAAAAACTAAACTTCGCCTATTCAAAGAAGAATCCGCTCTTTCAGGATTTGGAATTGAAGTTGGCACCAGGAAAGATCTACGGATTGCTCGGAAAAAATGGAACTGGGAAGTCAAGTCTCCTTAAATTATTGACAGGCTCTGTTTTTCCTAAATCGGGTTCAATTAAAATTGAGGATTTCAATGCTCCTTCTCGGAGGCCAGCATATCTTGAAGACGTCTTTTTTCTTTCTGAGAATTATGAACTTCCAGCAATTTCTATTGATGCTTTTGCCAAGGCCAATGGACCACTTTACTCTAAGTTTGATGCGTTAAAATTTAAGTCCTTTGTTCAGCTTTTTGAAGTGGATTATAACTCCAACCTTGAGAAATTGTCATACGGTCAACGGAAGAAAGTTTTAATTTCATTCGCCATTGCAACCAATGCGCGCTATCTATTTTTAGATGAACCGACGAATGGCTTAGATATACCATCTAAGTCTCAATTTAGAAAAGCACTTCTCTCTGGTTTTAAAGATGATCAGACAGTCATCATCTCAACACATCAAATCCGCGACTTAAATCAATTAATCGAATCCGTTATCATTATAGAAAAGGGGCAGATAATTTTTAACAAGGATGTTTTTGAATTGGAAGAGAAATTGTTTTTCACAAGAAGTCTTCAAGAGACAGAAGAAGGAAGCATGTATTCAGAAATGATGCCAGGCGGATATGTTCATGTTTTTCCAAATACAACCGGAGATATCTCTGAAGTTGAATTAGAAGTTCTCTTTAATGCAGTCATCAAAAATCCGTCACTTTTTAACCAACAATTTTAAATCAAAACAATGGAATTTAACCTCACAAGATTTGGTGCCTTGGTGAAAAGGGACTTTATCATATATAAAAAACAGATCTTACTGATTGCCTTGAGTTCAATCTTTGCAGTAGGTGCTATTTGGTTTCTTACCCTTCGTACGCAGCAGCTCGAAGAAACATTGGCTGAGTATTGGATGAGTTGGTATGTGGTATTTCTCGGCGTCGCCTTACTATTAACCAGTGTGATTTTTCGAGAATTCAAAACACCATCAGGGCGTATGCAATATTTAGCAGTGCCAGCCAGTCACCTGGAAAAGTTGGTGAGTCGATGGTCTTACTCTCTTATTTTGTATCCAGTGTTTATTAGCCTGGTAATAATTGCCTTTGCTTCGACTGTTGTTGATACAGGGACGGAGAGATATACGCAAGATGTATTTTTCATCAAGTATATTATCCATGCTTATATCCTTGCCCATGCTGTTCAATTGATTTATGCCATTGTCATAAATAAGAATGTTGCCTTTAAAACCTTTCTCATAAGTATCGTAACCTTCATTGGGACTGTCTTGCTGATAGCACTTTTGTTTTACATAATTTTTCATGACTATATACCCAAAGGATCGTACAGTATAGGGCCTAACTTAAACCTTAGAATAAGTCCAGAAGCGCAAAATATGTTTTCAGAACGTTTGCCTCGCTTGGGATTATTTTTTGGAAAATATATTCTCCCTCCATACTTATGGGTCGTTGCCTATTTCAAATTGAAAGAAAAAGAAGTTTAATGGAATTTAGAAAAAATAAAACAATATACATTCAAATCGGAGACATGATCTGTGAAAAGATTATGACCCTTGAATGGAAAGAAGATGAAAAAATTAGTTCCGTTAGAGAGTTAGGAGCCAGCATAGAAGTGAACCCTAATACGGTCATGCGGAGCTACAGCCATCTTCAAGATTTAGGAATCATTTATAACAAAAGAGGCATCGGATTTTTTGTATCTCAAGGTGCTCCGTCAAAAATTAAAGAAATGCAAAAACAAGATTTTATAGAAAATGAGTTGCCTTTGTTTTTTAAAAAAATGGAACTCTTACAAATTAATCTGAATGATTTAGGAAAGCTATATAACCAGCACCTAGAAACGCAGAAAGTTTAAATCATTCCAACACCTTTCAAAATTTAAAATCATGAAAACATCAAATAAACTAATATTTATACTTGCGCTTGCATTTTTATTTTCGCTCACCTCAATGATGATTTATGCCAAAAGTAATCTAGTGACTTGGGATGAAAGTGTTTCAGATTCACCATCAAATACAAAAGAGTATTTAGCTGAATTTTCTACCAATGTTTTAAGATTAGATGGAGACTATAATTTCTATTTAGATAATAATAGCTCTGGTGTTAAAATTGATGCATCTGAAGAAATTCTAAATTACCTACGTGTATCAGATGATGAATCTCTCATCTTTTATACAGAGGGGTCATCCAATATTCCCTTTGCTAAAATTGATGTTTACATTGGTATTAAAGATAAAAATGAATTAGAAATTATTGCCGGAAATAATGCTAGAGTAAGGGGTAAAAATCAAATCCAATTAGAAAGCCTTCAATTAAACATGGATGATAATGCAACGATTAACATCGATATTTCAGCACAACAATTGAACCTAAAGGCGGAGGATAATATTCGGTTGAATATAGATGGATTTGCAAAAAATACCAATTTGAGATCTTCCAATAATGCATCTATAAATGCTAGAGAATTTAGTGCGGATAATTTAGTTGTAAATATAAATGATAATTCTTCTGTAAATTTTGATCAAGCCAAACTAATTTCTGGTAGCGTCAACGATAATTCATCTTTTACAGCGGATGGTCAAGATAAAAATGAAGGGTTGATAAAGTCAGGAAATGCATCCATTTCGATAAGATAACAACATCGTTCATTCGATGGGATATGAGGTAGGAGAAGTGCCAGTAGGGCATTGAGCTACTTCGTATCCTTTTTTGTTTATACCTTTACTCCCACCTTATAAAATATATTTCTTTAGGATTTATTATTATCGAGGCAACAATTTCTTAGGTATAGGGATAATACCAAGTACAGAGCTTACAACAGTAAAGCTTTTTACAAACTTCTTAAACACATTGAACTTATGAGAACATTACTTCTTCTATTAGTGACTTGTTATTCTACTTCTATAATTGGCCAGATTTCGTGGGAACAGCTTGAAGCAAATAATAGTGAAGATGTTGAAATCATTCACAGTGATGCCTCTTTATTGATTGGACAATTGTTATATCCACCTACCTTATTGGTCTCCGACGATTTCGGAATTAGTTGGGAAGAAATCGCAACAATCCCAGAACATAGACGTGTTCCCTTGGTTAGACAAAAATCTGATGGGGACTATCTAATCTTACTTGATCACGAAATCGTAAGTTGGACTCCAGGAACCAATACCTTCATTGATGTATTAGACTTGGGTGATGGAACATGGACAACGGTTGCTCCACTGTCCAATGGTAACTTCATGGTCGCTGGGATTAGCGAGCCTTTAAGTCTGTACGATGCAAATGGGACTCTTCTTAAATCACTATCGACCGAAAGAATTCAAGAGATAATTACTACCGATCAAGATGAGCATTATGTTTTTCAGGGAAATCCCTTTGGAAACATGCTAACCATTAATTCTGATCTGGAAGTAATTAAAGAAGGGAATGATGGTCTTTATGTAAGTGATCATTTTAAATATGATGGTTCCCGATTTTATAATAGTCGATTTTACTCTGATGATGGTGACAATTGGTTCCCGTATGGAAGTGATCTATATGGCGTAGTTACCTTTTTAAATAATGGAGACATTCATCTGATTGCAGATTGTGCCTATTCCAATACTTCTGATTTTTGCGATGAGGTTTATCTATCATCTGATCGTGGAGAGACCTTTCAATTTCAAGGTAATCTTGGGCTTGATTTTACCTTACCTTCAGCCGGGTCTATAAATTTTAGGAATGATACTTATTTAGGAACCCAAGCGATTGGACCGACTGGAGTATTGGTTTTTGATGCTGGGAATAATTATTTTTCTGAAGACGGGAGAACTGATTGGATTTTGCGAGGTCAAGAAGTTGGTCAGTCTTTTGCTTTTGAGGTAGAGGCAGTAAGCAAAGAAGGAGTATTTATTCGAGATGATGAATTTAAATATAAAGGCTCAGATGCTGCCGATTGGTTAACCACCACATCCACAGATTCTTGTTCTAATTTTAGAAGATTGGTTAGTCTTCCCAATGGAGATTTTATGACTTATGAAAGTTGTAAATCTACGGATGGCGGGGCAACTTGGTTTGGACCCAATTTAGGAACTTGGTCAGTTTTTGTAAAAGATAGTGTCGTTTATACCGCAGGAAATAGTCAAGTGTATATCTCACATGATAATGGAAATGAATGGGCCGTAAACAATTTACCACTTCAACAATTCGACTGGGGATTTTTTATAGAGACAGCCGTTTATGACTTCTCAACAACTGGCTACTTTTATGCCAATCAATACGTACCAGATGTTGGTCCAGCCAAATATAACTTGCAAGGTGATTTAATTTCTCCGGTATCTTTTGATGATGAAGTTTTGTTTGATTTAAGAACTTCTTTTGTAGGATCAAAAGTATATACATTGACTGTTGACCCTTCTAATGGAAACGATAAATTTTATGTGTCCTTCGATGATGCGATAACTTTCGAGGAGCGAAGTCTACCCTTAACTTTTTCTACTGCAAGATTGTATTTAGATGTTGACCATGAAGGAAGCTTATATCTCAGGAATGATATCCAGATATGGAAGTCCATGGATGACGGTGATACCTGGATTGATATTTCGCCTGACTTGATGTCTGCTGTAACCATTCGTGATTTTGATGTGAGCTGGGACGGTCATGCTTTTTTAGCCACAACTGGTATGGGAGTGCTTAGAACAGTCTTGCCAGTTTGCGAGGCAGTAGGGGAAGGATCAACTTCTATTTTAGAAATGGAATTTGTCACTTTTAATTCTTATCCAAATCCTGCACAAGATATACTCAATATTCATATTGAAGGAATAGAAGGTTATTCTAGTTTCCAGATATTAGATGTTCTTGGAAGAGAAATGCTGCAGCGTTCTATAAATAAAGGTCAATCGGACTATGTGGTGAATGTATCAGGATTTGAACCTGGGTCTTATCTAATTGCCTTAAGAAATAGTGATGGAATTATTGAGCTTAATAAATTTATTATTGCTCGATAGCACTCACATTTAATGATATATTTAAAGGGCTCCTATCTTGGAGTCCTTTTTTGATTGGTCCAGGAAGGTTTTACTTCGCGAAGAGCTGTGATAAATCTTTAAAGGCTTTAAACTCCAAAGCATTTCCAGAAGGATCTAAAAAGAACATTGTTGCTTGTTCACCCGGAAGACCTTCAAACCTGATGTAAGGTTCGATCAAAAATTTTATGTCTAAGGATTTAAGTCGATTCGCTAAAACATCAAAGTCTTCCCATTTTAGAACCACGCCATAGTGAGGGATAGGTACTGCATGATCATCCACTGGGTTGAAATTATGTTCTTGTTTTTGACCAGTTTCATGAATAACCAGTTGGTGACCGTACATGTCATAATCGATCCATTGAGTATCTGATCTTCCTTCTTTGAATCCCATGACTTCACCATAAAATGCTCGACAGGTTTCTAAGTCATGGACAGGAATGGCAATATGAAAAGGCTGCATTGTTATGATTTAGCTTGCGCAAATGTATCTTTCTTTATCGAATATAAAACACATCTTTCTAAATTTTCAAATCCTGATAATTTTGGATGTAAAAATTCGTCGCGAACTTCCATTCCAATTTTCTCCATGACATGAATGGACGGCCCATTTATTTTAGGAGCAATGGCATATATTTCTTCAAGTCCCAATTCTTCAAAACCATATTTTAAATTTGCCATAGCGCCTTCCGTGGCATAACCCTTGCCCCAATACTCAGGCCTAAGCCTCCATCCAATGTCTACAAGCGCCTCGTGATTTGGTACATAGTCTTGAGTCGACATCCCGATAAAACCGATAAGTTTTTCCGTAGCTTTTTCGATGGCTGCAAAATAACAATGACCAGAATCCAATAATTCTTTCTGCATTCGGATAATGAAATTTGCGGATTCTTCACTGGTTTGAACCCGAGGGAAGTATTGCATGACAATCTCGTTGCTATTGATCTTAGCAAGGAGCTCTAAATCCTCTTCATGCCACCCCCTGAAGTAGAGCCTTTCACTTGAAAATAAATATTTCACGCCAACAATATACACCCTAATTAGGCATAACTAAAACCTATGTTTAGCCTTGTCGCTTATTAGTCAGCAGTGAAAATAAATATCGTATTATTTTTCTTTTGCGGTGTTACAGTCAACAATATTGTACGTTAAATCTGCAGTTTTTTCACCTTTATGTTCAAGGAGTGCTTCCATGATTGGACTATAAATATTGGTGTTTCTATAGAAGGATAGCTTAGTACTATCAAAAAAGCTTATTAATTCGAGTAGGCTGCTTCCGGGGATAATTTCAAGCTGTATTTTACTTTCAGACACATTGGTAATCCGCAATCTTTGGACTTGATGTTCAGGGCAATTCTTATACTTAACTAATCGTCCAGTATTTTTGGAAAGGGTATAGTACTCTTCCACATGAATGAGCAGACTATTTTGAATAATCTTAAATTCTCCCTTAAAATATTGGTCAAAACCTGAGCTATAATACGAGTCTAGAAAGAACTCAATCTCGTTGCCTTCTATTCTCATCTGTGTTCGCGCCGCTTGGTCTGTTGCTTCGCTTGTATACATCCAAAAACCTTGAAGTTGGTCTGGACTGATGTTAATCACCGAAGTCAATATTGGAAACAGAAGCGATAATATGTAAGTATAGGTAACTGCCAATTTAAAAGATGCCATTTAAGATAAAAAAAGCTCTTTTAGGTTCTATTTGATTGGGGGAAGTTAAATGCTGGTGCAAATGCTCGGAAAGCGCATTCATTCTCATATGAGAAATGAGATTGATTTTACGAATGGGAGTAAAATTGGTGTGTTTCACAGTTTTGGAATGTGTGTTCCTAAGTTACAGAATCGATCTTTAAAATCGGACATCATTTTTCATTTTTACATAATTATTAAGGATTCGATGGCAGATTTAATTCATGAATGATGGTCCTGTCCAAAATTTCACAAGTGTCGAAGGTGACATATTTTGATGAAATTTGCCTTCATTCTCAGCTTTCTAGTCTCCGAAGTAAGTAGTTGCACTCCATGAATCATCCTAAAGGAAACAAGCTTCTATGAAGAACTGCATATTTCTATTTGGTCTTTTGATTTTTCTAAGTAGTTGTGAAGAGAGAATTATACTTGAATCCAGGAATCAAGATCCTATCTATTCATCTGTAGAGATTTTGGTCTCTTATCAGAACAATATTCTTTTGGATAATGAAGATTTAAGCATTGATATCTATGCTACGAGAGAAGATGCTTTATATGAGAGAAAACCGATAGCTAACATTAAGCCAGACGTCCAAGGAAGAGCAACCAAGGGGTTTCTTGATGTAACTTTAGGGAATATTTATATCCGAGTAAATGAGCCTCAATTTGGGAGCTATATTGGAGTGGAGAGCTTAGTCCCTGATGTTAAATCATTCCATTTTGTTGATTTTGCCAGCGGATACTACTACGAAGAAGATGATACAAAGATCAAAGCACCGAAAGGAATAAGTTTTTCAAGACCTATGGTGGGACAGAAAAGTAAATATGAAAGATTTTATGGAAGTTCCAGTTTTTTTAATGGTGAAGAAATTTATCGACCTGAAAGCATCACACTCGAAATAGTAGAATATTTAAAAGACGGTCAGTACAGAGTCATTGAAACAATTGAAGATTTAAATTTATCCGCCGAAGATATTGGTGGGGTCGATCGAAGAGAGGCCATTTGGCAATTTGATTCTGGTCTACTAAGACTCTTGCCTTCTAATGGCAATGAGATAAATAGTCAATTCTTTGGCCCAATGGCAAGCTTTGGATATAACCTTGATTATTCTTCACGGCCTACTGCATTCGTTGATGATTATATCAAAGACAATCCTACGGGTTATTATCGATTCTTCAACATGGATCTTCCCTATGGACTTATTCCAGAATCTAGGTTATGCATGATAAATAATATCGATATAAATTCTCCATCTTATTTGCAATTCTTCACTCCTGAAGAAGGCTTCTTAAAGGTCTTCCTATATGGGATTGATAAATCGTTGGCTGGATATAATAGGGTAGAGCTGTAATGCAGAAATCAAAGTGCTTGTAGTTAAGTCATTCCTAGAATATCCTTTCCGGATGCATCTGCAATGTTGAAACTACTGAAGAATCTTTATTATTCAGAGCTTACACTGAAGCATCTTCGACGATAATCAATATTTAAGTGAATTTTTTTGGAGACTCGATGGGGTAAAAAAACAAAGAGTACTAGGATGGTAGTACTCTTCGATAATTAAGTGTAAGTAATGTAGTCAGGTCTTTCGACCAATTAATCTTATACCATTGCTGGTAATAATTGATTAAATGCAAAATCCATTCCTCTTTATTCGAAGAGCATCAATATGTAAAGTAAGTGACAATTGAAAAGTGAGCCATTTAAAGCTCGAAGTACTTAGGCTAAGGCCTTATTTAGTGCTGTATTAAACTCCTTAAATTGAAGTAATAAACTAAAGACCCCAATGTTTATAAGCACATCTGCTACGTTGAACACGTAAAAGTTGTAGGTGTGAAAATAATGAACGTGAAGGAAGTCCGTGACGAAGCCATTCATGGCACGATCAATAATATTTCCATAAGCACCCCCAATAATTAAAAATAACGGGAGTAAAATACGAAACCTCTGATCTCGAAGCTTCCAGACAATGTAAAAGGCAAAAACGGTTGTAAGAAAGGGTAAGAGTAAGATTAATGGCAATCTAATACTCCGCTCAATGTTATTGAATATACCAAAAGCGATGGCATGATTCTCAACATAGGTCAGATTAAAGAAATTTTCAACGACTGAAATAGAGGCATCCTTCATCTCAACATTGACAATCTCCTTAGTCTTTAAATCAAGTGTACACCCTGAAATAAGAAAGCAAAATAAAAGAAGGTATTTAATCTGGCCTTTCATATTATAAAAATATGTAATATGTTCAGCCTAAACAACAATAAGCTTCTCTTTAATAAAGAATTAATAGAAAAATTTGCCGAAAGGCTAATTAATAATCACCACAAGGTCCTATCCTCGCTTCAAAGGTAACATTGGTATTGCTGTGGAAACCTTGAAGTAATTCAACGCAATTGTCGGATAAATATTCCACCGTTCGGCCATTATTGATCACCTGCTCTGATTCTATTTCCCCATCTGATTGGAAGGAAGCATCGTGGGCTTGTGTTCCATCTAGCTCGTTAGCATTAGCAACCGTATATTCTGTCGGGCAATTATCCGCACATACATCCCAGCCCATGTCTCTAAAAATTGAAATGGCTAAGGTATCTAAGGTGTGAATTGCGTCCCCAGCCACTATGAATGATCGCATGATTTCATCGTTGAATGAGGCATCTAAATGGCTGAAAGAAGAACCAGGAGTCCAAGGAGAATCAGCTTTAATCTGCGCCGGCTCACCATGGTGCGCACCGTTGCAGTAAAAACCATCAAAATGAAGGTTGTCTCCTATTAATTGATTCAATAAGGCAGTGGTCCCACTGTTATAATTGGTGATTGGTGTACCTGATCCATTTTCGATTTGTAGATCATATATATTTGGCCAGTCATTAGAGCCCCAACCTATGGAACTTCCTCCAGCAGTACCGTCAGATGCAGCACTTCCAGCGAATCCCATTCCATGTGAAAGTTCATGTAATACAACCGAGACAAGATCAATCTGGCTATTACTAGGGTTTCCCGCCGTCCCAAAATACCAGTTGGTACTTGAGTCAAGGGTCATATTGATATCAGAGCCACTATTATACTGGCTACCATTGTATTGATTAATCAACGGTTCAGGATACCATACATTCGAAAGGGGCAAGAAAGAAAGGTTGGCTCTCCAGGCGGAAGCACCAGCAAATCCAATGGCATTTCCAGGTATATCCTCCCAAGTAACATCCACCGTAATCGTTACACTCGCATCGAATAAATCTTCCATCAGGCCTAGTGCATAATTAAAGGCAGTCTGTGCAGCCGTCGGCATATCAGAATCATACGTTGCTGTGAAGTTTGAAACATTATTGCAAGTCACCATTGATCGGCTATCTGAGACCAACTTTTTTATTGGTTTCACGTTCGGTGGACTTGGTTTATGTGGACATACGACCGGTTGTGGATAGTAAACATCTCCGATTTCTTGAGCCCCAATAGAGGCACTAGAAAAAAGTAAAATGAATAATAACGGGGTCAGTTTAAATTCAGATTTTCCTTCAATCTTGAAGCTCATAAATCAACACTTTTGTACAAAGGCAAATATATAATTATACTGGGTGGACTTGCTAGGTGTAAACCCCTATAATTGATGGTATTGACAATTAGTTGTCCCAAATGTCAAGGCCAAAACCTCAATACCTTTCTGTTTTAGTTAAGATTAGGATTGAAAGCTAAATTTTTGAGCAGGAATTACTTTTTAATCAGCCGTCCTTTCATCAATTTTGGCAGTAGTTCATTCTTCAAACCATAGTTATTTATCATCAGTACTACTACTTTCCTGCTGTATTAAATTTCCACAGCCATCAAGGAAGGCATGAAAGGTAGCACGAATTTCTACTTCAAAGCCATTGAATAATTCAACGGAAATTGCTGAATCGTAGTCTACTGCTGCATTGGTTCCGATGATTTGTTCAGACTCTAGAATTCCGTCTGTTTCAAAATCTGCAGATACACTCTGCACTCCGGTAAGCATATTTCCGTTGGCTGCTGAATATGAACCAGGACAGCCACCAGTGTAATTTAAGGTAAAGTCAAAACCAGCAGTTGACCATCGGTCATCCCATTCTATATAGTAGGTGGTTCCACCAACTACGGCTAAACCTAATACCTCAGAGGCGTAGTTGTTTTGGCCAGGTCCCATCTGACAATTGTCATCACTGTTGGCTACTTGATTCAAATTAGTGCAGGTGCCATCATAAATCCATAGCCTCGTATCAACACCACCATCGCATGAAAATACATCAATCGTTCCATCGGTCGACGGTGTAAAAGTATACCAAACTGCATTGGTCGCATTAGAATTGTTTGCTCCTGATGCACCACCACAAATTCCCATGTCAGGAGTCGTGTATACACCTTCATCTGGAATTACTTCTGCGGTTGTACAGGTAAAATTTAAATTGTATTCAATGTCAAAGGTGAATGGGGTAGAAGACCATCGGTTGTCCCATTCAATGTAAATCGGCACACCAGCTGTTACACTGAGATTTTCTAACTTGGAAGCCATTGGATTAGTACCATCAACAACGGTACAATCATCATCTGAGCTAGCAATTAAATTAAGATTCGTACAAGTGCCTTCATGCACAAAAAGCCTTGTATTCGAATTGCTGCCGCAAGAAGTTATATTAATTTGACCGGAGTATGCTGGGGTAAATTCATACCAAACAGAATGCGCCGCATCTCCTTGAGAAGCACCGTTTCCTTGATCTATTGCCAGAGTTGTAATTGTTCCACAAGTAGTGAGTGCTTGAGCATCTGCACAAGTGTAATTCCCCACAAAAGAACTTAATGGTATTTTCCATAGTCCTCGACCATAGCTACACGCGTACAAGGTGTTGTTTCTAATTTCCATTTCTACAAAACTCACTGCCGGAAGATTGGCGCCTACAAAGGCCCAGTTGTTTCCACTTAGATTATCCGTGTAGTAAATTCCCGCAAACATCCCGACGTAAATCCCATCGTTGGTGTCCGCTTCGTAGAGCACACATTCTGCAGGAATGTTGGGTAGATTGTTTGAAATGTTAGTCCAGTTTGATCCAGCATCTGTCGACTCGGCTACTCTGGTCGAACCAGAAAGTGCAAGCATAACTCTTGATGGATTTGTTGGATGAACAGTAATATAATTTATGCTGCTAAATCCTAAACTTGGTGTAATGTTGGTCCAAGTGGTCCCGCCATTGGTTGAACCGTAAAGGGTAGAATTGTAGGCCGCATAGATGTAATTATTATCACTTGGGGCAATGGCTAATTCTCTTAGTTCTGATCCAGAATTTCCTTGCGAAAAATCTGAAATTTCTGACCAGGTAGAACCGCCATTGGTACTCTTTTGTATTTGGTTTCTTCCTTGATAGAGGGTGTTAGAATTTATCGGATCTTGCTCTAGTGGAGCAACCCAAGCACCATCACCAGGGCCTTCCGAAAGGCTATTGGCGTTAACGCCACCATCTGTGGATTTATATAAATTTCCGAATTGAACTGAACCATAGATGATATCTGCGTTGCTCCAGTCAATGAAAGTTTCCATTCCATCCGCTCCCATGAAATCATACCATACGCCCGACTTAATCACCCCTGTTCCATTGTCTTGAGATCCTCCAGATACTCGATCGATGTCTGTTTCAGATACGCCTATTCTGTAGAATTGTCTGACTCCGATTCCTTGAGTTATATCATTGAAGGTATTGGCTTCATCATCTGAGTAAAAGATACCTCCATCGGTACCTGCCCATATTCTATTGCCTTCGTAAATTAATATGTCCACGTCTGCATGGATGAAGGGCAATGAGCTATTTACAAGCCATGAAGTGGTTTTTGTCCAAGTAGCTCCTGAGTTTGTTGATTTCCATGTTTCGGTTCCAGCTACGTGAACTTCCGTCTTGTCTGTAGGGGAGACGATAACATCCATATCACGAGGTGCCTGACCTCCAGAGTTGTTTTGGTTGTACGTTAGAATGTTGTTGCAATTACAAGCATTGTCTGATTGTGTTGACCAACTAGTTCCAGCATTGGTCGAAAGGTAAAGGCCATGGAAGCCACCACCATCTTCTTGAAGGGCATAGACGTAGTTATCATCATCTGGTGTTACTGCGAGCATGATGCTTTCATCACTCAACCAAGGTCCACTGAGGGTGCTAAAGCTAGTCCCTCCATTTGTGGATTTACGAATGGTCCCGATTCCCGATATATAAATGGTATTTGGATCATTGGGTTTTAATTCAAGATCATACATATTACTATTGTGATCAAAAATCGTAGTCCAAGAATCTCCCGCATTTGTTGATTTATAGACCTTACCTGTAAATTGACCCACGGCATATACAATGTTACCGTCTGTCGGATGCATGGTAATGGTATTGATAATATCATTAGTGGTTATGCCCGTGGTATTAGACCAAGTCATTCCACCGTCTGTAGTTTTTCTTATTCCACTGCCATCAGTCCCAACCAAATAGAGCTGGTTATCTGCATGGCTAATTTCTACCGCAAAAATTTCAAGATTAGATTCTTGCTCATAAATGGTGTTCCATGTCACCCCTAAATCCGTGGTTTTCCATACACCTCCGTCTGGTGCACCGACGATGACATGATTGGAATCATTAGGATCAGCGTCAATACTTGTAATTCTTCCAAGATGAGAAGACCAAGTGTCTGTATTTATGGCTGAGTAGGGTCCTATGTCCGTGAAATTTCCACTAATGGCTCTTGAAACCTCCGGATTTTTGATCATAAATTGTTCAAACTCCTCTGCTTTGGTGGCATTGCTTACGATTCTGCCATCCTTATCTAGATGTCTTTCTGCCCAATACTCCCATCTTTTGAACTGTTTATACCCCATTCCTTTCTCAGTACCCACGGTATCAAAGTGGGCTTGACCAATGGCACGTAAGTCCTCAAAGCGCATATCGCTGGTGTAGGATAGGGTCAAATAATCTTGTTGTGCAGAAATGGGTGCAATTTGCGAAAGCGTAGCAAATACAATAGTTAAAAGAATAAAACGCATAAATTTCTTGTGGTTATTTTAGTAAAACACCATACTGAGAGTAGAGTTTAAATTTATTAATTTAATTCCATTAAAGCGAAGCATAAAGTCTTACTTTTTTGATTTAGCAGACAAATTGCATAGTTCAAGGGTTTACCCTTATGAGATGTGCCTGAAGACTTTGGAATAGTTATAAGAATCTTAGTTTTCTGTACCTTTGCTACATAAAATTTAGAGCTTACATGCCCTTAAAGGAAGAATTCAGATCACAAGGCGATTTTTTATTTAAATATAGAAGCTACCTCCCCATTTTCATCTTACTCATCGGCTTGGCTGTATTTATGCTGGAGTTGAAAAATGGGAGAATTTTTAACAGTTCAGAATTTAGAACGATCCAGTTTCTAGGACTCGGCGTTTCACTTTTCGGTCTTCTCATTAGATTTTTGAGCATTGGTTATGCAGCCGAAAATACATCTGGTCGAAATACCTCAGAAGGGCAGATTGCTGATACCGTGAATAAAACAGGTTTGTATTCCATTTGTAGGCACCCATTGTATGTGGGGAATTTTTTCATGTGGTTGGGTATTGCCATCTGGACATACAATGCTTGGTTTGTTGTTTGCTTTGTTCTTTTCTATTATTTGTATTACGAACGCATCATGTATGCTGAGGAAGAATTTTTGCGAGAAAAATATGGTCAAGAATATGTTCAGTGGGCTTCGGTAACGCCTCCCTTCATTCCTAAACTGTCTTCTTGGAAATCATCCAATAGTCCTTTTAATTTTAAGAAGATCATCAGGCAAGAGAAGGCAGGTATTTTGAATCTATTTCTCGTCTTTTTTATTTTTAGCCTTTCGGCAAATGTTTATTCTGGTCTAGGAACTGAAGTCATTAGTTCAGATATATGGACCCTTCTTTTTGTGGCAGCATTCATCTATTATGTTTTGATAAAAGGACTTCAGAAATTGACACAGATTCTTGAATAATTACAGTCTTTCAGTTTAACCATTGATGGTCAATCTAATCTTGGATGTCGAGTGCTTTCTCAAGATAGAAAAGAAGAATGAAAAATAAATAAGTGGAAATTAACATCGAGGAACAAGCGTTTATCAATTCTAACAACCTTGCCTTAGAAAGGGATGTAGAAAGTTTGTTTCATATAGATGCAAGTTCAGGTATTCAAGGCCAACTTCTAAAGCTCGAAAAGTCAAACTCCATTGATGCGAATCAAGCTTTATGTATACTTCAAGGTAGGTTGGCTTGCATCGGGGAAGAATGGGATTATGCAGAATTTAAAGCCGAGCATTGGGCCAATGTGTTTAATCCTCCCCAAGAGTATAGTGTCTATCTTTTGAAGTCATTGGAGGCGACTAGTCCTCAATTGTTTATTGAAAAGTTGTCTCAGTTTAAAGAACACTTTTTAAGTAAAGAAAAAGATTCATCGAATTTAAGACTAGCTTCTTATTTTGGAAGCTATGCATTTAATGGTGAAAATGTTGCTGACTATTTAAATCAGGTGCAAGTTTCTAAATCCATTGCAGATTTAAAGGTAAATGCTGTTGACCCTTCTAAGATCCTTAAAGTTTTTTCCAACAGAGATCTCTGGAATTGGCAATTATGGTTTGTAGAAACAGAATCGGCATATTTTCTCTTTGAAGATATCATCATTAGTTGAAAAGAGTTGTGGTCATCTACTTCGAACTAATCATTTAAAATTTGCGAAAGCACGATAACTAAAAAATTACTGAAATTTAATTTCGGTCATGACCTTATACTGGTCATTTAAGGAAGTCTTTAACAGAACACTTACTTTCTATTGAATATATTTTCACTACTTTGACGTAGGTCGACTTTTTTGGTTGACAATTATTTTAAACGAACCTTAGCTCTCATTAAAATGACAAAGATTAAGCTCATTCTTTTATTGTCCATTTCATTTTGTTTGTCTCACCTTAGCGGCCAAGAAGAAATGTATTGGTCAGATCCAGCTACTGGAAAAATTAATCTGAGTACAATAAATTCTACCTCTGTGGAGACAACAAATATTCTATCACAGAGTTCGGTTTTTTATCATGAATATGAAAAAAGTAATCGTGAATTATATTGGTCTGATATAGGAAAATCTATCATCGTAAAAGCCAATGAAGATGGCACAAATCAAGTAAATATAATTGAAGACATCATTGATCCCAGAGGCTTAAGTGTCGGGACAGATTCTAGATTGTATTATGTTGCCAATAATAAAATTTGGAGTTCAGATTTAAATGGAGGCGATCAAACCATCTTGTTGGATGGAAACATTGAGCCGCAAGATTTAATTTATTATAACAATAACATCTATTGGTCAAATTTTGAAAATAACACTCTAAATGTATTAGACTTAACCACACTCGAAAATACAATCATACTCGAAGATGTATTTAATTGTTTTGATGTGGAAGTTAATACGACGACTGAAGAATTGTTTTGGGCTGCACAAGGTTCTATCAATAAATCAGATTTGGATGGAGGTAACAGAGTTTCACTTTTTAGTGATTTTGTTAATACTATTTCAATTGATGAGTCTGAAAATGTGGTGTATTGGTCAAGCCAAATTTTTAATCGGGTCTACAAATTGAACTTATTGGATCTTGAGGATAATTCAATTTTAATAAGTGGAGATATACTCAATCCTAGAACCATCCGTATCGACCCCGATGAAAATTTGATGTTTATTGCTGCTGCTAGTTATGATGAATATATTTTTTCGGCAAATTTGGACTCAGGAAATGGAATTACTGCGCTAGCTAAAACTGTAGTTTATATACCTAGTCGTATAGAAGTAGATACGGTCAATGAAAAACTTTATTGGATAAACCAAAAAAGTTCTTTCATAAATGATCGTAGAGCAAATTTGATGCGATCAGATTTAGATGGGGCAAACATTGAAACCTTAATTGAAAATCCAGAAATTGAACGACCGTTTGGCTTAGCTATTGATGTCGAAAATGGTCAACTATATTGGACTGAGGTGAGTTCAGAAAAGATCATGAGATCTAATCTTGATGGTGAAGAAATAGAAGAAGTTCTGACCACCGAAGGGTCTATTGGAGACATGGCCATTGATCGCGAACGAGATGTGCTTTTCTGGGTAGATAGAGATCTAAATCAAATTTTAAAATCTGATTTAGATGGAGGAAATATTGAAGTCATTTTGAATGATACCTTGTATACACCTAGGAATATTTTTTTTAATGAAGTGGAGAATAGCATCTATTGGGTTGATGATAATACTGCTATTTTAAAGGCCTTTTCTGATGGCACAGATATTACCACTGTTATAGAGAATGAACAGGAAACTTACATTTCAATATTTATTGATTCTGAAGAGGATAAATTGTATTACAACAGTGTTTTTGAAAGCGACAGAATTGATTGTAGTGATTTAAACGGAGACAATATTGAAACTTTAGTTTCAATTGCATTTCCAGGTGATATCCATGTTTTAAGTGGTGAAATTTCTTCAACTACTTTTATTGAAGATTCAACTTTGCGCTTATTTCCTAATCCAGTCGTTAACAAAGTGACAATAGAGTGGCAGAAACCTATTCAAAGAATCGAGTTATTTGATTCAACAGGCAAGAAATTAAATACTTTGAAAACCTTCGGTACGCATCGTGTCGAAATGGATTTGACCGACCATGCGAGCGGAATTTATTATGTCAGAGTATCTAATAGTAATTCTTCTGCATTGAGGGAGGTGATAAAAATTTTAGATTAATTTGAATATTAGACTTACCTTCCTGATGCGTTGGTATAACTTCCATTGAAAATTTTTCTTGGTGATTCGCGAGAGAAACATTTGTCATTAACGTTTGAATGTATTGGATTCAGAACTATTAAGTAAGGCCATTCCGGCAGCCATGCTTCTTGTGCTTGGTATCATAGAAGCAGTGGGTGGGTTATATCTGGAAGATAAACGAAGCAAGGATGATTGGACGATTGAGTTGGTCAGTCTGATTGTCTTACCCACGCTCGTGCAACCGGCTATTTTTATTTTCACTTTGTGGATAGGTCTTCAATGGTTTCCTGCTTTTGAAGATTACTTTTTACACCTGGTTTTGGGTTGGCATTTATTGGCCTTTATAATTTTAGATGACATGACACAATACTGGTGGCATCGTCTATCTCATTCTAATCGTATGATGTGGAAATTGCACAGACCTCATCATGTGGTTGAAGAAATGGGTGTACTGGTCACCTATCGTAATGCCGTTCTTTATTATGTCTTTATGCCTGGAATTTGGTTTTCAGGGATATTAATATTTTTAGGCATGGGCTATGTCTATTTATTTTACTTACCTGTAAAATTGGGAATCATACTTTTAGCGCACAGTGAAACCAAGTGGGATAGATTCATGTATAAATATAAAATTCTTCACCCATTGGCCTGGGTCGTTGAACGAGTCATATCTACACCGAGCACACATTTTGCACATCATGGTTTGACCGAAGAAGATGGAATTTCTCATCCCAATGGCAATTATGGAAACATGCTATTTATCTGGGACGTTATATTTGGCACTGCCAAAATCACGCGACAATATCCTACCAAGTTTGGCGCATGGAATCAGATTAAAGAACCTTGGTATGTTCAATTTATGTTTCCGATCATTCGGTCTAAAAGACCAGAAAGTGAATTACATTCTTTAATCACTAAAAATGATTACGATCCTTCCATTGATTTTAAGGAGTTTGATCGGTAATTTCCTCTGTTTGGAAATTTTTGAATTGAATTTTTAAAACAACCTTTTTGCTTTAATCTCTAGGTACTTATTGATGACATTGATGTTAAGGTCCTCAGGTCTGGTGTGAATGGTCTGGATATTATTAGCTCTAAGCATATTGACAATCTTCTCTTTGTCTACCAATATCTTTTGTGCGGTTGTTTTTCGGTATATATCCTCCTTTGTCTGTGACTGTAATGATGCACGATCTCCCAATTCAGTATTGATGAAGGTAATGACGACAAGCAGATGTTTGGTGTTTAAGGATTTTAAATAACCAATGCTTCTTTCTAAATCCACCATGTGCTCAAAGTTGGTGTAGAAAAACAAAATGCTACGTCGTCGGAGCAGAGCTCTTAATTGATAGAAAAGAAGTTCGTAATTTGATTCGAGAAAATCTGTCTTTTGTGCATACAAGGACTTATTAATTTTCTCTAATTGTCGTTGTGAAGCTTCCGCCTTTACGACTGCACCAATCTTATTTCCAAAGCTTATCAATCCAGCCTTGTCATGTTTCCGTAGTACAATGTTGGAAAATACAAGGGCGCTGTTGATGGAATGATCGAGTAGTGTGAGCCCATTGAAAGGCATCTTCATTACTCTTCCTTTATCTATGATGGAATAGATGATTTGGCTTCTGGAGTTTTGATATTTATTGACCATCAATTGGTTCTTTCGGCTGGTCGCTTTCCAATTGATGGATCGAATGGAGTCTCCTTGGTAGTAAGCCTGGATGTGCTCGAATTCATCGTTTTCTCCTATCTTCCTAATTTTTCTGATTCCCGCCATAGTTGCAGTCTTGGCAAAAACCTGCAGTTCAAATTTTTTCATTTGGATAACTGAAGGGACAACGGCAACATCTTCAGAACACTCCACAATTTTTCTTTTCTCCGTGAGCCCTGGGAATATATTAGAGCGAAACACATTGATGTTTCCAAAGGCATAAATTCCTCGTCGCAAAGGACGTATCGGATATATGTAATCAGAACTTGAATTCCCTTTTAAAAGCATCTTCTTTTTAAAATCTCTTTCCTGAAGTTGGGAAGGGAATTCATCATAAATCTCTATTCTGCAGGGCCATTTTACTCGGCTGGTTACATCATACTTCACCTTTTGATGATCACCCAATGATAAGGTTTCATAAACATGTCTTTCTACCTCAATATTTTTATCCGTGAATACTAGGAATAAATAATCTAAGATGCTGATGATAAGAAATAAGAAAAGAATGAGCTTTGCCCAATAGAGTAGATCAGGAAAACCATAGGATAGAAAGAATAAGGTGATGCATATTCCTATCCCATAAAACCATCGTGCACGTAGAAAGAAATTCTTCATTATCGAGGTACCTCTACCGTTTGAATGATTTCTTGAATTAAATCTTTGGTGCTAAGGCCTTCCATTTCTGCTTCAGCCGTAAGAATTAATCGATGGTTTAAAACATGAGGCATGACATACTGGACATCCTCAGGGATTACAAAATCTCTTTCAGCCATGACTGCAGTCATTTTCGCTGTTTTTAGAATGGCAAGTGAAGCTCTAGGTGATGCTCCTAAATATATCTTTGCGTGATTTCTGGTCTCTTGAATTATTTCTGTAATGTACTTTAAGATTTGAGGTTCAATGTGAATTTTCTGCAGAATTTCTTGAATGTCTTTTATGTCTTGTGGATTTATAACAGGATTGATTAAGCTTAGATCAGGTCCACTATGCGCATTCTTGTATTTTTCTAGAATTTGTAATTCCTGTGCTGCTGTAGGGTAGTCAAGAATTATCTTCATCAGGAATCGATCGAGCTGAGCTTCAGGTAAGCGGTAAGTTCCTTCTTGTTCGATTGGATTCTGGGTGGCTACCACTAAGAAAGGAAAAGACATTTTATACGTTTTCCCATCAAAGGATATTTGTTGTTCTTCCATGACTTCAAAAAGTGCTGCTTGCGTTTTAGCCGGCGCTCTATTAATCTCATCTATCAGAATGATGTTACTGAAGATGGGGCCCTTTTTAAATATAAATTCAGAGTCCTTCATGTTGTAAATGGACGTACCTAAAATATCGGCAGGCATTAAATCTGGCGTAAATTGGATCCGACTAAATTGTGAATTTATGCAAGAGGATAAAACATTGGCACTTAAAGTTTTGGCGATGCCTGGTACTCCCTCTAAGAGTATATGGCCATTGCTCACAACACATATAAGCATCAATTCAACGAGCTCTTCCTGACCTATAATCAGCTTAGAGCATTCTTCTCTCACCGCTTCAATCAATTTTGTGATTGGCTTTAGGTCTAAGGTCTCTCTTAAGGAACTGAAGTTATCCTCAGGGTTCTCTATGATTGAATCATCCATAGCTATTTTTTATTCTGCGTTTTTATAAAAATTTTCAATTCGTTGATGTAGAGTAGCCAACTGATCATCGTTGAACTCAAATCCATCTTTTTGGTTTTTAAAACCTTTCATTATAAGACTAATTTCTTTGGTCGGTATTTTTGATTTTCGACTCAGCAGGTGCTCAAAATTTTCTTGAGCCGGCTGTAGAAAGTATTTCGATTGAACATGATGAAGAAATATTTCTTCAAGATGAGGTACCAATTTTCTATTTTGATCTTGACTGAGATATAGTTCACTTAAGGTATCAACATAGGAAAGTGTTGTATTTTCATTCTGTTCCAAAAGCGGGATGGCTTTTTGCTTCCGCTTACCCCTGAATAAGAGATAACATAAGAATGCAACAAGTAAGGTATAATAACCCCACCTCAAACTTTCTTCTGCTAGAAAATATTCTAAAGGACTATCCTTAGACCCCGCCTGACCAAAACCCAAGGGTTCGTATGATACATGATCAAGTATTATTTTTCTAGGAGTAAAAGGAGCAAGCGTAGTATTAAAATGCTCGAGAAAATACGACTGCTTGGAACTTATATTAGCAAACATATATGGAGCTGTGTGTTTGTAAATTGAACCATAAGGGAATTCCCAGCTCATGAATATGGTTCCTGCGCTGTCATGTTCCATGATTTTGTTGTAGCAAAGTAGATCTGAACTGTCTGAAACCTCAGCAGTATATTCAGGAAATCGATAGTTGTAAACCGTAGGCTCCTCTAAACCTCTTGAGTAATATTTGAAGCTATAGATACTATCTGGATCAGAGGTATAGAAAAAGTTCAGCACACTATCCTTGGCATTTTTAGAATAGTCTGTTCTTCTTGGATTGGCACAGGCTAGATCAAGGGATATTAGGTTGGATTTTCCGATGACTAAAAGATCATTTCCGTTGTGGATGAAATTTTTGATTTTCTTTAATTTCTCTTGCTCTATGTGAAAGCTATACATCATGATGTATAAATTACCAGAGTCTTCAATGTCTTCAATATTGAGATCAATGTTGTTTCGGTAGATGTTTTCTTCTCCATATTTTTCTCTTAGCATTTCTCTAAAAAGCCAAGTTCCGAAAGGTTCTTGACTTTCGTATCTATAGTCGGCTCGCCAGTTAAGATCAGGGACATTCTTTACTTCATAAAAGAAATAAAGAATTGCTCCAAAGAATAAAACGATAGAGCCGATTAATATGAGGGCTCCGCGATTACTCATTGACCTCCATCATGAATGAATTAAATTGTGGATCAATTCTCAGGAAGTCTGCTTCTGAAACTTTGGTATTCCCATACCAAATAAATTCATAGGTATTCGCGAGACTTTTGAATGTTTTTCGGAATCCCTTGTTTGTAATCTCGTAAACATAATCCCGATTGGTCTTATCAGATTTCCAATCAATATATTCTCTGGCTTGGAGTAATTGTAGGAGTTCAATAAATTTCATTCTTATTGCCATACGGTAGTCTCTTTGACTTAGTGCCAGCTTTAGTCCTGACATTACATCAACGGCATCAATGTCTTCAATGAAGTCATCATCAGAGGGGCTGATTTCAAATTTTTCTTTGAGTTTAATTTTATTGAAAAAGAAAATTAATACCGTGATGACAGCAATGAAGATCGCCAGATATCCTAAGATATTTATAAGGTTCTGAAGGATGGTGTTCGAAAAATTATTAGAAGAATATTTTGGTGTTCTTGGTGTCTTTTTATTGAGAAATTTCTCTTTTAAAACTAAGGTCGATTTAGTTTTATCTAGGTTCAGTTCTTTTTGAAGTTCTTGGTATTTACTTTGGCTTATGGAATTAGTTTCTTGTGCATTTGAGTTTACATTTGCCGAAAGGCAGAATATTATGATTAAGAAAAAGGAATTATACATTCTTAGAATCATTCTTCAAAAATTTTAGACTCACTACCGAATGATTCAACTTTTAATTTTAAGTCAATGGATGTATCTCGACACAGAAGACTATAATAAATATTGCTGTACATGAAATATACCAGTGGAAGAAAAATTAGAGTCATTACAAGCATAAAGACATTGGTGATGTATAAAGAATTAGATAAGTTATTGCCAAATGGATCGTGCCAATAGAAAAAGTCTTTAACGAAATTTAAGCCTGGTGAATTTATTAGCAGGTAAATCATTGTGAAAATTCCTACGAAAATTAGAAGAGGAAAAATGAAACTTATTATATTTTTATAAGCAAAGCCAATTGACTTTCTAAGACTGATGGAAATTTTTTGATTGTCAATCGATCGATTGATGATTGATAATATTAATTGTACTGGAATAAAAAATAAAATGATGGTTCGCATGGTCATGCTTGTCCCTGTGATGAGTATAATTAGTGGCAACAGACTTAGCGTGGTGATTGGAATATATTTTTGAATGTATAAATCAAGATTATCTCGAATCGGTAATTTATGGTAGTAAGAAATGGCAGCAATCAACGAACTACTAATCAGTGCCCAATAAAAAAAGAAACCCAACCATTGATTGTTAAATGCATTATACAATGAAATTCTTTCACCGTGTGAATAAGCTCCATCACCATAAGAAGTTTTCACAATGAATGCCAATAATAATAATGCGGGGATTATCAGCTTGGGTATGACCTTACCTATATTGAAATTAAAATAGTCTCTAAATTGAGCCAAGGCTAAAGAGATGTTTTGGCCAAGTGTTCTAAAGCTGTAGATGTTGTAGAAAAACTCCCCCGATTCTTCCTGTTTTGCTTCCAAGTCCATTTCCTCTGATCTCAAATATTTTTCAAAGATGAAAGGATAGATAACATACAATCCAAGTATAAATAATAAAGATCCAAGGATGATCGCCCATTTTACCAACTCATGAAATTCTGTGTGTCTGGTTACGAATGATTCCAAGAGACCTGCAATGATAAATAAGGGTATTGTTCCTAAAACTATTCTTGCTGCTCTTTTGGCGGATAACTGAAGTGAGGTTGCTCTTGAATAGGTGTCAGGAAACAACAAGCCACTTCCTAAGATCAATCCTGCTGCTCCTGCAATGACGATGGCGGAAATCTCAATCGTACCATGAATCCAAATGGTGAGAAAGGAAGTGAGAAATAGACCTTTGGAGTAGAAAAAATATTGAAAGGCTCCTAGCATTATTCCGTTGGCTATTAATAATACGACGGTTCCGATTCCTCCAAATAGACCAATGACGAAAGCTATCAATGCGACCCTTACGTTGTTTATGGTTATTCCTAAGAACATATCAACAGCTTGTTGATCCTTATAGACAGCCATTGGATCTCCATCATTAATATTTCTTTCCGTCATATTAATGTATCGGTCGCCTAAAATCGTTCTTGCAAAATCCGGATTTTTAATACTGGAAAATACACCGATCCCAACAGATGAAAAGAAGATGAGGAAGGAGAGAACGAAGAATTTTTTTTGCCGATAAATTTCATAGGGTAGTATCTGACTGAAAAAGTTCTTGATGGTTTGAATGCCAAAACTACTCTGCTTTTTTCCCATCAAGTCAAATACTCTCTGAACTAAATCGTTAAGATATAAACGAACAGATCTGTTAGGGAAATACGTGCGGGCATAGGATAGATCGCTAGAGACCTTAACAAATAATTCCTGTAACTTGTCTGCGTCCTTATGTTTATCATCTAAAAGCAACTCAAGTTCCTCCCACTTTTGTTTATTTTCGTATATAAACTTAGCTTCAGTCATTCTCTTTTTACTAGGAGTAAGGTAATTATTTAAGTTTAAAATGAAGATGAATACAATTGAAATTGCAACGACTCACAATATTATCTTTCGGTATGTTCTAGCTAATCCAGTGCAAAGAGTTTTAGCTTTTGCTGCTGATTTATTTATTGTTTTTATATACATGGTGCTGGTAAGCTACGTTTTGAACGATTTTAAAACGCTTAAGTTCTTATTTATATTTCCAGCCATCTCCTTTTACAATCTTGGCTTTGAGATGTTTAACCATGGTCAGACCCCTGGAAAAATGTTGGTAAATCTAAGAGTTATCAGTTTGAATGGTTCCAATCCAAGTCCTGGTGATTTTTTTATGCGATGGGTCTTTCGCTTTATTGACATTATGTTCTCTTTTGGTAGTATAGCTATCCTTTACATTACCAGTTCAGAGAAGAATCAGAGGATGGGGGATGTGCTTGCGCAAACAACCGTGATTTCTTTGCAATCAGATTTATCCTTGTCTTTGAAGAGTATTGTTTCTGAAGAAGAATACTTAGATGAAATTTTATATCCAAACATTATTAGATATAATGATAAGGATATGTTACTTCTGAAGCAGGCACTTTCACGATATCAGCTATATCCTAATTCCGACAATGAATCGGTGATGCTTAGTCTGGCCAGGAAGATGTCGGACGACCTTCAAATTTCTTTGAAGGAAACAGTTAAGATTGATTTTATGCAGCGGGCCTTAAGAGAATATGTTTACCTCACACGTAGAGCAAAATAACCTTATGAATAATATTAATTTTTGCCTCTTATTTTCCTTTTTATTGGTTGGGAAGATGGCTTATGGACAAGTTTTTATGGAGCTTCCTTCCATGCCTGAATCAGTATCAAATAATGCGGTTACCCACGGGAAGATCAAAGGCGTGCCACATCTATATTCTTTTGCTGGCATCGACTCCACCAAAGCTTTTTCTGGAATCCATAAAAAAGGCTTCCGCTACAATACACAAACACAGATATGGGATCGCATCAATGATTTGCCATCAGGTAATGGTCGAATTGCTGCAGGTGCAAGTACTGTTAAAAATAAAATTTACATCATCGGTGGTTATGAGGTCATGCCCAATGGTTCAGAAATATCATTTGATAAAGTTCATATTTATGACCCAGAAACCAATGAGTACTTAGCCGACGGTGCTCCAATTCCTGTTCCGATCGATGATCATGTACAAGCTGTCTACAACGACAGTTTGATTTTTGTTGTCACTGGGTGGACTACATCGGGTCATGTCGATAATGTTCAAATTTACGACCCTGCCAATGATGTGTGGACCGTCGGGACACCCGTTCCAAGTGCGCTGGACTATGAAGCTTTTGGTGCTTCTGGGAGTATTATCGGTGATACGCTATACTATGCTGGAGGTGCAAGAGCAGGATCAAGCTTTCCTGCAACGACTTTTTTTAGGAAAGGATATATTGACCGTAATGATCCTACTAACATTGAATGGTCGGGAAGCTCTGGTGTACCTGCTACTAAATGCTATCGATCTGCCGCCTTCGCGAATGGTCGCGAAATGTACTGGATTGGTGGTTCAGATGTAACTTACAATTTTGATGGAATTGCCTACAATGGGAGTGGAGGTGTAAACCCAAGGTCACAGGCCACTTATTTTGCACCAACAGAACAAAAGGTACCAGTTTTTAGTAATGATGATTTTCCACCTGTGATGGATTTACGTGGTATTGGATTGTTTGATGGAAATGCAGCTTTCACTGCAACAACAGGAATCATTGCGGGTGGAATGTTAGAAAATCAAGAAGTGACGAATAAGGTGTATGAGATTAGATTTCCCATACTCATAAACAATCATAATTTAGAATTGATCAATCTAACCATCACACCTAATCCTGCGGGAAAATTTTTTATCGTAGAAAAGGATGGAAAATTTTCAATAAACTTGATTGATGCTTATGGTCGGATCGCATTAAGTAAAGTGTGTAATGGACACGAACCTATCGATGTTTCAATGATGCATAGCGGTAATTACTTTGTTCAAGTATTCTCTGATAATACTCTGATTGCAGTGCAAAATTTGATCTTACGTTAAGGTAGTGGGTGTTTCATCAATAGTGAGCTTTTATGCATTCGTCTTAACTACAAGTATAATTAATTGTTAATATCTATGGTTTCATCTAATAAAAGCGCTTACACTTGCCCGTTAAGATATTATTTAATAATTTATGTTCGTTAATACTATATTATTAAAGAATAACGAGCTATCCATTAGTGCTATAGTTATTCTTAAATGACCTTTAATACACTAAACATTTACTATTAGTCATTTTAGAATTATGAAAAACTATTAAATGAAATTAAAAGATTTGAAAAATGAGGTGTGGAAGAAAATTAAATTACCCAGCCCTCACAACAGTAAAATTTATTACGTTTCCAACAGAGCCAGAATTAAGTCTGTAGACAAAAACACTAAATCTGAATATCTGTTAAAGATGAAACCTGATCACCATGGACATTTACGAGCAACCATAAGACTTGCCAATGGTAAGAATTATGGAATGTGGGTTCATAAGCACGTATCGCAACATTTTGTTAAAAAGCCTAACAGAAAAAGTACTTTCATCATCCACAAGAATTATAAAAGAGATGATAACAAGTTGAAAAATTTATCGTGGGTTACCAATGAAGAGCATAAAAGCTACATCAGTGAAAGATTGAGAGCCATGGGGCATGTCTTTCATAGTAAAGGAGGATCTGCTAAATTGAAACCAGCACAGGTTGCTCAAATTAAAAAGCAATTAGCTTCTGGTAGAAAAACTAAAACAGCGATTGCTAATAAGTATGATGTTAGTTTGACTCAACTCAAGAGAATAGAGAGAGGGGAGAACTGGGCACATGTTAAAGCCGCGAAGTAAGAATTAATATTTTTAAGACCTTTTTATTAGGCTCCGATTATATCGGAGCCTTTTTTTGTACATGAAGAATTCATCTAATATTCTCAAGGAGTCAGAATACTAATCTGTTATGGAAGTTCTGAATATGTGTAAAACTCCATTTGCTGGAAAGCAAATAAAGAACCTACAAGAAGAAATAAAGAACCTACAAGAAGAAATTAAAACTGAAGTCGGTATAAAAAGAAAGACCAAAAGCAATGCCTTTGGTCCTTGAAGAATTTCGTTCTGTTTTGATGTTGGTTTAGTAATCGAAGGCTTGATTTTCGATCGATGCTTTGATTACAAGATTGTGATATTCTTCAGAAGTTAATCCATCTAGACAATAGTCGATTGGATTAACATGTTTTCCATTGATTTTTACTTCGTAGTGCAAATGTGGTGCCGTCGACATTCCTGTATCACCTACTGTTCCGATTTGCTCTCCTTTTAAGACCTTGTCTCCTTTCTTTACATGAATTTCATCCATGTGGGCATACAGTGTTTCATATCCAAACCCATGGTCGATGGTTACGCTGTGTCCATATCCTTTGGATAGTTTCTCAACTTTTACAACCTTCCCATTTCCTGTAGCTTGAATCGGTGTTCCTTCTGGAGCTGTGAAATCAATTCCTTTATGGAATTTCTTCACCTTGTGTACTGGATGTATTCTAATACCATATCCAGATAAATATCTTATATCTCTTGCTAACTTATCCTCCTGTACAGGCTTAATAGATGGGATTGACACAAGTTTTTCTTCTCTTTCTAACGCTAGGCTATAAATGGTATCCAAGGATTTTCTTTGAATAGCCATTTGCTGCTTCAATTTTCTTACCCTTTCTTTCGTGTTGGTTATAAGCTCAGTGTTGGATGAATACTTAGTTATGTATTTATACTTTTCAGATCCACCAATACCACCTTCCCAAATGTTATCATCTATCGCATCAAGGCCAAATATCAAACGGTTTACTTCTTGATCTTTATTTCTTAATTGCTCCAATTCAGATGATAGTGCATCGAACTCATTGGTAATAGAAGAAAAGTGAGATTCCATTTGGTTTAATTCATCCTTCATTATCCTTTCTTTTGGAGAAGGTAGATAATTAGAAGAGACAAGGTAGATGCCAAAGGCACAAACTAGAATAAGGCTTGCTTGTGTAGCGAATGTGGTAAGAAGCTGTTTAGGGCTTCTTGCAATTTTTTCGTATTGGAGGGTTTTTTCGTTGTAGATAAACTTTTCCCGCTTCATCAAATGGGTGGTATTATATATAAATTCTACTTTTACAGAAGTAAAAGTGGTTAAAGGGTAAAGTGGATTACAATGATGGCAAATGTACTAGACAGCACGTACAACGCCAAAAACTTAGACATAAAATTTATACATATATGTTATATTTCCATGGATAACTCGATAGAAGTCAATGGGATTAGCAAAAATATATCATTCAGAGGCAAAATCAGTGATATATGAGTATTACACATATTTTAATTAATAATATATAAAAACCACATAATCAGTATAGATGGAGGCAAAGCAGATTAGAAAGACCTTTTTTGAGTTTTTCGAGGGTAAAGGACATAAAATAGTGGATTCAGCACCGATCGTTGTTAAAAATGATCCCACATTAATGTTTACCAATGCGGGGATGAATCAATTCAAAGACTACTTTTTAGGCACAAAGACACCAGAAGTCACACGAATTGCAGATACTCAGAAGTGTTTGCGTGTATCTGGAAAGCATAATGACCTTGAAGAAGTAGGACGAGATAGTTACCATCACACCATGTTTGAGATGCTAGGGAATTGGTCTTTTGGCGATTACTTTAAGAAAGAAGCCATTGATTGGGCGTGGGAACTGCTGACTGAGGTATACAAACTTGATAAGGATCGCTTATTTATTACTGTTTTCGGTGGAGACACTAATGAAGGCTTAGGTAAAGATGAGGAAGCAGCCAATATCTGGAAGGAGTTAGTTCCAGAAGATCGAGTATTGTACTGTGGTAAAAAGGATAATTTCTGGGAAATGGGAGATACAGGACCCTGTGGTCCTTGTTCGGAAATTCACATTGACCTCAGGTCCGATGAAGAGCGTAAAGCAAAGCCGGGTCATGATCTTGTAAATATGGATGATCCATTGGTTGTGGAAATCTGGAATTTGGTTTTCATTCAATTCAACAGAAAATCAAACGGCTCTTTAGAAGATCTTCCTGCGCAGCATGTAGATACAGGAATGGGATTTGAGAGATTAGCGATGGCTATGCAGGCTAAAAGTGCTAATTACGATACGGATATATTTTCAAGTTTTATACAAGCTATTGAAACTAAGACTGGTATCAAGTATACCGGCAAGTATGATGACAGCTCTAAGACTGATATTGCCATGCGAGTCTTAGTTGATCACATACGTGCGGTAAGTTTTACCATTGCCGATGGTGAAATGCCTTCCAACACAGGCGCTGGTTATGTCATCCGTAGAATTTTGAGAAGGGCTGTTAGATATTATTATTCCTTCCTAGAAATTAAGGAACCGTATCTACATACGATGGTTCAACCATTGGCTGAGGCGTTCCAAGAGGTTTTCCCAGAACTTGAAGCACAAAGTGGTTTTGTAACCAAAGTTATTTTAGAAGAAGAGAAGTCATTTTTAAACACCTTAGCAGCGGGACTAAAACGTCTTGATCTAATTGAGAAAAAGGACAATACGATAGCAGGAGCAGATGCTTTTGAGTTGTATGATACTTATGGATTTCCGATTGACTTAACTTTATTGATTGCCTCCGAAGGTGGTTTTGCGGTAGATGAGGTTGGATTTCAAGCAGCGCTGGAAGAACAAAAAGCAAGATCAAGAAAAGATGCGCAAAGAGAAACTGGTGATTGGGAAATCATTGACTCAGAATTGGATGTAGATTTTATTGGGTACGATCATTTGCAGATGACTGCAGCAAAAATATTGAGGACTCGTAAGGTTGTCGTAAAGGATAAGAATCAATTTCACTTGGTCTTAAATAAAACTCCATTTTATCCGGAGGGTGGAGGACAGGTAGGTGATGTTGGACACCTAATGGTCGGTGATGAGAAGATTAAAGTTATTGACACTAAGAAAGAAAATGATTTGATCATTCATTATGTGAATAAACTACCTGATGATCCGAAAGCAATGGTGTCAGCTGAGGTGGCGAAAAAACGACGAAGGTTAACGCAGAATAACCACACAGCAACACATTTAATGCATGCGGCTTTAAGGCAGGTTTTGGGGACACATGTTCAGCAGAAAGGTTCGTTGGTTAAGGATGATTATTTACGGTTTGATTTTTCACATTTTCAGAAAATGACCGCGGAAGAAATCCGTAAGGTCGAGAATATGGTCAATCAGAAAATTAGAGAAAATATTGCTTTACAAGAATTTAGATCCATTCCTATCCAAGATGCGAAGGATGCAGGAGCTATGATGTTGTTTGGAGAAAAGTATGGGGATTTTGTGCGCATGATTTCCTTTGATCGTGACTACTCCAATGAACTTTGTGGAGGTTGTCATGTACAGGCAACAGGTGAGATCGGATTTTTTAGAATCAAGAGTGAGGCAGCCATTGCTTCAGGTGTGCGTCGGATAGAGGCGGTAACTGCAGATGCAGCAGAGGCCATCAGTTTTTCTGATTATGATGAGCTTACGCAAATACGTACCTTATTTAAAAACCCGAAGGATACTATTAAAGTAGTTGGTGATCTTCAAGAAGAAAATAAGGCGCTGAAAAAGGCATTGGAAGAATTTAAATTAAAAGAGGCGTCTAATCTTCAAAAAGAATTGGTAGCTGATGTTGAGAATATCAATGGAATCAATTTCTTGAGTCGTACCATTGAAATGGATGATACAAAAATTGCAAAAACGCTAATTACCAATGTTGAGAAAACAGTAGGGAATGCGGTTATCTTATTTGGAGTAAAGAGCGGAGCTAAGGTTCAGTTGATGTTGCAGATCAGTAAGCCTGTTATTGAGGCCAAAGGTTTGCATGCTGGAAATATTATAAGAGAACTTTCTAGCCTTATCGATGGAGGAGGTGGTGGACAAGATTTCTTTGCTACAGCGGGAGGTAAGAAGGCAGAAGGGTTAGATGAGGCCTATGCTAAGATTAAGGGAATGCTTTAGCTTTTCTGCTTACAATATTTCGTCCAATATTGTTGCGACCCCTCTGGGGTCGATAATTATGACCTTTATAACGGTATAATGTAATTTGACCGCGCTGCGGTCAATTATGGGCGATAATTAATTCTTGATGACTAATATAATCTGATCTCGCTGCGGTCATTTTTGGGGATTAATAATGGGATAAGGTAATTTGCCTCGATGAGGTCAATGCCTTGAGGAAAGAGGAATTCACAGCAGGGTACTATTGAATGCTTGCAATATTCTGATAATATCAAAAATTATCAAATGACCGCAGCGCGGTCAACATCCATTAGCTTAATTAGAATAATTATTTTGTTGACCCCAGAGGGGTCATACCAAATGTTGGATTTGTTTCAATCCAAAAAATTAAAAACATATTCATTCTTGAAATCAATGTTATTTGATTTTAAAGAATTCATATATTCTTGTTTTAAAGTTTTTTTTGCGATGATTTTCTTATTGCCTTGTAAGGCAATTTAACCTTTATGCGGTCACGGCCTTGAAGAAAGAAGAATTCACAGCAGGGTATTATTGAATGATTGAAATATTCCAATAATATTAATAATTATCAAATGACCGCAGGGCGGTCAACATCCATTAGTTTAATTAGAATAATTATTTTGTTGACCCCAGAGGGGTCATACCAAATGTTGGATTTGTTTCAATCCAAAAAATTAAAAACATATTCATTCTTGAAATCAATGTTATTCGATTTTAAAGAATTCATATATTCTTGTTTGAAGGTTTTGTTGCGGTGATGTTCTTCCTGCCTTGTAATGTAATTTATGATCTTACTTTTTTCGTGATGACTATGAGAAAATACCCCGTAACCCGATTGCCATTCAAATTTGCGAGGACATAAATTATTTTCATTGGTAAATTTATTCGAAGCCTTTTTGATTTCTCTGACCAAGTCTTCAATTAATTCACTGCAGTTGTAATCTAAAAATATATGAATGTGATCGCTTACACCATTAACAGCCATAGAATAATGTTCTCTTCTATTGATGATACCAGCAATGTATCGAAACAAATCAGAACGCCAAGACTTATGTAATAATGCCTGGCGATTTTTTACTGCAAACACAATCTGCAGATGTACTCTTCGGTAGGTATTTGCCATAGAATTTGATTTATGAATGTTGTGTGGTGCCTTCTGGTAATAATTAAATTTTGTACTGGCTTCGTGTATTAATTATTGGAATGTTTTCTTTCTTTAAATGGAATGGAAATGAAAAAGGTAAACTTCGACCCCTCTGGGGTCGATAATTATGACCTTTATAACGGGCTTATGTATTTTGACCGCGCTGCGGTCAATACCCTTAGAAAGGTAGAAGCCAGTCTGCGGTTAAAGCACTGAAAAAGGTAGTATCCAGTATGTGGTTAAAGCGTTGATTGTAAAGAATTGAGATCTTCTGTTCTTCTGAGGGAAGAATCTTTCAATTAGGGGCATAAAAAAAACCTACTCACTTTTGAGCAGGTTTATTTTTTTTGAATAATTTTCAACACCCTTTGATTATAAGACAGGAAATTCTGCCTTTACCCCTATCTTCTTATAGAATTATTTTTGGATTCTACTCCCTCGTGATGGCAAACCCCTGATTTTAGAGGGTGGGATGGTGAAAACTTTTGTTTCCTTATTCTTCTCTTCTAACTATTTTATAGCATACATGCTTTACGTAATCGGGATGATTTACTAATTCAGGATGATTAAATCCCCCAATTTTGGTCATGCCGAGTTTACGCATCACATTTTCTGACTTTTGGTTGTTTATCGTGCAAACTGATATTACCTCATCTAAGCCCAAATCAGTGAATGCATGTCTCAAGCACCTCTTAGCACCTTCTGTAGCATATCCTTTTCCCCAAGCGCTTTTTTATAATCTCCAGCCGATATCAATGGCTGGGGTGAATTCAGTTATGTATTTCTGAAACGCAAGCCCGATCATACCTATAAACTCTTTTGTTTCTGAGATTTCTGTGGCGTAATACGTATACCCATTTTCACTATAATGATCATTTAGCTTGGTAATAAAATCTGCCACCTCCTCCTTTGATAAGCTTTCAGGGAAGTATTTCATAACCTCTTCGTCCGAATTTAGGGCTGTAAACTCATCTAAATCTTGAATTTTCCATCTTCGGAAACCAAGCCTTTTTGAAGTGAATAAGTATCTGTATTGATTCATTTTTACTGTTGATCTATTGTATTGCGCGAATGTCATTTCCTAGGTAAATGCAGGAAGCATTTATTTATTTAGCTCACCTAGTCTTTCAATCTTTTGTTTCCATTTATTTCGAAATTGATCTTTCGAAAGTCGAATAGGTCCGATGGATGTTATTTTTACAGACTTGATTCCAATGAAATTGAGCGTTAATTTTTCCATGGCAAAATGGCTTGGTGCTTTATTAATTATTCTGTAATACCAGGTGGGTTGATCCATCGTGCAAATTATTCTTGATGTTTTTCCAGTTAGATATTTATCCCACCATACTGAACCTTCTCTCTTTTTAAAAGCAAACCCTGGTAATAGAACTCTATCTATGAATCCTTTCATAATTGCAGGAACGGAACCCCACCAAATAGGGTAAATCCAAACAATATGTTCTGCCCATTTTATTTTTTCCTGCGATGCGATTAAGTCAGGCTCAAGTTCTGTTCGCTTTCGGTAACCATATTTTAAATTTGGATTGAATTTTAATTCTCTAATCTTTATTTCCTTTACTTCAGCATTTGATTTTTTTGCACCTTTTATATATGCATCATGAAGTCCATAGTTGAAACTCTGTTCATCGGGGTGACCATTTATAATTAGTATCTTTTTCATTTTTTCATTTTTCTGCAAGTTCTTCTTTATAAGTCAAAATACCTTTGATCTATATCAAATTTACAGACCTCCTGACCCTACTCAAAGTCTCAATGGTCATTCCTAAATGGGAAGCTAAATGTTTTAATGGAATTCTATCGGAAACTTCTGGGTAGTCTTCTAGAAATCTTAAATACTTTTCTTCAGCCGTTAAAAATAGAATTGATGAGATTCTTTTCTGTTGCCTAAGCATAGTGTCCGTGATTTCTTTGCGTAAAAGCAGATTGAATTGCTGATATTTTTCTGAGAGCCTATAAATCGTTTGATTCTGAATTTCTATTAAAGTTGAATTTTGTAAAACTTGAATGTAATGAGGACTTGGTTTCTCACTAAAGAAACTTACAATAGGACAGATCATTTCATTCTCAAAGGCAAACCAATCTGTAATATCTTTATCGCTAACGTAATAATAAGCCCTGGCAATCCCTTCAATAATAAAATAAGCGGTTTTTGAATGTTGTCCTTCCTTTACTAGAATTTGATTTTTCGTATATGATTTAATTCCTATCTGAGGTATCAGTTCTTCCACACAATCTTCAGGGAGATTGGGAAATTTTAGTTGAAAGGTTTTAATTATATGATTAAAGTCCATGCCTCATTTTAGATGCTGTTTATAATAAGATTTTTAAATCGATCTTTCAATATTGAAGACGTGGATACAATTTCTCAGGCAACAGATTTAGTTTGTTGTTTAATGAAGAAAATGAATTTAGGAAACAAACAACAAAGAGCGAATTCTTTTCTAAAGTAAAAAGATCTCAGGAATTTAATTTATATACTTTTTTGAGTGTGAGGCTGAAAACAAGATTTTTATTCAGTTAATTGATTATATTATTATTGAATGGAATATTGCCCCTTTCATTCGTACAATCTTTCAGACTTGCCTTTTCAAGCTAAGATTTACTTGAAAGTCACAGGAGAGAAAGGGAAAATATAAATTATGAAAAATTCTTGTAGACAAAATCCAAAATGAAAGGAACTGATCTAGATATTCTTATTTATAATTTTAAAAAGAAACGTCGGTCTACACATCCTAATATTCAATTTATAAATACTCCATTTGGTAGAGTCCGTCTAATAGATACCGGAGGTACTAAACCAGTTGTTATAAATGCACCAGACTTACCAAATGTCATTGAGCATCATGAAAATCTGATCTCAGAATTAGCCGATAATTATCGGGTTGTTTGTTTGGAGTTCCCTGGAACTGGACTTTCCATTCCAAATTATAAATATAATTACTCGATTGAAGACGGTGCTAACTTGTTGCTTTCAGTGTTGAATACCTTAGGGATAGGATCTGCCACTCTTTTACTTTCTTGTTCAAATGGGCTATACGGAATTAGAGCAGCAGAAATGAATCCGAATAAATTAAATCATTTGTTTCTTTCTCAAACTTGCTCCATAGATTCTTTAGACTTGTGGTCAAAGAAGACGATCCCTAAAATACTTACCTATCCCTACATTGGACAGTTGTCAAATTTAATTTTGAGAAAGCGGATGGTTAAAACATGGTATCGATATGCTCCACATACTCTAAATTCTGAATTTGAAGCAATTGGATTAAAGGCCATAGAAGAAGGAGCTTGCTACTGTCTTTCAAGTTTGGTTCAAGGTATGAAGAAAGAAAAGGAGAGAAAAATGAAGGTTATTAAAACTCCATCTACATTGATATGGGGAGAAAAAGATATGACACATAGAAAAACAAATAGTAATTCAATCTTACATCATTTGCCAAATTGCAAAATCATTAATTTCAAAAACAGTGGACATTTCCCTGAATTAGAAAACACACAAGAGTTTGTTAGAATCGTAAATGAGGGAGGCTAAAGTATACGCTTTGGTTTGCTCTTTTTATGTAGATAATTTTATTGAATCAAAAATTTATGAGGTCCCCCTTATTTAGCAACCAAAGAATAAGGACGGTAAGACCACTACTTACATATATGGCGCCTTGCCAATAATATAATTTTGAATCCCATCTTTTAAATAACCTCTCTCCATATTCTTTTCTGATAGGCCCATTGGTGACCTTCCAAAAAATAAAATTGAAAAGTGCAAAAAGTGAAACGGCGATCGCCCAAAGTTTAATCATGAGTTTTGTGGTTTTGCTTATAATATTATGGTTTCATCGCTTTTCGGGTAATCGTTTGATCTTTAGATTCTAAGCTTATGAAATAGCTTCCTGCTTTCCATTCTGAAGTATTTATACGTATTTGGTTTTGATTTTCTGGTAGTGATAATCTTTCAATTAAATGGCCATAAATGTTGTAAACTTTAACCCTGCCTTCCTTTAAATTTTCAGGGCACTCAATGGTTAGTTCATTTTTAAAAATTGTGGGTTCAATATTTAAATTCAGGGTTGAGTTTAATTCTAGGGTGCTGACTGGACTGCAATCTGTATCAAGGGAGGTTAAGAAAAGACCATTCGCATTTGTCGTTTGGCGGTAGTAACATCCATCTTCATAATATAGCGCCTCCATATATCCACTGGCAAAATTGTTTCCGTGATTTACGTCTATGGCTATTACCTTATCATCATAAATCGTAGTGACCTGTGGAAATACCGTATGCCCAAATATCATCTTTTCTCCATCGAATGAGTTAATGATGTCATCTACTTGAGCTTGGGTTAATTCTTCTTCTGCGATGCCTCGATACCAATATACTCCTTCATCTGAACCTCCATTGACGATTTGACAAGGGTCATCGGGACAGAAACCATTCATTGCATTTTGGCCATAGTCATTGATTTGATCGTAGCTTAGATTTAGACTCTGAACTTGCGGACTTAATCCAGCATGAACCAATATGGCTGAGCTCCCAGCATTTTCTAAAATATTTTTTGATCTAAGCCATCTACCTAGCTCTGTATTTTCGTCGTAAAGGTCATACAACATCTCACCCATGTAATGTGCATTTTCAAAATACTTATCTGTCACATATCTGAAGTCAAAGTTAAAATTCAGTACTTCGTGGTTACCTATAATGAAGTGTACTTGGCCATCTTCTTCTTTTGCCTCTTGCTCTAGCTTATACAACAACCACAAGCACTGAGTGACATAATTTCCTCTGTCAAACAAGTCCCCAATAAAATATAAATGTCCATCCCCATAAATCCAATTATAATTTTCATCAATTACTTCTGCTTTTTGTAATTGGAAAATGTACGCTTCAATTTGACCCTCTATGTCGGAAGTCACTAGGAATTTTTTGGGTATTTCGTACTCTGATTCTGGAATTTCATGATTCCCAATTAAATCAAAACTAAAACTATCGCCGTTGGGTAAATCACAAGTGAGGGTAGGAGTAGCATCTGAAGAATGGGTTGAAACTTGAAGGCCATCACTGGTAATATTTTTTACTTTCATTTCATCCCCTTCGTAAAAAACATAAGGCCCATCCATACTATAGTTGATTTCTTGATTCACTATTTCACAATTGAACGAAAGATCATTGTCAGTAGCTGACAAATTATGTAGCTCAATCGCAAGGGTATTAATTCCATTAGTAAATAAAGATGGATCTAGCTTATATGGTACTGCTTTATTTTCAAAGTCATGTGGAACATCTCGGTCTGGTGTTGTTGAGGATGTAATCATTCCTTCAGGTAAATCAGGAGAACGGCTCACTTCTTGGCCATTAACGTATAATACTATGGCATCATCTGAAGTTATATTTGCTGTAATGTGGGATATAAGATCAATGTCTTCTATCTCTACCTGTTTTCTAAAATAATAGGTGATGCTCCCTTTTTCTAAAAGAGTAGTTTCACCACCATCCCCAAATCCAAATTCACCTGCACCTAAAGTCCAATCAGTGTCATCAAAACTTGAATCAATCCAGTCTGCGCCTAGATCAGTACCATCATCCAAATATTTCCATGCTGAACTATTATCAAAATATAAATCTGAGAATTCTGGAACTACTTCAAAGTCCAGGATCATTGAATTGTTAAAAGAAGTTATATCGTTTTCTTGACTCACCTCAATCTCCAAAGAGTAAGATCCCAGGTTCACCAGATTAAAGGTTTTCTCAAAAGTGTGGGTGTAAGTATCATTAGGTTCTAAGGCTTCAAGACTAAATTCTAAAGCTTGAGATCCTGTACTTAGTCTATAAGAAATTGAAAAGGAGTCCACTGGGTTTAACCCATAATTTGTTATATCAGTGCTGATTTGAACATCGTCTTGTGGGAGCATAAATTTATCTACACCTCTTACTTCATCAATGCCTAGGTCGTAGTCAATCGCTGGCAATGTATAATCAATTAATAAAGTAGCTGCTTCCTCTTGGGTTCCATCAAAGGATTCGGCCTCCCTTGATCCACTACCAGTAATTATAAAGGTTAATGGGCTGCCATAAGTCCATCCATTGTTCGAAATCATTTCACTGACTAGTTCAGAAAGATCTGGTGTTCTTTCATCTTCCCCTCCAAGATGAGTAATGGTCCATGGGGGCACATTATTCCATTCTACTGAAGCTGATGTTTTATCTCTCGAACTAATATTCCCAGGACTGTTGATGAAGGTTTGTGATGAAGCGGAGGCTTCTCCTCTTATGGTTAGGTTAGTCTGTTCATTGCCTGTGTCATCTGCATAAAATTGAATGTAGGCATTTTGAATGATGGCATTTGTAGGAACGAATACATCAGTAAATCGGATTCCTACCGTTTGGTTAAACTGATCCGAGAAATCATCATAGACTAATTCTAAATCACTACTTTCTAAAAGTATATCTAAGGCATCTTCACTTTCTTCTGCATCGTCTGACGATTGTGAGACTTGGATGGAGATGCTTTGGGTCTGCGTTGATGCTTTTGCTGTTCCAAATAAAAGCACGATGAAGAAAAGATCATTGATTCTCATACTGGAAGTGGCTGAGGTAGGAATAATTTTTTTATTTCAACTTTTATAATCATTACTTTATAAATATAACGAACATTGTTTTGAAAGAGTCATGTTTGTTCTCTTGTTGATGTTAAACCTTTCAGATATTTATCGAGTATTTCTAATACATTAGGAAAGTTTTCTCTCCCAAAACCTATTCGAATATATTTTCCGGCATATTCAAACATCTCTGCAGGTACGGTCATGATGCCTGTTTTTTCAACCAACCGATTACTGAATTCCATGGATGAACCATCAATGTTCAATTTTACAAAAGAGGTTGATCCTGCTTGCGGTGGAGTGAAGTTAGTTATCAGCTCATGTCCTTTCACATAGTCTACAAAAATTGAAATATTTTTCTGAATCTTCTTTCGATTTGCTTCAATGATGAGCTCGGAATTATTTAATGCGATCATAGCTAGTATTTCGCTTGGAGCGCTATTGCAAATACTTAAATAATCTTTAAAGGCAATGACCTCTTTTAAGAATGACTTATTTTGACAAACAAGCCAGCCAATCCTCAAGCCAGCCAAACTAAAGCTTTTTGAAGTACCCCAAAGACTGATTCCTTTTTCGTAGAGGTCACTAATTGGTGGTAATTCTTCCGTGTGATCATTGGTTAATTTATGATACATTTCATCTGAGAAAATATATAAATCATGCTTTCTAGCAATCTCAATCACTTTATCCAGCTGCTTTTTTGTAAGATAATTTCCTGTGGGATTGTGTGGGAAATTTATGATTATTAATCGGGTGTTTTCCTGTATTAAATCCTCTAATTCTTCGGTATTGAAAATCCAATTTTCTTCCTTTGGTTTCCAATAGGAAATGTCGCAATTAATTGATTTGATAACTTCGGATAATGATTGGTAGCAAGGCGACACGGTAACGACGTGATCATGGTCGTTTAACAAAACATTCATGCTTATGAAATTCAATTCTCCTGGTGTGGCCACAACCACATTTTCTATGGAATCGATTTTATAGTGTTTAAGAATGGCCTGTCTTAAATGTGTGCTTCCTTCGCTTTCGGTGTATCCTAATTTTAGATTCCCCCATAAAGCCATTTCATCTTCAGACGCGATCTCTAAAAGATGTTGTAATTCAAGGCCATCACAATCTGAACTTGACAGTAGGTACTTTGCGGTGAATTCATGTTTGGCAAAATACCTTTCAAGTTTAAAGTCTTTTATTTTCATCTTTTATTTTGTTCCGGTAGCTACTTTAAGAAACACCATATCCAAAGCGGTTTAAATTTTTTAATCTAAAACTTTGTATCTATTTCTCTTTTATTTTTTTGAAATTATCAAAAGTAATCCAAGCTCCAACAATAGATCCTGGTATTCCAATCGTAGGATTTTCAAAAGCTAGGAAGACTCCCGAGATTATGGTAATAATTCCTAGACCCAAAAATATCTTTTCGCTTTGTTTATTAGTCTTTTCCATGGTATGCAGTTTTATATGGTTTGATCTATTTCAGAATACTTGATTCTTTTTATGTTAAGTTATTTTAAAATCATTGTTTAATAAAAGTGCTTTTAAAAATGACATTGGCTTTATCGTAGAATAGGCAGAAATAAATTCCGCTTTCTAATTTTGAAAGATCTAACTCTTTCAAGCGTCCATCATGGGTCAGGACTTTTTGTCCTAAAATGTTCTGAATGGTTAGCGTTGTATATTCTAGATTTGTTTTTATAAAAAGTTGATCAAGTACTGGGTTGGGGTAGAGTGTTATTTGAGGTAGGTCTACATTTGCGTAAGCTAAGGAATTACAAAAGCCATCAATGCCTTCCTCAAAATAGTGTGTTTCTAAAAAATCAATAATCACCAAAGCTAAACTATCCGCAAACTCTTTTCTTGGTATATCCTCAAAGCGGACATCTTGATGACATTCAATCTGTATCCCGTCAATGCTACCACCATCTCTTGAACCATAGGTCCTTGTATTATACCCACCCGTAAAATATGATTCATCGTCCATTGGGAATGGGTCATTTAAGGAGGGTACTGCATTCACCTCTTTTTGTTCTATTAATTGGCCAAAGGAATTTTCACCTCGAATGAGTTCAGCATGTGTATGTATCCCTAGATTATTTTCAACAAGATTTTTAATGCTAGATTTTGATATGGTCGCTTCTTCATTTAAAAAGTTATCATTCTCTTGGAGGTCAGATTTTGAGAGTAGGTACCCTAATTCCAGACGTTGAATTTCATGTCCATGACCGTGAATATCTAAGAACAGTCCCTTAGTGTGTGTTTCCGTAACGATCTGTCTGCTTGAAGTAATGTGGTCATGATAAAAAGTCCAGGCGGCTTCTGCTTTCTCATTCCCATCTGCAGCTTCTATAATTTCTCGATTAGCATCAAGCTTACTCCTATGCAGTCGATTAATAATTACATACGGGTAGCATGAGGTTTTTTCAAAGATTGCTGCTGTAATTTCTTTTGTGAGTTCTTGGGTGTTGGTATCATTGATGGTTACACAGCCATTGCAAGACCTATCAGGAATTTCATCAGGTCTCTTTTCTCCACCATGTGGTGAGGATAATATAATTGGAAGATTGCCATGGATGTATTCTACATGTTCTTCCTCAGAGAAATAAGACTGTCCCGGGATGTAATTTTGTCCCAAGCCACAGTAAGGTAGAAGCCAAAGAAAGAATAATGAGTGGTAAAATTTATTCAATGGTTGCTTGGCGTAAGTGCGTTGTTTTATATTGATCATATGAAGTCTTTTAAGCATCTGGAGTCTGCTTTCCGAGAATTGTCTTATTTTGCTTTACCATAGGTAATATAATGAAATTATGAAGATTGTACTTAAGTTCTCTGTTGTGATATTTCTTGCTATGATGCTTGCATTTGACGGAAGTTCACAGGCTCCTATTTTTAGTAGTGAGTCGGTCCATCATCCGATCGTTGCAGAAAATGGAATGGTTGCTACTCAACACCCATTAGCAAGCCAAGTCGGAATTGAAATTTTAAAGCAAGGAGGTAATGCAGTTGATGCGGCAGTTGCTGTAGGATTTGCTCTTGCTGTTGTTTTGCCAAGGGCTGGAAACTTGGGGGGTGGTGGCTTTATGCTGGTATACCTAAATGATCAAAAAAAGTCAACGGCTATCAATTATCGCGAAATTGCACCCTTAGATGCCGAACGGAATATGTATCTAGATGACAAAGGGGAGGTGGACAATCAAAAATTTAATTCAAGTTATGCTTCCATCGGTGTGCCCGGAACCGTTGCAGGAATGCTGCATGCCTTAGAAAAGTATGGAAGCCTATCCATTGAAAAGGTTCTGGCACCTGCCATAGAATTAGCAGAAAAAGGTTTTCCCATTACCTATGATCTTGCCACCATTCTAGAGAAGTATCAAAAGCGATTGAAGGCCTGTCCTCATACGAAGGATATATTTTATAAGGGCGATGACTTTTATCAATTTAATGAATTGCTAGTGCAAAAAGATTTAGCATGGAGTTTAAATCAGATTGCAGACAAGGGACATGATGGTTTTTATAAAGGAGAATTGGCCAAACGCATTACTTCTGATATTCAAGATAATGGTGGTATCATAACCATGAAGGATTTCAAAAATTATAAAGTCGAAGAAATTGATGTTGTGAGCGGAACGTATCGAGGGCATACGATTCAATCGATGCCTCCACCCAGTTCTGGTGGAGTACATGTTATACAAATATTAAACATCCTAGAACATTTTCCGATTTCCATGCTTGGACCTAATTCAGCAGCTACGATTCACCTAATGGCTGAGGCGATGCGATTAGCCTTTGCAGATCGGAGTGAACATTTAGGCGATCCTAATTTTTGGAAAGTTCCGACAAAAGGAATTACCTCCAAGGAATATGGTGCAAGCCTTGCGGAAAAAATTAGTGTATTTCAAGCGACTGATTCTGATGATGTAAAGCCGGGTCCTGCCAATGATTATGAAAGCGAAGAAACGACGCATTACTCTGTTATTGACAATGATGGCAATATGGTTTCTAATACCTACACGCTTAATTTTAGTTTTGGGACTGGACTTGTTGCAAAGGGAACTGGAATATTATTAAACAATGAAATGGGCGACTTTTCAGCAAAGCCTGGTTCGGCGAACGCTTATGGATTGATCGGAGGGGAGGCAAATGCCGTGGAGCCAGGCAAACGGCCATTGAGTTCTATGACACCACTTTTTGTTTTCGATGAAGATGGAGCACCATTGATGGCGACAGGAAGCCCAGGCGGCAGCCGCATTATAACGACTGTTTTGCAAATTGTCATGAATGTCATTGATCACAAAATGAATATTGCAGAAGCTTCGAATGCTACTCGGATTCATCATCAATGGTATCCTGATGTCTTATTCTACGATGGATTTTTAAGTCCTGATACTCAGAATATTTTATCATCAAAAGGTCATGTTGTTAAAAAGAGAGGCGCCATGGGAAGCACTCAGACCCTTATGATTTTTGGTGATTATATTTTGGGAGCCTCAGATCCGAGGAGACCTGATGGGACGACGTTGGGTTACTAATCAGAAAAGTAATTAGGATAGCATGATTTTATTTTAATCTTAGATTTTTCTTTGTCGAAAATGGGACGCACCTTCTATTTTTTTCGTTCATCAATTAATTGATGATTTCTTGAGATGGGCTAGATGTTGTTTTATTATTGAACTTGAGCTTATCTTAGTTTAATCAGTATGAGAATTTATAAAACACTTTCCTATGAGATCTTTAAGCATACTTTTCATTGTTACTATATTTTCAATTCAATCTGCACGTAGTTGTACTTGTGTTGGATCTAATTTTTGTGTAAACATTAATGAGCATTTTAGTGATGCCAACGATTTAATTTTTCTAGGAACTTTTATCAAATCTGAAGAGCCTATCGAATCCTTTGTTCCTATGCAGTATAAGGTGGAAGAAATTTTTTCCGGCGAAATAGTAACTCCAAGTTCACCACTATACAATGGGGAGGAATTTATTAATACTGATTCTACTGTTTGGATATTGGCAGGGAGTTCAGCCATTTGTATGCCTGACTTAGTAGATCAATCTGCAGTGATGGCCATCGGATATAATCATCAAAATGGGGTGATTACAATTCCAGCCTTTGGTTACACAAATTATATCTGTAGTATTTCTTATTTACCTGTATCTGACGATGGTTTTGTTTCCGGCTGGATATACGAAGATTTTCAAGAAGATACCGTAAGCATAGAGGAATTTCGAAGCGTTTTTCATTCGAGCTGTGCCGGGACTAATTCAACCTCTGAAATTTTTAGCGCCGATGATTTTGTGGTTCAGCCACAACCAACAACCGATCACTTAAACATCTTTGTTCCAGATTCCTTTACTGATTGGAGGATAACTTTATACGATATGAACGGTCGTTCAATACGTACAATATATACTCAAACCGTTGATCTGACTGCTCTTGATTCAGGAGTATATATCATGACCTTTGAAAGAGACCGTTATCGGTTTACAAAAAGAATTATAAAGATATAAGCTTCTTCAATCCTTTGATTTCTGGTGTATTATCTTGAAACTGTGATATCTCCAAAAAAGAACTCAATGGAGCCATCAATAAATTCTAGTTCTGCAATCCATGTATAAACTGAGGGATTTACTTTTTGTCCGTTGAACCGCCCATCCCAACCATAATTCGCATCGCTGGGTGGTAGGTTATTGCCTTCATAGATCAATTCGCCCCAGCGGTCATAGATGCGTAACTTTTTTATCTCCTTCAGAGATGTTCCGCCATAAAGAGTAAAGCGTTGGTTTGATCCACTTTCTTCTGGCGAGAAGATGTTTGGATCATAGACCATTTTTTCTAGGAAGACCGAAATTGAAATATTTGCGAAAGCGGAACACCCAAAATTATCTTCTATGAAAATTTCGTAGATCTGATCATTGATCAAATTTTCTATCATCGGAGTAGGGCAATCGTCACAACTTAAATACTCAGACGGCGTCCATTGAATGGTATAGGGAGATCCACTAGTGATCATGGGTTCCAAAGTAATGGAAGTACCATAATCAATTTCCATGCTGTTTGGGATAAGCGTAACGGTCGGTTGGGGTTTGGTTGAAATATTAATGGCTGCATTGGTTGAACAACCATTTGAATTGGTGACAGTCACTGAATAACTTCCTGGTTGGTTCACTGTTAAGGAAGGGTCTGCCCTTTGATCAGACCATAGGTAGGATTCAAATTCTTCTGTTAATTCTAAATTTATGGACTCCGACGTACCCTCACAGATGATTGTGTCTCCGACTATTTCCGTTTGAATACTTTCGATTGCTACCTCCACCGTGGACTCTCCAGTACAGATTCCATTACTAGTAACGGTTAGTGTATAGGTGCCTGGTTGATCAATGATGATATTCTGTGTGACTTCACCATTTGACCATAGATATGAATCAAATCCAGATTGTCCAACAAGCTCAGTGGATGTTGCGCCCATCTCACAAAGAATCAAGTCGCCTTGTATGACAGGATTGATTGTTTCATCTTCTCCCTGTATGAAAGTTTCTAGAATTTGTTCGCAGCCAGAACCATCCGTAATCGTTACTTGATGAAAACCACTGGTCAAGTTTTCCGCCAAGGCAGTTGTTTCTCCGTTGTCCCACAAGTAAGAGATGGGCTCGGTACTACCTCCAGGATTCACTACGGCTGTCCCAATTCCAATGTCACAAAAATCAGGAGACAAAGGCACTAAAAAGGCTGGCGTAGGAAAGGTGCCGAAGGAGGGCAGTGCTCCGACAAGTCTAGGATTGATGGCAGCTCCTATGGCATATTCATTCGGTAATAGCTCACAGTTTATTCCTGCTTCATTGGGATTAGTGACAACACTTAAAAATGATACCGGTGTGGCTGGTCCATTTATGACATAGGCATTAGACCAATACACCTTACCATCAGGCCCGGTCTCCACGCCTCCAGATCTACCATTATGCGGCGAAGTATATAAGGTGGTTAAGGTCCGAGTAGTGAAGTTGTATTGATTTAAAGTCTTTTCGATGTAATCGCTGATGTACAATTTAGTGCCATCCGGGGAAAAGGTGGTTCCATAAGTCCATGATGTTAAATCATCAATCAACTCGTAGCTGCTTGGTTGGATGCTGCCTGTCTCTGTATTGAATAGGAAGCTAGCAATTGGATACGTAGGTTGACTGGTACTTCTTCCAGGCGCGAGAATAAGTCTTCCTAGCGTTTCTGAAATCGGAAAGAAGTCCATTTTTACACTAAAGATTTCCTCTGATGGTAGGTCTGGGAATAAGTCATTCAAATCATATCGGTCATGCATTGAGATGCCACTGCTATTGATTTCATATAAAAATAGATCTTGCTGATCTCGAGCGCCAAAGAGCAACCAAGAATCTTTTGTATTTCCTGCTTTGGGAATGGTGAAAATAGATTCCGAGCAACTGACTCCCGGCGGTGTGAAATCTACATTTTTTACATCATCATCTACGTTTCCTAGCGGATTAGACACTGTTCCATTACCGGCCATGCCTAAGTCAATAGCGGAGTAAAATATTTTTCTAGGGACCGCGTCATCTTCAGATTGTACGGTGATTAGATAATATCGATCACAACCTGCAGGATCAAAAACAATGGCCGTTCCATACATGGCTGATGGACTTCCACTCAAATCTGTTCCATTCGGCATTGGGGTGTGTGTGGCATCGATAACAACCCGTCCATCAGAATAGAAGATGGTTGCGCCAGAGGAAGGGTTCGAAACAATAATGTTGTTTTCTTGCATCCCCAATCGGTATCTCACCTCATTATATGGACTTGGTTCGTTGGTATTAAAATCAAATCGGATGCCTGCTTGAGTATTATCCTGAGGTCCCCCTAGAAACCAAGTATGTTCTTCCAGCTGTCCATAGGTAGCTGGCACCAATGCAAAATAGAGGAGGGTGCAGATGAAGGATGTTAATAATGACCTCATAATAAAGTGTACACTAAAGCTAAAAGAAAAGTTTATCTCTTCCAACTCATCCGAAAACGAAGGCACTTTATTTTAGATGCCTAAGTTCTCTGTTCTTTTTTCTAAATGTCTTTGGATTTTTACCCTTCGACCAACTCTCGACCTGCCTGTGTAAACAGTTCTAAATCTTGAAGTAAGGCTTTGGCCTGTTGAGAAATAACCTGCAACTCGCCGACGTTCTGCTCAAGCTTTTGTCGGATACTGCTAGCTACTAAGACCATGTGAAAGTCGTTGCCAGATTCAAGTACCGTGGTAATCGCATTAATGCTCTTTTCTGCTTCCACAAAGTTTTTATCCCACTTTACTTTGAGCTCTTTATTCTTAGCAAGCTCTTGTTGTCTTAATTCCTCCTTTCCAATGTTGTTACTCAATTCATCTAATTCAGCAAAATAGTCGTTAGAGCTTTTTCCGACCTTATTGAAATCGTCTTTAAGTTTTTTATATCTGTTCTGAATGGTCGTCCATTCTTTTTCAAAATCCTTACTCACGGTCGGAAGATCTGGATTCTCTGCACTCAAAGATTCTTCTGCTTCTTCTAAGCTTGAAACCAGTTTAGTCGATAACTTCTTTCTATTCTTTTCGAATGATTCTATGGAAGATTTTAAAACTTCTCCGTGTTTCAAGGCACCTTTGGTAGTGTCCCATTTACATGAAGTAAAAACAACGGCTAAAATCAGTAGAGCTGCAAACTTAAGTTTCATTTGTTCAGATATTTTAATACAAAGAAAAGTCAATTAATGGAAAAATCACATTTTCCATGGTTTATAACGACTTGGTAATAATTTAAGTTCATGCATTTGCACGGAAGTGTCAAAAAATATAATCCCTACCCGAAAAAGGTCAATACTTAGGATAACCTTAGAATCTGATTTAATCTCATTCCAAGCCTTAGTCATTCCCTCAGACCAGTAAATATCATCCAGTACCACAATGCTTTGGTTATGCAATTTCGGTTTAATCTTGGCAAAATATTCCATGGTTCCATCATAACTATGATCTCCATCTAGGAAGGCAAGGTCTACTCGAGGAGTATTCTTGAGTACTGTATCTAGATTTTTTTTGAAATCTCCGACCGTTAAATTTATTCCCTTGATTCGTAAAAAGTTAAAATTTTCTTGAGCGATCTGGCTTAAATTAGGGCAGCCTTCCAAAGTGGAAATCTGAGCATCCCTATTGCCATAATATAAATAAGAGGTTCCAATTCCAAGATTGGTCCCGAGTTCAAGAATGTTTGATGGGTGATAGGTCCTCGCTAGGTTAAAGAGCAACTTGCCTTTGAAGTCAGTGCTGGAAGAAGATTTGAGAAAGGATTTTACTGTTTTCTCCTTGAAATTGTATTTACTGCCTGCGCCTAAATCCAGGTGTTTTATTTTTCGTTGGTCTCGCTCTAGCCGGTCCTTTAACTTCATCAACTCGCCATATCCATAGTAATGTCGGTTGTTTCTGAGCACTTCATTAATGAACCGGTTCACAAAGGGTGAATCAACCTGTCCGCGTGTAACCGCAGTCCGATAAAACTCAAAAGCTTTTCTTAAAGTATAACTAGCAGTCAATTTTTTAATTTTTCTAGCGTTTCAAAGATACGTCGTTCCATAAGAATTTATTTAATTGTAATTTTGGTCTATGTTAAAAATCACTTCAAAGCATATTCAGCTTTTTTCCTTGTTATTTTTTATCTGCTTAGCGCAAATGGGGTATTCTCAAGCTTATACCACGGTCATCGGAGGTAGAATTGCAGATGATTATGGAATTACACTCAAACAAAGAGTAGCGAATCGTACTTCCATTGAAGGACTTTACTACGGCGGTTTTACCAATGACCCAATATTTACCGATGTTCTAGTCCAACAGCACATGCCATTGATCTCTAAACGCTTGAACATATTTATAGGAGCAGGTCTGGGATTGAGATGGTTTAATGATGATGTGGTTCGAGATATTAATAATGAGCCAGTGATACCTTTTGTGGTAGGTGCAGATTTAACAGTCGGTCGATTAAATATTACGGCGGATGTTATGCCACATTACATTCTTAAGAATGAAGGTCCTAACGAGCTGACCAATAATGCAGCCATCAGCGTAAGGTACGTTTTGATCAAGCGAAAGAAGCCAGAGAAAAAGAAACTCGGTCAAAAAATCGAAGATGCTTTGATGAAGTCTGATAAAGAGAAAAGGCAGAAAGAAAAAGAAAAGGCCAAGGCTAAAAAGAACTCAAAAGAAGGCTCCATCTTCAAGTCCATAAAAAAGGACGACAAAGATTCTAAAGGTTCTATTTGGTTTTAGTCACGACCAGTTTTTTAATGAGGTATTCTCTTTCATTTATAAATGTCTTTACAAAATAAACCCCTGCTTCCCAGTGAAGCACCTTTACATTAATTTTACCTAAACCTTGTGGGTTTGCGGTGTACATCATTTGTCCTTGGCTGTTGTAAATCTCAAGTGATTTTAGTTCAGGATTCTTTAATTGGATTTGCACATATTCATCCGTAGGGACAGGGCCGATGGTTAGGTGGTCTTCAACTTTGACTTCCGTCAAATGTACGGTTCCATTTTTATCATAAATTAATTTTCCATCCACCCAGGTTTGTATGACCTCAGTCTCACTAATTTCTTCGGGGTTGATGTTGAAAATATCTCGGTCAATAACAATAAAGTCAGCTAATTTTCCCACAGTCAAACTTCCCAATCTATCTTCCTGACGCATGGCGTATGCGCCATTCAAAGTATAGGCGTAAACAATTTCTTCCATGCTATCCAAATTCTGAGGAGCGCGGAGTAAAGCATTCTGCATGGCTTGGAATGGATTTAGAGTGCTCACATCAAAGTCACTACTGAGACAGACGGTCGCTCCAGTCTCATGGATCGATCTGACAGGAATGAAATTCATGGTCCGTTCTTGCCCAATCAGAAAGGCATTTTCATTCCATGAGGAAGGGTTGGTCCATTCAGCGGCCACTTGAAAATCAGCGATCACATTAAGTTCACTGAATCTAGGGTAGTCTAAGGGGTCAACAATTTCAAGGTGGGTAATGCGATGTCTTGCGCCTACATCACCATTTACATCTCGAGCATATTCTATGGCATCTAATGCTTCAGTAATTCCACGATCACCGATGGCATGAATGTGAAAGTCATAGCCCTTTAATTCCATGGTGGTAATCATATTTGACAAACGATCAACATCTGTATAATTCAGACCTTTGTCGAACGGTAGTTCAAGATTATCATCGTATGGGTCATGCAAGGCGGCAGTGGCATTGATGATTATTCCATCCGAGTAACATTTAATTTGATTGGTTCTAAGAAAGGGATCATCATTACTATATAAATCATCAAAGGCAGCTTCTAGGTCCTCCTCAGCATCCTCCGGATACAACCAAGGTGCTAAAATTATTCGGGCGGTTAATTTATCTTCATCTCTGATTTTTTTCCAAATGTCTTGGTAGTTTCTTTTGTAGTAGGTTCTGCCTTCACACATAGAAGTGATTCCATTTTTAGCGGCAAGTCCTAGGCCATAACCCACCAATCCCTCGTAGTATAATTGTTCAATTTCTGGATTGGTCTCCAGCGCTTTTTGTAAGACTAAATCTCCTGCATTATCGAAAAGTATTCCATCCACTTCTCCAGTAAATGGAAATTTATAAATGTGTCCTCCAATGGGATCTGGCGTATTTTCATCAATGCCCATAATTTCTAAGGCTTTAGAATTGACCCATACTGAATGTGAGGTTTCCTCTAGAATGCAAACAGGTGTATCAGGCCAAACATCATCTAAAATTTCTTTCGTAGGTCTGGTTGATTCTAGTAGGGTAAAGATGGAATGTCCATTGCCCATGATCCATCCATTAGAATTCGGGAAGTCTGTTCCGTTGGCTAAGGTTGTTCCTAAAACTTCTGGATCAAGCTCCCAAGGGTCAAGAGCGGTAGTGCCTCCAGGAAAACTTGCCTCCAATAAATGGTTGTGGATGTCATGCAAGCCAGGTAATATAAAATGGTTTTCAAAATTATAAGTCTTCGTATCAGCTCCAATCCAATCATCCGCATCTGCTGCAGAGCCTACGAATACGATTTCATTGTCCGTGAATGCCATTGCTTCCGCAAATTCTTGTGCAGGATCCGCCGTGAATATTTCACTGGCAATAACAACCATATCGGCTTGGGCAAGCAAGCAATTTGAGATGAAAAATATGGACGTTAAAAATCCCCATTTCCTTATGGTCATAATTCTTAAATTTATGGTCTATGAAAGTTACCTTAAGTTTTGATAAAATTAACAGACTTTGTCTACTATTCATTGTAATAACGCTTGGTTGTAAGAATACAACACCTGTAGCTCCTACAATTATTAACGTGCAAGCAAAGCTTCCACAGGTTAAAGAGGATGAATCCAATCAAGTTTTAACCATTGATTATGATACGAGTGCTTGGGCGGAAATTACAAAGATGGATGGTGATTTCCATTTTGATTTAAGATACGCCACGGATAACAATTTTACCAAAAAAGTAATCTATGATTGTGCGCGTTGTTTTCTTAGGCCAAAGGTGAAGGCTGAATTATTGAAATTCCAACAGCACATGAAGCAGGAATTTGGGCATGGTGTATTACTGTTTGATTGTTACAGACCTCGACCTTATCAACAGCGACTTTGGGACATCGTGCCGGATGAACGGTTTGTTGGAAACCCAGCCAAGGGTTCGATGCACAATCGAGGCATGGCTGTAGATATCGCCCTGACAGATAAAGATGGGAATATCCTGGATTTTGGGACTGATTTTGATCATTTTGGGCCAGCAGCTTTTCATAGTGCAGATGCCTCTAAAGTATCGGAAGCAGCTGTGAAAAATAGGCTACTGCTTAAAAATGAAATAGGGAAATATGGCTTTCTCCCCATAACCTCTGAATGGTGGCATTATTCCTATCGACAAGACGTTCAAGCCCTCTCTGATTGGGTTTGGAAGTGCCCATGACTCAAGGAAGACTTAAATTTGTTAAGTTATTTTTATAAGCAAAGGAAAGCATGTACCTTTTGATTGGAACAATAAATCATCGGGAACATGGTATCTAAGCGCACATTCATAATAGGTCTTCAACTCATTCTTTTGACCAGCTTTTTGTCAGCGCAAAACATAAATATACCAGACCCAGCCTTTAAGCAAATTTTACTAAACATCAATGGCTTGAACACGGATGGTAATGATGAAATCTCTGTGAGTGAAGCGGAGGATTATGCAGGAGGAATAAGTATTGTATCCAATGATAACATCACTGATTTAACAGGCATTAATGCTTTAGTTCGTTTAAAAACATTGAACTGTGGATGTTCCGGTCTTTCATCTGTAGAATTATCAAATTTAGCAGACCTTCGATCCTTGGATTTAAACACGGATGGTCAATTATCAACATTGACCATGAGCGGTCTTTCGTCGCTAGAAACGCTCAGGCTAAGAGAGAATAACTTAAGTTCCCTAGACCTCTCTAATTTGCCCAAGCTCGAAACATTAAACATCGATGAAAATAGAATTACGGCACTTGATATGAGTAATAATCCGTTGCTTGAAGAAGTGCATGCAAGGAATAACTTAATCTCATCATTGACCCTGCCACCCAATCAAATATTAAGAGTCTTGGTGTTGCCTAATAATTTAATCAGCTCCTTGACGGTTCAATCAATGCCAGAACTTGGAAGAATAGATGTCGCCAATAATCAATTGGAAAATATATCTCTTTCAGATTTGCCAAGTCTGTGGGGGCTGAATTTGGAAGAAAATCCATTGATTGATTTAGAATTGAAAAATCTGCCCAATTTATTAAATGTCTTTTTATCTAATTTGAATCTTTTACAAGAAATTTTACTGGAAAATTTACCAAGGGTTAATCGCTTGCAGGTAGATAATTCATCCTTGGAAAATGTATTGGTAAAAAACCTTCCACTATTAAATCATTTGGAACTCTATCAAGGTAAGATTAGAACGATGGTTCTTGAAGATCTGCCAGCCTTGCGCTATTTAGATTGTTCAGAAAATGAATTGGAAATATTAAGATTGGCTGATCTTCCTGCACTCGAAGAAGTTTATGCAGATAAAAATAAATTGACGGCCTTAGACTTATCTGGACTACCAGTTTTTGAACGTTTGGACGTGAGTGATAATTTATTCACAAGCATGAATCTGTCATCCATTCCTTTGTTGTCCGCCTTTGTGATCAATAGGAATTTACTGACTTCTTTGTTGGTCCCATTCAATCATCCATTGGTTATTCTCAATGCAGAAGACAATGCATTGACCAATTTAAAACTAGAAGATTTACCAGAATTAGCTGCTCTGGAATTCAGTGGAAATTCTTTCGATACGGTAGAGTTGATTGATTTACCAAAACTTGATCTCCGACATGATCTGGAAAGTTTTTATACGGAGAATTTGATCATTGATAATGTGGATGAGGCGATCTCTTGGCTTGAGATTAATAATACCTCTGCTGTTCGTTATCTTGAAATTTCTAATTTGGAAAAGTTAGAAAATTTCGAATTAAGTAATCACGGGGATTACTTGGTTGAGATTAGTTTAAACAATCTTCCAAGCCTGACACTACTCGAATTGAGTTATACAGATTCATTGCAAATTATTGAATTAAATCAATTAAACAATTTACGGACCTTTGAGTGTGAAAATAACTTGAGTTTGATAAACTTAAATCTCACGGACCTACCAGCGATTGAAGTCTTACAATTGTCAGGAAACAAACTAGAGGATCTTACTTTCCAAAATATTACTACAATCACTGAATTGGATTGTAGTTATAATTTTCTGGAGGACATCGATGTTTCTTCCTTAGTCAACTTGAAGTATTTCGATTGTTCTCATAATATGCTAGAGGACTTAAATTATTCCAATAATTTAGAATTACTTGAACTTGATTGTTCGAGCAATGCATTTACGACCATGTCTTTTTCAGGTCTTCCGAAATTAAATTCTTTGAATATCGATGGTCACAAAAATGTAAATTTTACAGTGAGTGATTTAGGTAGTTTAAACTATTTCCGAGTTTTAAATATTGACAGCAGTAGATTGGAATTGAAGGAACTTTTTAATCTGAGGGAACTTGTGGTAGAGAAAAATCTGAAGAATGAAGTTTATCTTGAAAATTTGCCCCAACTGATAACCTTAGAATGGAAGGCAAATTATCATGAATATTTAGAGCTTAAAAATCTTCCTATGGATCTCTACTTTAATGAGTTCCAAGATACCATTATTCATATGGTGCTAAAAGAAATGCCAAACTTAACCCAGTATAGTTCAACTGGTCAATACCTTGAGCAGATAGAATTTATTGATCTGCCTGAGCTAAAGTTTGTTTCAATTTTTAATACAAATACTAAGAAGATTGATTATGTAAATTTGCCTAAACTAGAAATGGTACATACGATATGGCTTGCTATTGAAGAAATGGTTTTTAATGACCTTCCAAGTCTAGAAAAGATATATCTACGCCAAAACCCGATGTTAAGAATGGTCGATATATGTGGTGCTCCGAAGGTTGATTTCTTAGATCTTATTCTCAATGATTTGGATCGGCTTTATTTGAGAAATGGGTCAATGATTGATTCTATATATATCGGTGGATTTGAACCAGATACCTTGGACTTCATTTGTGTAGATCCGATTCAACTTGCCACTTTCGAACAAATACCTACCGTTAACGCATCTTATAATTTGATTACGGATTGTCCGGATTGCAGCTTTGGAGTTGTAGATAATGATGGCGATGGATTTTCAAACATTGAAGACTGCAACGACTCCGACGCAAGTATCTACCCGGGGGCGGAGGAACTCTGTGATGATGTTGACAATAATTGTAACGGAGAAATAGATGAAGGCTTAGAGATGTTTACCTACTACATGGATGCAGATGGTGATGGATTTGGTAACCCTAAGATTTTTGTTGAAGGTTGCGATCAACCAACAGGGACTTCCTTGACTGACGATGATTGTAATGACTCTGATCCGGGAATCAATCCAGCAGCTACGGAGATACCTAACAATGACATCGATGAGAATTGTGATGGCATTGATTTAATGACATCCACACATGAATTGTCTGGTATTCCAATCAAGATTTTCCCAAATCCTGCAAAGGATATTATTTATGTCAATTTTGAGAAAGGAGTCTCACTACAGGTGACGCTTTACGATGTGAATGGTCAGGAAGTATTAAAAGGGATGAATGTTGGCGAAATAAAACTAATGTCCATTCCATCTGGTATCTACCTTCTTGAAGTGATGGAGTTGGCTTCTGAACGTAGAATTTTTGAAAGAATAGTTATCTCGAAATAATAATACTCCAAGCTTACCGTATATTCAAGTCTACTTTTAAAAATAGACTATGAGAATTACTGTAATATTTCTTTTGCTTCCTTTTCTTGCGCTTTCGCAAATGTCTAAAGGGTTCTTCAATTATACTTGGGTAGATTCTACCGGTCAATTGATGTTGGAAATTCCAGAGGATCGTTTAGGCGAAGAATTTCTATATGTCAATTCACTCGCTGCCGGAGTGGGTTCTAATGACATCGGATTGGATAGAGGTCAATTAGGCGATCAACGGATTGTTACCTTTTATCGATCGGGCAAACAGATTTTGCTCATTGAGAAAAACCTAAAGTATCGGGCAAATAGTGATAACGAACGTGAAGTGCGCGCCATTGAAGAAGCCTTTGCTCAATCGGTCATTCATGGCTTTAAGGTCGCAAGGAAAAAGGGAAATAGTTACATGGTAGATATGAGTGACTTCTTACTTCGAGACGCACATGGGGTAGCTCAGCGATTAAAAGAAAAGAAGCAAGGAGTTTATAAAATGGATAAAAGGAAGTCGGTCTTATATCCAGAAGGCATCATGAACTTTCCTGACAATACAGAGTTTGAAGCTTTGATAAGTTTTGAAGGTCAGGCAGTAGGAGATTGGATTAAGTCTGTGACGCCTACTGCGGATTTAGTATCTGTGAGAATGCATCATTCATTCATAAAGTTGCCAGATGATAATTATGAGCCAAGAGTTTTTCATCCAGAATCTGGATTTAATTTTATTTCATATTATGACTATGCCAATCCCATTGGCGAGGATATGCAGCAGCGATTTATTAAGAGACATCGCTTGGTTAAAAAGATAAAAGGTTCTGCTCCCAGCGAAGCCGTAGAGCCCATCATTTATTATATTGATCCAGGCTGCCCAGAACCTGTGAAGTCAGCCTTGATGGAAGGTGCTCGCTGGTGGAATCAAGCCTACGAAGCAGCTGGATTTATAAATGCTTTCCAAGTGAAAGAATTACCTGAGGGTGCGCACCCGATGGATGTCCGTTACAATATGATTCAATGGGTGCATAGAAGTACAAGAGGTTGGTCCTATGGAGCTTCTATCTCTGATCCTCGTACTGGCGAAATATTAAAGGGGCATGTCTCTTTGGGATCATTGAGAGTGCGCCAAGATTATTTAATTGCACAAGGGCTGCTTTCTAATTTTTCTGGTAGCAAAGAAGATCCGCGTATTTTATCCATGGCTTTAGATCGGTTACGTCAGCTCTCTGCACATGAGATCGGGCATACGATTGGGTTGGCACATAATTTTGCAGCCTCCGTTAAGGATCGTTCGTCTGTAATGGATTACCCACATCCTTTACTTTTTTCCAGTGGGGGAGATGTAGATTTTACGAAAGCCTATGACCAAGCCATTGGTGCTTGGGATAAGCGAGCGATTACTTATGGTTACGCTGACCTAAGTGAAAGTAGAGATGAGGTGCAAGCTTTAAGAGATATGATTGAGACGAATGCGAATGATGGTTTTCAATTTATTACAGACCAAGACGCAAGACCTACTGGCGGCTTACATCCTTTTGCTCACCTATGGGATAATGGAAATACTCCGATCGATGAACTTCAGAGAATCATAAAACTTCGACGCCATAGCTTGGATAATTTTGATGCTGGAGCTATTAAGAATGATCTTCCTTATTCGGAGTTAGAGAAAGTGTTGGTGCCAGTTTTTTTAATGCACAGATATCAAGTAGACGCTGGATCAAAAATTCTAGGAGGATACCAGTTTGACTATAGTGTAAAAGGACAGGATGAAGATCCGGGTTTGGCACCGATACCGATTCAGGAACAAAGAGAAGGATTGGAGGTCTTGCTAAAAACCTTGGATCATGATTTCTTGGCGATGCCAGAATCCATTACTTCCATGATTCCTCCACCGGCCTTTGGTTATCCGAGAACACGGGAGACTTTTAAGGGAAAAATGGGTAGTCTTTTCGATCCGATGAGTGCTGCAGAAGCTTCCGCTAATCACACCTTGAAGTTTTTGTTGAACCCTGAACGATTGGCGAGAATCGATCATCAAGCGGATAGTTCATGGAATTTAAATTCTTATTTAGAGAGCATAGAAAGTCAGGTGTCGGCGACCATGTCAAGCGATGAAGCCTATGGCTGTATGGTAGAGAAATTATATTACATCCATCTGATGAAGTTGGCTAAAGATCCGAAGATATCAAAAGAGGTTAATGCCATGGCTTTTTATCGATTGGGCAAATTGAAGTCTGGCTCAGGCCGCAGTGCCAAAGTGAGCGCCCACCAAGATTATCTGAAGAACCTAATTTCTAAATTCAAAGCCAATCCTGACGAAGCAGAATTGCCGGGCATTATTGCCATGCCTCCTGGGTCGCCGATTGGTTGTCATTAATTAAAGCTACTGTAATGAGTAATTATATTGATGGCTTTGTGTTTCCAATCCTAAGGAAAAATGTAGAGGCATACCAAAGGGTAGCGCAGTCAGTCGCTGACATTTGGATTGAGCACGGAGCCCTGAGTTATTTTGAGTACTTAAAAGATGACTTGACCATTGAAGGAACACAAGCGTTTAATGAGGTCATAAAATCAAGGGAAGACGAGGCCATCGTTTTCGGTTGGGTCGCATTTGAGTCCCGCGAAAAAAGAGATGAGATCCATAAGCTCGTCTCCTCCGATCCAAAAATGAATGCGTTAGTCGCCCCTTTGTTTGATCCTTCAGATTTAATCTTCGATGTGGGGAGGATGGTGTTTGGAGGATTTCAATCTTTGGTGGGGGCAAGGAAGAAAGGAGGGTAGTGTCTTACTTGGGATTACTAAGGTTTTAATTTTGCCATTTTGGCTTTAGCTGTAATTAACCGTTGGTCAACGGCTAATGGGCTGAGTATTGAGGGTGATAGTGGTGATAGTTGTGTATATTAGGTTGTTATGCTCCACCAAAATGAAAAAACTTGATAATAACTAAGGAAATAACAAAAGACAATGAACTCTATTTGTATATGAATGGAGAGCTCATTTACAAAAGATGGTTAAATACAGGCCAATCTAAAGTCTTTGATATAATGGCTTACGACAAATACACTTATGCAAGTTATACTGATTTAGACGTCAAAAACTCACCACACTTAATTGAGATAAAAGCAAAAATTAGATTTAGAACTACTGAAGAAGGAGGTAGGATGAATGGTATAAAAAGTGGTTATAGACCTAATCACGTTTTCGAATTCAAAGAAAATGGTGAACTAAAAGAAGCATTTATGGGAGACATTCAATACGAAGGAGATCACTCTCTTAAATTAGGAAAAGAATATATAGTCTTAGTTCGTTTTTTATTTATACAACGAATAGAAAGATTTATGGATATTGGTCGAACTTGGTGGATAAATGAAGGTGGTAGAACAGTAGGAGAAGCTAAAATTCTTGAATTTGAAATGCCAAAAAAGAACAATTGAATTTAATAGGAAACAAAAGCGAATTTGCTGTAGAATATCGAATTACTGATGTTTCAAATATGATGGGATATGGTAAACTGTGGATTTGTGATGAATTTTATGGAACAAATCAAGATTTGATTTATCTCGTTGGGTATTTACAGAATCTTATGGAAAATATTCTTGAAGTAGAAACAGTATCCTTTATAAAAAGCCAATTAAGCAATGAAGAAATTTATCAACATGTAAAATCTCTTTCAAATGAAACAAGTGAATACCAAATCACAAGTTCAACTTTCACAGATGATTTTAACGGTTACAAGTTTAGAGAGGATCAAAACATTGTTCTTGTATGGAAATTAAGAGATGATATTGAGATGATTTTTGATGACTTGAAAGATTATAAAAAGTCAGTAGTATTGGTCAGAGTGAACAGTCAAACTATAAATGAAGTATTGAATAAATTTAAAGATGAAATAAAAAAGGCGAGAGCATAACAAGGTGTGACCACAGCATATCCTCCTTCGTCGGAGACGCTGGGTACA
>JAHDGF010000070.1 GCA_020627785.1 Saprospiraceae bacterium
TAAGATCTTTTTCATGTGCTCTCCTGCTGCTTCTCTTCCTCCAAGACCGTAAGCTAATGCTACTGCAACTGCTACTGCTCCTAAAGTTAATCCGAAGGCAAGCTCAACGATTCCGTCAGCAATTCCCATTGTATTTAATGAGATAGCAAGGAATAAACCTAAAGATGCAATTCTTACGATTGATCCAAGGAATTCATTTCCTCCTTTACTAACTGCACTTGCTGCAATCTTTGAAACCCAGTTTCCAGCTACAAGTAATACTAGTCCGAATATCATCTGACCAGAGATAGCTAAAATTTGGTTCATCATTTCAGTCAACTTAGTGAATCCTAATTTCTCAACTCCAGTAATGATACCGAAGAATGCGATAAAGAAGTAAACACCTTTTGAAAGTAAACTGCTCAATGACTGGTTAGCTCCCATAACAGAACCTAAGTCCAATTTCTGAGCGATGTCATCAACACCTAAGCTTTTGAAAACATCATACATCATATTAGAGATGAATTTTCCTCCCCACATGAATAAGCTGATGATGATTACTGCTGCAATAATATTAGGTATTGCTTCAAACAAGCTGTTAAGGATTGACTTAGCAGGTCCTGAGATTGCTTCGATGTTCAAAGTATCAAGTGCTGTGATAGCAAATAATAAGATGATGAAAGCAAAAACTACAGTTTTAAGAATTCCAACTAGTTTGTCAGTTTCTTTAAATCCTAATTTAGAAGCCACTCCATCAATTGCATCTCCACCCATTCCGATAAACTCAGAAGCAAATGTTGCTAAAATGTAACCGATGAAACCAATAACTCCCGCACCGATGATGTTCGGAATATAAGCGAAAAATTGACCGACCATGTTTTTAAGTGGGTCTAGCACTTGTTCTACTCCTAGCATGTCAAGTACGATCATAAGAACCATGATCATGATAAGGAAGTAAACTAGTTTCTGAACGAAACTATTGACATCCATACTTCCTACATTCAGTTTTTCATCCCACCTAGTACTTTTAAGTAGTCTGTAAACAAGTTTAGAAAGTCCTTTTGCAACCATGTAGCCGATAAAAAGAACGACCAAAGCTCCAACAACTGAAGGTAATGATGATGTAAGGCTCGTCAGGAAATTCCCAGCGGCATCCATTAATTGATCCATAGAATTAAAATGTTATTTGATTTATTGTAATGATTCATTGAAGTAGGTCCAATCTGTATGGGAAGCCTACGTTATGTGAGACGGCGTAAGGCGAAAATTGGTACACTTTTTTTACAAAAATTTTAACTTTTTTAAAAATCAATCCACTTAGTTCAACAATTACTTTGATTTAAAGCTCATATTTTTCACTTTAAAATTAATGTTTTTAGTCATTTCACTACATTTGTGCCCAATTGATTAATAAACATATATAAACAGATATAGATGGCTGGTGAAAAAATAACCTTATCCAGAAGAAAGAAACTACAAGTACCTGATAATCCGATTATCCCATTTATTGAGGGTGATGGTATAGGTCCTGATATCTGGGCAGCTGCCGTAAAAGTTTTTGATGCAGCAGTGGAGAAATCAACAGATGGCAAGAAAAAGATTCACTGGAAAGAAGTTTATGCAGGTCAAAAAGCTAAGGATAAAACAGGCGAATGGCTTCCTGAAGCAACTTTAGATGCAATTAAAGAACATTTAGTATCAATCAAAGGACCATTGACTACCCCTGTAGGTGGTGGTATTAGGTCTTTGAATGTAGCTTTAAGACAGAAATTGGATTTATACGCATGTGTAAGGCCAGTAAAATGGTATTCAGGCGTTCCTTCTCCTGTTAAGAAACCAAAATTGGTAGATATGGTGATTTTCAGAGAAAACACAGAAGATATCTACGCTGGTATTGAATACATGAATGGCACTGAGGAGAATGAAAAAGTGAAAAGATTTTTGATTGATGAAATGGGTGCTAAAGGAATTAGGTTCCCTGATACAGTTTCATTGGGAGTAAAGCCAGTATCTGTTGAAGGAACAGAAAGATTGGTTAGAGCAGCCATTAAACATGCACTAGACAATAAACTACCATCCATTACGCTTGTACACAAGGGTAACATCATGAAATTTACGGAAGGTAAGTTTAAAGAATGGGGATATGATCTTGCAAAGGCTGAATTTGGTGCAAAGGATCTTGATGGTGGACCTTGGCAAGTAATCGATAACAAAGGAAAAGAAGTGATTGTGAAGGATGTCATTGCAGATGCATTCCTTCAGCAAATACTTTTAAGACCTGCGGAATACAGTGTGATTGCAACTTTAAACCTGAATGGTGATTATATATCTGACGCCTTAGCTGCTGCTGTTGGTGGGATTGGAATCGCTCCAGGTGCTAATATTAATTATGAGACTGGAATCTCAATATTCGAAGCGACCCATGGTACAGCTCCGAAGTATGCTGGTCAAGATAAAGTAAATCCAAGTTCAGTTATCCTATCTGGAGTTATGATGTTCCAATATATGGGATGGAAGAAAACAGCTAGGTTAATTGAAAAAGGATTAAAAGGTGCTATTAAAAAGAAAAGAGTAACTTATGATTTTGAAAGATTGATGAAGGGAGCAACACTTTTAAAGTGTTCTGAATTTGGAGATGAAATCATCGCAAACATGTAATATATTCTCTATACCTGTTAATATATTTATAGCCATCCATTGCAAAATGGATGGCTTCTTTTTTTAGCTGGTTTATTTTATCAATACTCATTAATGAGCATAAAAAAAGGGCCTTTGCAAGCAAAGACCCTTTTTTATTTATTCTTATTCCTTAGGCCGAGAATGAAGTCCCGCAGCCACAAGTATCTGTTGCATTTGGATTAGTAAAGGTAAATCCACGATTATTTAATCCTTCTACCCAATCTATTTCCATCCCAATCAGATATATGCCATGCGCTTTTTCCATAAAGACATTAAATCCTTGAATCTCAAAAGAATCATCTATTTCTTTCTTTTCATCAAATCCTAATATATAGGAAAAACCGGAGCATCCGCCACCTTTTACGCCTATTCTCAAGCCGTAATTGGCAGGCACATTCTTCTCATCTCTGATTCGCTGCAACTGCTTTAAAGCACCTTCAGTAATACTTATTGGGTTTTTGGTAATTACCTCTGCCATAACTTTCTTTAATTTGTATCAAACATCTAACGAATACTGGGTCCAATTAGTTTCGAAAAACTTAACTTGGGCCAGTTGAATTACAAATATGGAACAGATTTTTGAGATTTTAAAATACATTTTACCGGCAATGATAGTTTTTGCCACGGTATACTACATGATGAAGCAATATTTGGCCTCCCAATATAATCTGCAATACCTGCAAACACAGCAAGCCAACGCTGCCTCACATGTGCCTATTAAGCTACAAGCATATGAAAGGCTCATCTTATTCCTTGAACGGATTAGATTAACCAACCTACTTTTCAGGCTCCAAACACCGAATATGACGGTCAAAGACCTAACAGCAACCCTATTGGTAAGTGTTCAGAAAGAATATGAGCACAATCAAGCCCAACAGCTATATATTTCAAACAGCCTATGGGATATTATTACCTTAGCCAAACAAAATACCCTGAATCACATTACACACATTTCTTCTCAATATAAAGGAGAGGATGATGCAAAGGAGTTTGCCAAGGCTTTAATGGAATCAGAGCAAAAAGAAAACAAAACAGGAGTTTCCGTCGCGATTAACGCAATTAAAGAAGAAGCAAAGATTATTCTCAACACACCCTCATGATAAATAGCTTTAAATACATATTCCTAGTTCTATTTACCTTTTCTGCCATTGTTGGCTGCAAGGTCAAAACGCCAATGACGGATAATACTCCGACTCCATCAGTTGAGGAGCCTATGGTCCACCATTTGGCAGATGTGAATGTCAACAATCTCCGCTTGGACTCTACCAAAACCTATGATAAAAGCATAGACTCATTAATTGCGCCGTACAGACGAGAGATGCAGAAAGAAATGGGTGTTGTCATTAATCAATTAGATCAAGATCTTGTAAAAAGAAGACCTAATTCTAATCTTGGCAATTGGTTTTGTGACCTAATGTTAGCTGCAGGCAATGATTTGTTTGATATTGATGCAGATTTTGCAGCACAAAACTACGGAGGAATTAGGGTCCCTTCTATATCTAAAGGCTCAATCACAAAAGGAAAGATTTTTGAATTGATGCCTTTTGATAATACCTTACTACATCTTGAAATGAATGCTGACCTCGTGCAGCAATTATTAGATAGAATTGCAGAGTATGGTGGTTGGCCTATTAGCAAGAATTTGAGTTTTACCATTCAAGATTCAACAGCAACTAACATTTTAATAAAGGGAGAGCCCTTATCAGCAGATAAAACATATTCGGTTTTGCTTCCAGATTACATAGCCAATGGAGGGGACGATTGTGATTTCCTGCTTGCCGCTAAAAGAACAGATAGTGGCAAATTCATCCGAGAAGCTGTGATTGATCATTTGATAAAAATGACTGAAAATTCTATTTCAAATTCTGTAGATTCTGCGGAGCGTATTAAAATGAACAACGAATGAAAAGAAGACACTTTATAAAGAATACCACTGCTTCGGGAATCGGTTTGTTGATGCCATGGTCTCCTGCTTTTTTGGATGAAAGTAACATTACCAAATTGACCATACTTCACACGAATGATGTGCACAGTAGAATCGACCCTTTTCCTCAAGATGGAAGTAGAAATGCAGGTATGGGTGGTGCTGCTAAAAGAGCTTCATTGATTGAGAAGGTGAGAAGCCAAGAAGAGCATGTACTCCTCTTGGATAGTGGAGATATTTTTCAAGGAACGCCGTATTTTAATTTCTTTGAAGGAGAATTAGAAATTAAATTAATGGAGCGTATGGGATACGACGCTGCAACAATCGGCAATCATGATTTTGACAATGGTATTGATGGCCTTGTCAGGCAAATGAATATGGCCAAATTCCCGATGGTCAATAGTAATTATGAAGTTTCAGATAATGGTCTTTCAACCATTACTCAAAAACATCTAGTTCTTGAAAGAGGGCCCCTTAAAATAGGCATCTGTGGCGTCGGAATTGAGCTCAAAGGCCTGGTACCAGAGACTTTAAGTGAAAATACTGTTTATCTAGACCCAATCAAATCTGTACAAAAAGAGGCAAGCTATTTAAAGAATGAATTAGGTTGTGACTTAGTAATCTGCCTCTCACACCTTGGATACAGATATAGAGAATCAAAGATCTCTGATGTGAGTTTATCCAATCTTACAAAGGATATTGATATTATACTTGGTGGTCATACCCATACTTTCATGAAGCAACCTGACATTCGTAAAAATTTAATGGGCGAACCAGTCATTATTAATCAGTGTGGCTGGGCAGGGATTTTAATGGGTAGAATTGATTTGCGCTTTGAGAAAAACAAAAAAGGCAGTTGTGCTTCATGCCAAAATCTATTTATAAAATAATTTATTTTTTTTTCAATTCACATTTTCAAAAATTCTAATACATCTATGCCTTTTACATTTATAAAAAGTGCTGTGTGTATTGGTTACATAGATGAATAATTATAATATATTTTCATCAATTTTAAAAAGCATTTTTTGTGTTTTGGATTAAGTTAAGGCACTAAAATTTCTGCGCATTATTCCTTAGATTGCAATTCGATTCAAATAAGAACTCTTCTTCTTATTTCTTTCGAATGCTATACAATCTTTACCCGAACCAACCGAGTAGAATTTTATTAAGGAACCCAACTAACTTGAGTTAATGAAGCTTGATCATATAACTGCGTGGAATGAATGTTTGTCCATCATCAAAAATGATATCTCTGAAAAAAGTTTCAATACCTGGTTCTCTCCAATTAAATCTGTAAAATTAGACAATGGTGTACTTACCATACAAGTACCCAATAAGATGTCTTATGAATGGCTTGAAGCCAAATATATCATGGAGCTAAAAAAAGCCATCCTAAATGTTTTAGGAAGCAAAGGAAGACTTGAATACAAGCTTTCACTTGATCCAGATAGAATGAGAACCAAGTCTGGCAAACTAGATAAAACGATTAACCCATTTGCGATCCCAGGAATCAAGAAAGTAAAAATTGCTTCCAATCTAAATCCGAATTATCGTTTTTCTAACTATATACAAGGAGATTGCAATAAGATGGCCAGATCAGCTGGAATCGCTATTGCAAACAAACCCGGAGAAACATCATTTAATCCGATGATCATTTATGGCGGTGTAGGACTAGGAAAAACACACCTAGCTCATGCCATCGGAAATGAGATAAAAGAAAAAAATCCGCAACACAACATCCTCTACATAACACCAGAGGAATTCACTAATAAGATCGTAAAAGCCATCAAGGAAGATACGATTGAGGAGTTTATTAAATTCCATAGACATATTGATACCCTAATACTTGATGATATTCAATTTTTAGGGGGTCGTAAAAAGAGTTTAGAGATATTCTTCAACCTTTTCAACATCTTTCACCAAAACAACAAGCAGATTATCCTTACTTCGGATAGTAAGCCAAAGGATCTGAAAGATATGGATGAAAGACTGGTCTCTAGGTTTAAATGGGGATTAATTGCTGATCTTCAGGCCCCAGAGTTTGAAACCAGAATGGCCATTATTGAGGAGAAATTGAAAGATGAAGAAGTCGTTTTCCCACAGGCTGTCAAAGACTATATTTGCTTTAATATTACCGGAAACATCCGTGAATTGGAAGGAGTATGTACATCTATCATTGCACATGCCAACCTAAGCGACAGAGAGGTTAATATTGAATTGGCTAAAGAGGTTATTCAGAAGTTTGTCTCTTTCAACAATAAGAAAGTATCCATCGAGAATATCAAAACTGTGGTCGCTTCTCATTACCGATTGGATATTGAATTGTTGAATAGCAAGAGTAGAAAGAGAGAGATTGTGCTGGCTCGTCAAATATCCATGTACCTAGCCCGAGAATTCACAAAGCACTCATTGGAAAGTATTGGTTCTCATTTTGGAGGAAAAGATCACAGTACTGTGATGTATTCAATCAATACTGTCAAAGATTTATTACACCATGACGATCGATTGTCAGAGGTAGTAACCAACCTAGAGAAAGAAGTACAGTTTACTTTAAAAAATTAAATAACAAAGAACTATATAATACCAAAACCGTGAAAGAGGAGGCGTAATTTTTACCCTCCTTTTTTTATTGGTTTATGTGTTTCCAGATGAGATCTTTCAATTCTGTAAGACCTTTCTGAGTAATGCTGCTAATGAATAGATGTGGGATATCGATTTCAAGTTCTGATTGAATCATTTCCTTGAGTTCATCATCTAAGAGGTCAGATTTTGTGATGGCAAGAATTCTTGGTTTATCTAATAATTCTGGATTAAACATTTGCAATTCATTGTATAGAATTTTAAATGTGTCATTGATGTTTTCATCATCAGAAGCAATCATAAACAACAATACTGAATTCCTTTCGATGTGGCGAAGGAATCTGATTCCTAGACCTTTCCCTTCATGGGCTTTTTCTATAATCCCAGGAATATCTGCCATGATAAATGACTTAGAGTCTCGATAGGCGACGATTCCTAAATTCGGTGTAAGCGTTGTAAAGGCGTAATCAGCGATCTTTGGCTTTGCTGCGGTGATTGAGGATAGTAAAGTCGATTTTCCTGCATTAGGCAAGCCTACAAGGCCCACATCGGCTAAGACCTTTAATTCAAGAATCTTCCATTCTTCTTTTCCGGGCTGACCGGGTTGTGCATATCTGGGCGTCTGCCTTGTCGAAGATTTAAAATGGTTGTTTCCTAAACCACCTTTTCCTCCAGCCACCAATATTTGGGTCTCTCCATCTTCCGTAATTTCATAATGGATTTCGCCGGTCTCTGCATCTTTTGCTACAGTCCCTAGAGGTACTTCTAGAATGATATCTTTTCCAAAGGCTCCAGACTTCATGGCACCTCTTCCTGGACCACCAGCTTCCGCGATCACGTGTTTTCTGTACTTCAGAGGTAGGAGTGTCCAGAGTTGCGCATTGCCTTTCAAAATGATGTGACCGCCTCGACCCCCATCACCTCCGTCAGGACCTCCCCATGCATTTAGATTATCCCTAAAAAAATGGACGGACCCTGCTCCCCCTGCTCCTGAGCGGCAACATATTTTAACGTAATCAACAAAGTTCTTACCAGCCGCCATAAATAAAATTTTCTAGAATCTTATGCCTCGATCTGAGTACATAAACGGTCAAAAATCTCTTCGATGGTACCTACACCATTTATGGTTTTGGAGAGATTCTGTTTGTCATAATAATTGTATACCGGTGCTGTTTCATCACCATAGACTTTGATTCGATTTCTAATGATGTTTACATCAGAATCATCTGCTCGTCCAGAGGTTTTTCCTCTTTCAAGCAATCTTTTAACCAGCTCTTCATCCTCGACATTTAGAGCTAGAAGGCATTTCACGGCCATATTTTTTTTGGCATATATTTCATCCAAGGCTTCAGATTGAGCAATGGTTCTAGGAAAACCATCTAGAATAAATCCTTTGGAATCAGGATGCTTGTTTAGTTTGTTTTCCAGCATTCCAATGGTAATGGAATCTGGGACCAAATCTCCCTTAGAAATATACTCCTTCGCTTTAAGACCGAGTGGAGTATCGTTACCCATTTCATATCTAAAGAGATCCCCAGTTGAGATATGTATCAGTTCATATTTCTCAGCAAGTTTTGTTGCTTGCGTTCCTTTACCAGATCCTGGTGGCCCAAAAAGTATAATGTTAATCATGGGTGTATGATTTCTAAATAATAAATTGAATAGTCGTCTAAACATTTGCGGAAGCACAAACTTAAATGTTGATCACATCTTTTCCAAAAAGTATTCTTCCTTTCCAATAACTGGAAGCTAATACATTTTCAATAATCACTCCTTTACTACTCGAGCAATGAGCGACCATCAGTTTTCCTTTTCCCGTCTCCACAACAATACCAACGTGTTGAACCTTTCTCTTAGTTCCAAAAAATACAAGATCTGCCTTTTTCAATTGGTTTATCCTCTTTACTTTTCCTTTTTTAGCCTGTTCTTTTGATGACCGACCAAGATTTATCCCATAATGCTGAAAAATGAAACTTGTGTATCCACTACAATCAAACTGATGAGGACCTAGTGCTCCGTATTTATATTTTTTACCTACAAACTTTTTAGCAAATCCTGTAATTCCTATTCTTGCTTTAAGTTCAGCTTTCTTGCCTTTACCTGGCTTGGTTGAATCTAGCCATTCTAAATTGGTAGAAAATGGAAGGCCAGAATAATTTTCTGCCAAACATGGACTGTGGGATATAAGCAGACATAGTAGACTGCTAATTATTAATTTCATTCTCAGTTACATTAAATAATTCTGTAATATGAAATCAAATATAGTACCATAAAAAAAGGAGAAGTATGAATACTTCCCCTTTCAAATATAATTTTGTTATTATTTTTTGTTGTTTATTCAGCGGCTGGTTCTTCAGTTTCTGACGCTGCTGCAGGTTTTGCTGCTTTGGATTGTTCCTCTGCTGCTGCGCTCTTAAGTGCTCTAGGAATTTCAACTCTATAAACTGGGTTACTTGCTCCTGTTAAGATTTCAATTGTATCTGGTCTTTCTATGTCTTTTACTCGAACAGACGAACCTAATTCTAATTCAGAAATATCGACAAAGATTTCATCCACTAAATCCTTAGGTAAGGCATGAATGGTTACTTTTCTCATGGTAGCAACTAATTTACCACCTGCCTTCACTGCCTCAGATTCTCCTTTAGTTTTTACTGGGATATTCACTTTTACCTTCTGATCGTCAAACAATTGAAGGAAGTCAATATGGACAATGCTATCTGTTACTGGGTGAAATTGTACATCCTTGATGAAACAATCCACAGAATTACCATCTAAATCCAACTTAGCCAGCTTGAATTCTGGTGTGTAAATCAATTTTTTTACCCCATTATAAGTGACTGATAGGTTCTTAGGTCCATCTTTTCCATAAAGGACAGCAGGGATTCTCCCTTCTTTTCTAAGGTGCTTATTAGCTCTTTTTCCTGTGTTTTCTCTGCCTTGAGCGGCTACATTTACAACTTCCATGACGGTAAATATCTATTTTTTAAAGGATTGCAAAGGTAATAATTATTTGGATATTATGCTCATTTTTGAACAAACAATGCAGCAATCGACTTATATTCATGTGCATTTCTGATGGCTCGCGCAAATAATTTAGCACAACTTAAAACTTCAATCTTCTTTGATTTTCTTTTGAGCGGGATGGTATCGGTAACATACATCTTGGCTAAAGCTGAATTTTCGATGTTTTCAAAGGCATTTCCTGACAGCACTGGATGCGTGATAATGGCTTGAACTGTTCGAGCACCTTTCTCTATCAAAGCATCTGCTGCTCTGCATAAGGTACCTGCCGTATCTGCTAAATCGTCGACCATGATCACATCAGCACCTTTCACCTCCCCTATGACCGTAATTTTCTTGACCTCATTGGCTCTAACTCGCTCCTTATCACAGATTACCAGTGGTTTTTCAAAGTATTGGGCATATGTTCTTGCTCTTTTAACACCACCCACATCTGGAGATGCAAAAATTGTATTGCTTAAATCCATCTTCTTTAAATGATCCACAAAGAGGATCTCACTTTGTAGATGATCTACTGGGATATCAAAAAATCCTTGAATCTGATCGGCGTGTAGATCCATGGTCATTACACGATCTGCTCCTGCTGCCTGGAGCAAGTTGGCCATCAACTTTGCTGAGATTGGTACTCTTGGTTTATCCTTTCGGTCTTGTCTTGCATAGCCAAAATATGGGACTACAGCTGTGATATATCCAGCAGAAGCTCTTTTTGCTGAATCTATCATCAGGAGTAATTCCATCAAATTCTCTGAAGGAGCAAAGGTGGATTGAATAAAAAAACTATAAGTTCCTCTGACAGAATCATGGATTATCGGCTGCATTTCACCATCACTAAATTTCTTGACTTCGACATTGGATAGTGGGTAGCCATAATAGTCGGCTATCTTATCAGCGAGATATCTTGATTCTGTTCCAGAGAACAATTTGATTTCAGGCACGGCGGTCTTGTTTTATTATCAACTAGGTATTGAGCCGCTAAAATAACATATATATCAACTTCTCAACCCAAAAATCCATCAGCTATTTTTGTCCATCTTTTCTTTATCGTTTTACACAAACTAAAGCGCTACCTTTGGATTGTGGATTCATCGGAACAAAATACCTCAAAGATTGGCACTAAAGCATACCTAACATTGGGTTTATTGAGCATTATTTGGGGCAGTTCTTTTATCCTAATTAAGAAAAGTCTTGTGGTCTTTGACCCCATAGAAGTTGGAGCAGCCCGAGTTTGTTTCACCTTTGCTGCCTTCTTCCCAGTCATCATTTCGAAGTTTAATCAAATAGACTGGACCAAGTGGAAAAAATTCATCCTTGTCGGCATTTTTGGCTCGGCATTACCTTCCTTACTTTTTGCGATTGCTCAATTGCAGGTGAGTAGCTCGATCGCTGGAATTTTAAACAGTACAACTCCGCTTTTTACCCTAATTCTGGGAATCATTTTATTTAACCAAAAAGCAAAACGCCACCAGATTATCGGTGTCATTTTTGGTTTCATCGGTGCGCTCATATTATTATTAGGAGATGGTGGTGCTGCCTCTTTAGGTAATCTTGCTTTTGGTTCGCTCATTCTTTTAGCCACGCTTTCTTATGCTTTTAACGTAAACAGCATTGCCGTGTGGTTTCAAGATACCCCTGCGCTTATAATTTCTGCAGTTTCTTTTTCTATGCTTGGACCATTGGCAGGTTTATATTTATTGTTCTCTGGATTTTATACAGATTTAACGACCCACCCAGAGGGTTATCAGGCTTTCGCTGCCTTGGCTTTTTTAGCTCTCATAGGTACTGGTTTGGCGACCATACTTTTTTTCAAATTGGTCCAAGATACTTCTGCGTTGTTTGGTTCGTCCGTTGCATATACCATACCTATTGTTGCCGTGATCTGGGGCATTGTTGATGGTGAACAATTTTATCTATTACAGTTAATTGGTTTATTTGCTATTCTGATTGGCATATATTTAATAAGAGAAAAAAAGAAGGTATGAAAACACTACTGAAAATACTTGGATTCCTTTTATTTGTTCTGATCCTTTTGGTTGGGCTATTTACTTTTATACCTGGAGGGAAAGCTGATCTTGTTTATCAATATCCTCAGGTTCCTAGTGATGCAGAATCCTTGGAAGGTTTTATCACTGAGAAGGAAAATAAAGTCGCCAATATAAAACCAGGCAACCGAGCTTTTATTCGCTGGGCAGATAGTACTAAATCAGTAACACCTTACAGCTTGGTTTATCTGCATGGCTTTAGTGCGAGTCATGAAGAAGGTGGCACTGTACATGATCGATTGGCTGAAACTTTTGGGATGAACACTTACTATTCGCGTTTGGCCAATCATGGTTTAGAAGGGCGAGACGGGATGACCACTCTAGAGGCAGAATCGTATTTTGCATCTGCAATGGAGGCGGTTGCTATTGGTAAAAAGTTGGGAGAGAAAGTGATCATAGCAGGGACTTCAACCGGTGCTACTTTGGGCTTACCGATTATGGCTCATGATGATGATATTTTTGCTGGAATTTTCTATTCGCCTAACATTGCATTGTTCAATGAAAGCACAAAGTTATTGCCGAAGCCTTTTGGTTTGAATCTTGCTCGGGTGATCAATGACGGACCATATTATAAATTTGACCCACCAAAGGGCGCTGAACAATTTTGGACCAATGAATATAAGCTTGAAGCAGTTAGAGAGCTACAAGAATTGATCAATGAAACAATGGTTGAAGAGACCTTTGAGAAGATAGAACAACCGGTGCTTTTCTGCAGCTTTTACGAAAGTGAAGAAGTGCAAGATGAAGTGGTTTCGGTACAAGCAATGAGGACTTGTATGGAGCAATTATCAACCCCAGATCACCTGAAATTATTTAAGGAGTTACCAGAGACTCAAGCGCATGCCATGTGTTCCGGTTTTTATTCAAAAGATACAATTGGACCTTACACTGAAAGTGTAAAGTTTTTGAAAGCCATTATGAATTAAGCAGTACGTTGACTTTGGATTTACCAGTCCTTTTCTAATAAACTGTTACCTACCGCATTAATGTATTGGGATAATATCATGTCTAGTTTGACCAACGCATCACATTTTAATTTGGCCCATCTTTTTTTCATGACGATGCAACCCGTTGAATTACAATCTGGTGATGCCAGATCATTTCTGCATCGACAAGATTCATCCTCTGTTACAATGAATAAGTTCTCAATGTAATTTAAGGTAATTCTAAATTTACCTTCCTTGACCTCCACTTTGATGTTGAAGAAGAATAAGTTATCAATGCCTAATGCAGGTTTAAGGCTTACCTCAATTTCTGAAACAAAGGCTCCAACCTCTCGATCTCTGAATTTGGTAAGTTTATCACTGTTGGCAACAAAATCAGACAGGCTTAAAAGTGCTGCATCGTAAATCTCTGCTTTTGAATGCGAGGGTGCATCTACAATTTCTACATATTCAAATTCACCGATTTCATTGACTGGTATTTCACAGTCTTGACCAATGCTTGTGGAGTAGTAAAAGAAGAAAATAATTAGGGCAATGTGCTTCATCTTAGAAAATTCGATTTATTGAATTTAGATGAAAGCAGCGAAGAAGAGGCTAAATTTTCAATTTTTTAGAATTCTTTAACCTCAGATATCATCAGGAAGAAATATTGAGTGAAGGATTTCTTAAACATTTGCGAAAGCGCACATCTGCTATGAGTCACTATTATTAGTCTGCTCTTCTTTATACATTCTGGATAGGTGAACATATAAATCCGCTGTACCTTTTAAATATATTTGGGCTTGACCCTCAGAAATTTCTTTAATCTTTTTAGCTGGGATACCAGCGTAGATGAAACCTGATTCTAGATGCGCTCCAGAAGTTACCACAGCTCCTGCAGCCACGATACAACCTGATTCAATGATGGCATCATCCAGAACGGTGGCGCCCATTCCTATGAGGGCATTTTCTTTGATATGACATCCATGTATAATGGCTCGGTGGCCAATGGTTACTCCATCCTCAATAATGGTATCCTTCTTACCCAGGGTCCCATGAACAATGGCAGCATCTTGAATATTTACTCTTTTGCCAATGATGATTTTATTTACATCTCCCCTTATAACGGCTTGATACCAAACGCTGGATTCTTCCCCTATTTCGATATCACCGGTCAGGGTCGCATTTTCTGCCAACCAGACACTTGAATGTATGGTAGGAGTCTGCCCTTTAATCTTTTGGATGAGGGCCAAAGTTATTTCTTTTGACTTAGCGGCGTAAGTGTATATCCTTCATCTTCAAGCAACTGAATAACACCGAGCCTTCCGGCCAAATGTCCTGCTCCAACAGCAAAGAAAGTTCGACTTTCATTCATATATTCTGCCATGCGTGGAATCCAATTTTTATTTCTATTGTGAAGAAATAAATCTTCGTAACCTGCAAATTCTGAACCTTCTTCTTCGATAGAACCTACCATTGAGTTGATGTCTTGTTGCAGGTACATTTCCGTAATTTTTTCCATTTCAGACATCTCGCCTTCCGGCAAATCTTCTCCTGAAGCTTTGATGGTTTCAACCAACATGGTTGCTTGATCTGCATAGGGAATGGAATCAAAAAGACTGATTTGATCGTTCATTGTTTCGAGTCCGTAAACCTCTTTTTCATCTGCTTGTGCAAGCTCATAAAATTCCATTTCATAGGACTTACTTCCAGAGTTTTCTAGATTACCCATGCCACCAGACATATCTACATCTGTTTCAGCAAAGACGGTTAAAAACATTGGCTTCATTTTCTCCAACATAAACATTGGTAGTCCCATGTCTTTGAAGTGATTATTTACCAAAGCATAATCATCATCGGATAAAAGTTTCTTTAGGGTCATTCCATCATTCATCATGACCTTACTCATCATTCCAAAAAGATTACCGATGTTGTTCATCTCATCCAAGTCTATTTCAAAAACAATTTTCTCTGTGTTTTCATACGAGCTGATGGTATTTTCAGGCCAGAAGAATGATTCTGCATCAATTAGGTGAATGGTGCCATATAGATATGAGCTTTCTTTCAAACCATTTCCAGTAATCTCCCATAAAAGTGAATTTTCAAATACCGGTGATTCAGTCATAGAAACACTAGAATCAGAGGCCTTATCCATGGAAGGCTTTTGCCTATTTTCCTCTAGGGATTGCTCTGGGTCTGGTGCTCGTCTAATATCGGGTTTATCTTCCCCACGGTCTTCCAATGACTCTTCAGGATCGGCCGGTGGTTTAATCATAGACTTGTCCTGATCTTTCGCTTTATTTATTGAAGTGTTGGTGACCTGTTCGTCCACCATTGTTTTCTGACCTTTACAGGCACCCAAAACAAGGATTGAAATCAGTGAGAAAAAATAAATAACGTGTTTCATATATTGTTCATTTCAACTTTGTAACGCAATCGCGTTTAAGAAAATTCCCTTATTCATCGATGGTCTTAAAAACCTCGTGCATGAGGATTGCTCCTGCAACCGAAACATTCAAAGACTCCATTTTATCTTGTTGTCCAGAAATGGCCACTCGCTCATCACATTTTAATTCAACGGCTTGGTGAATCCCATTTTCTTCGGAACCTAAAACCAACGCCACAGGTCCAGTAAAGTTTTCAGAATTTATTGGATTTCCGTTCATACAGGCGGCAAATACCTTAACTCCTGAGGCTTGCAGAAATTCAACGGCCCCCAAGATGCTTTTTTCTCGGCAAACCATCATTTCTAATAGTGCTCCCATGGATGCTTTCATCGCATATCCATTCATTCTTGCTGAAGATTTCATGGGTACGACAATCGCATCGAAGTTGAACCAGAGTGCGGATCTTGCCAAAGCACCTAGATTTCCTACATCTTCAATTCCATCAAGAAGTAATATTCTCGGTGTTTTTCCTTGTTCGTATAGAAAAGGAATAATATTCTCAAGCTTGTGGTATTTGACAAAGGATAATTGAGCTACGAGGCCTTGATGACTGCTATTTTTTACGAGTTCATTCAATTTACCTACCGGAGCGGTGATTAAAGGGATGTCTTTACTTCGACATAAAAAGCGAATCTCTTTTTCAAATTCACCTCTAATGGTCCGATCAATCCATACCTTTTCAACCTTCTGATCTCGCTCAAGTGCCTCTGTTATAGGCTTTCTGCCCAAAAGGAACTCGTCTTTATATTTATTAAACACCTGTGCTTTTTATAGATTTAAAAAATGTGTCGCGATAATGATTTAGCCGTAAATTTAGCTATTTTACAACGCTTTGAGAATTGTATATTTAGGAACAAAATAACTATCGAATGAACAAATTTACCTTTCTTTTCCTTTCACTACTTCTTATTCCAATGCTAGGGAGTTCACAAGCAGAAGCCAAAAAGCAAATTGGGCTTCAATTTGTAGAGCAAAATGCTGAAGCATGGGGACTTACAAAAGGAGATATTGAAAACATTTTAGTAACTGATGTTGTGCATCATAAACACAATGGAGTTACAACTATTTTCATGAATCAAACATATAATGGGATACCTGTTGAGGGTGCTACCATGAACATGAATGTTTCACCAGAAAACAAAGTTGATTTTCACCGATCAAATTTTGTAGAGAATTTAAAGTCACAAATCAATGCTGGGTCTGCCAAGATAACGGCTGAGCAAGCCATCAATGCGACTGCAAATGATCTATACATTGCCTTGACTAGAAAGAGTCAAGTGAAAAAACAAATCAGTAAAAATCATTTCATTTATGAAGGATTAAATCTTTCACAGCATGACATACCAGCAGCTCTTAGATACATAGAGTTAGAAGATGGTAAGTATCAGCTGGTATGGAATACTTTGGTTTACCCACCAAAGTCAGCCAACTCTTGGAATGTATTTGTAAATGCTGAAAATGGTGAAGTTGCTAATAAAGAGAACATGACCATCTTTTGTAATGTCCACGGATTAAACTACGAAAGAACACATGATTGTAGTTCGCATGCAGCAGAAACTGTAGTTACAAAAGAAGCGTCTACAAAATCTTCAAGTTCAAAAGCTTCGGGTAGTGTTGTTCATGAAAATGGAAGCTACACGGTCTATCAAATACCTGCAGAAAGTCCAATTCATGGAACTCAGTCTACTGTTGTTAATCCAGGTCTGGAGGTTGCCAGTCCTTATGGATGGCATGATAGAGATGGAGAATTAGGAGCAGAATTCACTAATACGAACGGTAACAACGTTCACGCGATGGTGGATACTG
>JAHDGF010000071.1 GCA_020627785.1 Saprospiraceae bacterium
GAATAGGAAAATTCAATAAAGAGAACTAAAGAGAAATACAATCATGAAGCAATCACACCATTATCCTGTCTGTCTCGCTTGTCGAGACAAGTCCTCAAAAATCCTACTATCCTGTTCAAAAAACTTTCAGATTATATCTCTTACTTTAAGACAGACTTCTTTTAAGAGGAACGAAATGTTCCCATGAATGCCAGTCTATTTCAATTTTAAAATCTTCTTAGCCCTTCCTATAAAGCCGGGAGACTGCGGATATTCTAATTGCTCGCGGATGATCATTTTTAATTCTTCGAGTAATTCTGGATGGCTTTTTGAAATCTTGGCGGCGATGGTCATGGAGAGTGACTTCACTGCGATCGGACTATCTGGACTTACGAGGAATAGGAGGCATTGATCCAGTAAGAGGCCTTCTAAATCTTCGGGGATTACGATAAATTGTAAAAGTCTGAGGGTATTCCTATTGATGGAATCATGGTTTCCTTCTTTGCCTAGATTTTTGATCAACCGGGGTAAATGTTTTTTAAACCATTCTGGTTTTGGTTGACCCATTTCTCCTAGAGGCCATGCCGCTCGTTGGCAAATGCGGTACTCACCGCAGAAGAAGCATTCTACTAAGGCATCGAAGCGATCTTGTCCTTCCTTTACATAGTTGACAATCTTCCATTTTTGAGCTTTGGAATGTTCTGCTTCGATGAGCTTGTATATTATGTCGTAATGTTTATTGATGGGCGCCAATTGATGTGGATTTCAAATCAATGTAAACAAAAAATGGTAAAAACGAATTGATTCGTTTTTACCATTTTAATATTTGATTGAAGAGAAGGATCTAGAAGTAGGTTGATCTTTCGTCTTCGATTTTTGCTTTGTTCTTTAGTGCTTCCATCATCTTGAAAGCCACCTGGCTTTTCATGGTTGTTGAAAGACTAGACTTAACACCTGGAAGATTTACCGGAGCTCCTGCTTCTGCCTTACTCATTGGCTTAACAACATAAACTCCCTTATTTCCTATGATTGGTTTAGACACTGCCTGCTCTTGTGTTGCAAATGCTAAAGCAACAACCTCAGCTTCAGCTCCAGCATCTCCAACAAAGGGAGCGCTTAAGTTTACATTGGTCGCCGTCTTCATTTCTGTTTCATATTGTCCTGCAAGATCTTCAAGGCTTGAAATGTTTAATTTAGAAATTAAAGCTTCTGCCTTTTTCTGATTCATCACTTGACCTTGAATCTGATCTTTAACAGCAGATACCGGCTGGATGCCTGCTTTGTTAATTCCATCCAATACAGCAATTACATACTTATTGTTGTAATAATTTACTGGATCAGTATAGGTGTGAACATCTTGTGAGATATCTCCTACTTCAGCAACTGGATCAAAGGCAAACTTTACCATATCTCTTGACGTCTGTCCAGATCCTAGAGCTCCAACGATGTAATCGTTTTCCTTCAACGGCCCTGAAGACTCGAAACTTAAACCTTTTGCTTGACACGCAGCTACAATAGAAGCCTGATCTCTGTTATTTATGACAAGGTCTGAAACTTGATCGTACATTTCATTCTGAGTATTCTCAGAAGGTACAATTGGTAGACCTACCATGGCAATTTTGTATTCTGACTCGCTGTCATTGTACACTTGATCATTGATCTTTATCGCGTGAACTCCAAATTGAGTTTTTACTTTATAAACATTGCCTTCTTTTCCGGTAAGGAAGCAAACATCGTTGAATTCTTTCACCATTCTACCTTGAACAAAGGTTCCTAGATCTCCACCATTAAAAGCGTTGCTTGCATCTTGACTGTTCTTCACAGCAAGTGAGTCAAATCTTTCAGCGCCTCTATTGTATCTGTTGATTAAGCTATCGATGTAAGATTCTGCAGCCGCCATCTGAATGGTATTGTTGGGATCTGCATTTCTAAGAATGTGTTGCGCATTCACTGAATCAGGCACATTTTTCTGATCGATTACTTTGAATAAGTTGTATGCTCCTTGATCTAGGTAAGGTCCATATATCTCACCATTAGCCATGGTTGTGATTCTTTCTTTCATGGTTTCAGGCATCTGATCAACCTTCAAGAAAGAACCGGGATATACTCCTGTATTCGTTGTAACGAATAGAGAATCATTATCTGCCGCTCTAAAGTTGGTTAAGAGATCATTCATCTTTACCATGATGTCTGCAGAATCTTGGCTTGAAGCCACGACATCCATTACAGCATACTTGATCGTTCTTGTTTCAACCTTCTCCGTAAATCTTGTTGGATTAGCGTTGATAAAGTTGCTGAAATCTGCATCTGTCAGAGATACTTGCTCATCTATGTTTTCAAACGGGATTCTTACATATTGAAAATCAACGGTTGTGTTGTCTTCTTTGTAAGCTTCTTCGGCCATCCAGCTAGGTGTGTAAATGGCCTTGCTGATCATATTCCCGATCTTATTTTGCTTTTGCTGCTTGATGATTTGCTTTTCTTGTTCGGCCCAGTATTGTCTGAACTGAGGATTCATTTCTTCCTCATTTTCGATGCTAGCTTTGATTGTACCTAGCTGTTGCATGTTCTGTGCCCAATTCTGTTGAATGATTGGGCTTGGATTGGCTCCAAATTGAAGATCCATCAATTCATCTTTACCAACGCTGATGCCTAGGTCTTTTGCTTGTGAGTTGATTAATGATCTTTCAACAAAGTAATCCCAGATGCTTGCTCTTTTAGCGTAGAGATCTCCTCCACTACCAGAGTAGTATGCACCTTCAGTTATTTGATATTCGTTGTATCCTATTTTCTCACCATTGATTGAGCCAAGCATTACGTCTGGTCCCTGTGAACCTCCCATTGGGCCACTAGTAACGTCCATAATTAAGAAAGCTGCTAAGGCAAAGCCTATGAGGAGTAAAACAAACCAGAAATTCCTTCGAATCTTAGTAATTAAAGCCATTTAGTTATCTATTATGTAGTTCAAAAAGCGGCACAAAGGTAATCAAGATTATAACAAGATTATAGGATTAGGGCAGGATAATCACAGGATAATCGGAGAATGACAGGATTAGACAAGATATTAGAACCAGATGGTAGGATTAGGAGATGGTTGGACTAGAATGCTAGGTTTTATAGGGATTTGACGCGATACTTAGGATTAGATCGATTGCCAGGATTTTAGATTGAGGAAAAAAAATGACCGTCTCGTGGGATGAGACGGTCCACTAAGCTTTTAAAAGAACCAATAAATAAGGCAAAAACTCAATCTCAATTTGTAAATGCGCAAATGATGTGCCAAGTTCCTGTGGCTACGGGTAAAAATCACATCGTTAAATTGCTAATGATTGAGGACTGCCCTATGAAATGGACTTTTTGTCCTTGAGAATAATTTTCTTATTGCTTAAATTCTTGGATAAACTGGAGGGCTCGCTCTTCCATCCACCAAACTTTCTCGAAAAACTTGCGGATAAATCCGCAATGACCTCCATGTTTACTCATTTCTAGGAACAATTGCGGATTCTGTTCTACTTCAAGATGCGGAATACAATCTTGTGAAAGAAAGGTATCGTCTTTAGAGGCAATGATTAGACTGGGTACTTTGATGTTCTTTAGAAGGGGCTTACTGGTGCTTTTCTGCCAATATTCTTCTACGCTTGAAAAGCCATTTGCAGGAGCGGTAAAATACTCATCAAAATACGTAAAGCTACCACTCATGAAGAAACCTCTATAATCATCAATCTTCCCTGGGAATTGTCGCTTCTTTTGATTGGCTTTTAGATTTAGCGTAAGCATAAACCATTTAAGATAATGCCAGTTGTACCACTTATCCAACCGTGCATTGCTGGCCTTTAAATTTAATGGGACAGAAAAAGCAACCGTACCTTTTACAGTGGATGGCAAACTCTCCCCTTCTTCTCCTAAATACTTTAGGGCCAAGTTCCCGCCTAAACTATAACCTAGAATCCAGATCTCTTGATAAATTCCTTTTTGGTTGATCTGATTGAGCGTCGTCCGTACATCATCGCTAGCGCCCATGTGGTAACCGTTAAGCAATCTATTTTTTTCTCCACTACAACCTCTATAGTTCATGCAAACTGCATCATACTTATTGTTGTTGAAGTGCCTTATGGCTGCTCTTGAATAAAGGCTCCAAGACTTACCTTCCAGGCCAGCGAGAATCAAAACCAACTTATTGCTTTTCACCCTAGAAAAATCCAAATCAAGGAAGTCACCATCTGGTGTTTCAATTCGTTCTCGTTCAAACTTTACCCTAGGAATTCTTCGCAGTAAGCTGGCATAAATCGTGCTTACGTGCGGATTATTAAAAAGTGGATTGATTGTTTTAAAGTCGCTAGTAATATAGCCCATTTCTTCATTGATCTTTTGGTGTCTAATGGATATACATTTGCACCAGCACAATGATAAGGATTAAAATAAGATTCATATGAGGCGTCGTTAAATTCTAAGACAAGTCTACCTTTCTCACATGCTCTAAAAATTTATTCTGGCCTGAATATAAACTGTGCCTTGCGATCAGGATTGAAAAGCAACTTAGCCATTTCTTGAATATCCTTACTTGTTATAGAATTCATCATTTCAACAAAGGCAGCTTGGGTTTGATGAAAATCTTCAAAGACATAACGCTTCATGAGATTTAAATGGTAATTGGCATTGTTTCTATTTTCATGATCCTTCTTAACAACTTGAGAAATAACCTTTTCTAAGTCCTCTGATTTTATATTACCAATCTTTAAATTTTCGACTTCGTTATACACTAATTTCACGAGATTATCCGTCAATTCGGGATTGCATTCAAAATTGATATGACTTCTAACCATTGGCAAGGGTTTGCTCATATATTGTGTGTAAGCTTTTGTGGAATAGCTACCCCCTTCGTTTTCCCGCAAGGACTCTGTCAATCTCAGGGTCAAAATTTTTCCTATGGCATTCACCACCATACGCTCTTTAGTTTCTAATTCAATGTCCTTTTCAAAAGTCATACTTACTGCGCCCTTTCCGCTGATCATCGGTACCGATAAGTCTTCCTCAATATTATCTGTAATCCAATCTTGGCTTTTAATATTCCACTCTTCCTTTTCATCTGTGGTGGGTAAGCTACCTATGTATAATTCTAGCAATGGCATTAACACCTCTTCTTCGATATCACCAACAAGAAAGAGTTCAAAGTCTGCTGGATTCGAAAATCTTTCAGAATAAATTCTTTTGGCAACCTCAAGATCCAAATCTTCAATGAGCTGAGCTGAAAGGCCACGCTTGACTGGATGATTGTTTCCATATATCAAGGTAGTCATTGTATCTCTCATTTGAACCTCCTGATTTATTGCGTAATTAGCTTCAACCATTTTGAAATTCTGAATGAGTAGATCGAAACTTTCCTTAGTAAACCTTGGCTTTGTAAAATGTAGATGAACCAACTGCAGCATATATTCAATGTCCAAGGTCGTTGAACTCCCAGAAATATATTCTCGTGTATCTGAAAAACCTAAGCTCGTAACGGCTGATTTACCGGTCAATATTTTAGCTACATCTGTGGCTGTAAAATTACCAATTCCTGATATTTTTGAAAGGCTTTCTAATACTTTACAATTTGCAAAATCTTCATCATTAACCAAGGATGTTCCTCCCTCACTTATGGCTTGAAATTGCAGCCTATTTTTCTGCTCATCAAAAAATTTATAATGAACGTTAATTCCGTTACTAAGAGTGAAGGTGTTGTAATTAAGTTTTTCGTTGGAGGTTTTATTGATAATTGCACCAGGAATTAATTCAATCCCGTCCATGAGTGATGTAGCAATTATTTCTTCCTTGCCAACTTCATATTCTGATTCTTCTTGAGCCTTTAAAATGATGTTTTCAACCTGTTCCTTCGTCAAGTTATTTTCTCCTTCAATTCCAGATACAATAACTATTCTATTGTCTTTTGTAAAGAGCCCTCTTAAAGTTTGCATAAGATACTTGGAGGTCGCTTTACTAGCGGTTATTTCTGCAATCTTACTTTCAACCCTTAGTGATAACATGGGTTGTTGAAGTAAATAATTATTGGTAATGATATACAATAGTGCCGCATGCGGTCTATTCTTATTGGAATCCAAACGATTCTGGTACCTCGTTTTTAGTTTTGTTCTTGCTCGTTCAATTTCAGCGTAAGTAAAACCTATTTTAATGGCCTTGTTCAATTCTCTCATCAATATTGTAAAGGCTTCCTCCTGTCGATTATCTTTTGGTACTGTCCTCAGGCTAAGAGCATTGTGTTTCCGAGTAAAAAACCCATAGCCAGCTTGAGAAAATAAGAAAGAAGCATCTGGATTTTTCGCTTTGTCATTTAATCTTTCATTCAATATCATCAAGGCAATTTCAATATATATTTGCTCTTGAAATGCGACAAAAAAATCATTGCTAGAAGAAGGCATACCGTGCTTAATGGTCAGCGAAATTTCTGGCACAGCCATTTCCTCATCTGTGGCTAAAACATAGGCTAACTCTTCCCGATCTTCAAGCGCTATTAGTGGTCGCTCCATTGGATCATCTGCGGCAGGAATATCGGAGAACATGGCTATGACTTTCTGTTCCATTGTTTTCACATCAATATCTCCAATGATTGCAATGGCTTGCAAATCTGTGCGATACCACTGATTATAAAATTCACGTAAGGCTTCAGGTTCAAAATTCTTGACGACATCCATCTGACCTAAGGGTAATCTTTGTGCATATTTCGATTGGTTATACAGCACATTTTTCGTTTGATCCACAAGCCTTGTCGCACTACTTCTCGTTGATCGCCATTCCTCTAGTATTACTCCTCGCTCAGCATCAATTTCCTCATCAGATAAAAGCATTCCATTGCACCAATCATATAAAATCTGAAGACCATCTTGAGTCAGTTCAGTAGTTGTAGGAACATTATTGATGTAATAAATGGTCTCATCAAAATTGGTATGCGCATTGATGTCTCGACCAAATACCAACCCACTCTTTTCCATCTTATTTAAAAAATTCTTTCCAGGAAAATTTTTAGTGCCATTGAAAGCCATGTGCTCAAGAAAGTGAGCCAAACCTTGTTGCTCTTCATTTTCTACAATGGAGCCGACATTTTGAATTAAATAATAACTGGCTGTCTTTTCCGTTACGTCCGTAGAATGCAGGTAATACGTTAGACCATTGGGCAGCACCCCTTTGATGATGGTCGTATCAGAGCGCAACTTTAATCTTGGTTTTGGTCTTTCAAATGGGATTCTTTGAAAGCCTTCTGGGAGATTTTGTTGGACATTCTCGTCTTTGGATGTATCGATTTGAGGGCTTTGCGTTTCTGTTGATTCTACTTCATCCTTGACCATTCTTTTGGTAGAATCACAGGCCGAAAAAAGGATAAGTATTGAAACAAGAAAAAGGATCGTTTGATTCATATCTGACATTTTAACCCAGCTACTTTTGACTTCTCTTAAAGTACTTCCTAGTACAATAGAAAATTAAATCGATTAGCTAAATACCAATATCAAGTTACTATTAATATCTCTATTATAAAGAATTTAACTTTCAACGTATTTACATTTGCGAAAGCGGTTTAATAGTTATCACAAACCTCTTGAAAACGTGTCATTGCTAGCTTTGTTACTTCACCAACTTTCCCATCACCGATGATGTGATTTTCAATTTTCACGATGGGTAAAACCTTTTTCAAACTGCTCGTTATAAAGACTTCATCTGCCTTTAGTAACTCAGAATATTTAATCGGTTTGATGGTTACTTTCAATTTGTTTTTAAAACTGCGTAAGACCACCTTTCTCGTAATTCCATGGAGGAGATCATTATCTGTGGTGTAGATTTTTTGATCTTTTATCATGAAGACATTGGATCGCGATGCTTCTGAAATTTTATCGTCTTTATGGAAAAGTACGTCTGCTGCACCTGTCTTTTGTAAACGATTGTAATTCTGAAAAGAAACGAGATAATTTAGAGTTTTATACCTAGCATTTTCTCGTACATATTCGTGCGCTAAAAGCTTTGAACCTTTGACGAATTTTTCTGCTGGATATGGTTCATAAGGTCTGTTTAAAATGACCAGGTGCGGTTGCATTTTACCATTAACAATTTCACCGGTAAGGTTCAATTTAAAGGTGCTACTTTTCTTTTTGTTTAAATCAATGAGCGCTTGTAGAATCTCTTTGATTTCATTTTTTGAATACGGTGACTTTCCAAAGAGGAATTTACTCGAATTCATAAATCTTTGGAGGTAGTCTTCTATGAAGAGGATGCGACCTTTTTCCATCCGCATAAAGTCGAATACTCCAAAAGAGCGATCATATCCAAGATTGGTAATTGGAACTGAGATTGAATCTGTGTAAAAATATTCGCCGTTATTATACGATATCATAAGGGAGGGTTTAAAAAAAAAGACCGCCAGTGGAGGCAGTCTTTTTATATTAGTTTTTTGTTTTTTACTTGTCTAGCTCTTTCATGCCATCTTTCACCTCGGTCTCGATGCTTGATTTGGCCTTATTGAATTCCTTGATTCCTTGACCAAGACCTCTCATTAATTCTGGGATTTTTTTTCCACCAAAAAGAACCAAAATAATCATTCCGATCACTAGAAGTTCTTGCCCCCCTAGACCACCTAAAATAAGATTCATCATAACACTTGATTTTATGCAAAGATAAACTAAAAGAGCTTATTCTGCTACTTCTTTAGCCCTATTTCTCGGAGTCTTTCATCTAGGTATTCTCCCGCGGTTATTGGCTCATAAGCCAATGGACGCTCATCAGTGATGCATTGTTCTAGACAAGAAAGATCCATAGCGCTTACTGGATGTAAGAAAAATGGGATCGATAATCTAGGCACATGCCACTGTTCCCTTGGTGGATTCACCACTCTGTGCGTTGTACTTTTTAGGTAATTATTGGTGAATCTTTGAAGCATATCTCCCACATTAATCACGATTTCATTCTCCCCAGGAGTTATGTCTTGCCATTCATTCTGTGCATTGAGTAGCTGCAAACCTCCAGCAGAAGCACCGACTAATAAAGTGATCAGATTAATATCCTCATGTTGTTCTGCACGGATCGCCGATCTCGGCTCTTCCGTAATCGGCGGATAATGGATGGTTCTTAAGATTGAATTACCATCATTTATATGATTGTCAAAGAAATCCTCATCCAAATCTAAGTGAAGGGCGATGGCCCTTAATAAATGTCCACCAGACTTCTCAAAAGACTTGTACAACTCCTCACTCAGTTCATTAAATCTATCAATTACAGGGACATCCACATTATCTGGATATTGCTCCTTCAATGGATGATCAGGTGCTACATACTGTCCAATTTGAAAGAATTCTTTTAAATCGGCTACTTGAGACTGCTTGGCGTGCTCAGTACCGAAAGAAGTATACCCTCTTTGGCCAGCTAAACCATCTATTTTAAATTGTCTTTTTTGGCTTACAGGTAAGGAGAAAAAGTCTTTTGATGCTCTATAGAAGTCATCCACAAGTTCTTTTCTTACCCCATGATTCACAACTCCTACAAATCCAACCTCGTGAAAAGCTCTACCTAGTTCGCTTACAAAGGCTGTTCTTTCCTCTTCAGAACCATTGACGAATTTTGATAAATCTACAACTGGAATGGTACGATCGCTCATTGTTTTTAAATTTTGCTTTACAAATATATTACTTTAAACCTCGTTGCGCTATTTTCTCTTTGGCCGATAAGCATCTAAAAACTTCTGTGGCTCCTGATCTTTTAATAGGTCTTCGATGGTCATGGAAGGGTTTTTAGCCATGTAGTCTTCAACTATTTTTAACCCAAGATAAACTCCAGTTCTTCCGGGTGCCTGTTCTGGCATTCCTGGTGAGTCTGGCCTAGGTTTAATATACTTCATGTTCTCCCTCGCCGAAGTTTTATACAGCAAATCTTCTTCCAAAAAGAATGACCACATCTCTAATTCATTGTCTTTCATCCAATTTAAGCCTTCATCTTCCTGTTCAAGAAGAATCGTTTCAGCGGTGTAAGGCATTAATTTCTTTAAGATATAGCCCTTCTTTCCTTCGATAATCATTTGGCTTAGCAGGCTACTTCCCCTTTTTTCGCCCATGAGATCATCGATCAATGCTTCCATGATTTTTTTAACAATATAATCCTTGGTATAGGTTTTTGTTAGATAATCTGAGAAGGCTGGATTTCGAGGATCAAGGCTTTTATAATCTTTTTCAGGCGCAAGGAATAGATCTAAACCTATGGCCACGCCCGTTTTATCATCATCATCAAAAAGAAAAAGTTGAATGGCATATTCAGATAGAAAGGTATAAAAGCTCGGTGTTTCTTGATCTGGAAAATAGTGCCTATAATATTGGAGTGCACGATCTAAATCTTTTTGTATAAAATCAAGGTCTGGAAATGCTTCTGCAACTTCTGCGATGACATTTTTTCCTTGATCGGAACTTAAGAACCCTTCGAGTTGCTTCATTGCCGGATTATCAGGCCTATCAATTAGTCTGAGAACCTGTTTAAAATATAATTCTGAGAACTCCGGATGTTGTTCTTGAAAGCTTTCCACCCCTTTGATAATTTCATTTAGATCGCTCAAGGCAAATATAGAATCCAATCTAAAGAACTGGCTTGTTACATTGATGTTGGAAACATCTGGGGTAACAACTTCTGGTTCGGAGGTACATTGCACAAAGATTAGGCAAATTACCAAGGCTAAGCCAAGAATTCCCATGGGTAAAAATCGACTTATTTTCAATCGCTTCGTCATCAAGATATATATCGTTTAATGATGCGAAATTATTATGTTTTTATGGAGTAGCTTTGAAAACCAGCATAGTTTTATTGAATTCTTCTTAAAAAATGATTCAATCAAGCGAGACTGGCTCAAATTTCATTAAAATTAGGGTTCAAAGGCAAAGCATAGAGAAAGGTGAGTAAATATGTACATACTGAAGTAGAAGGTAGGCAGCTTAAGCTGAGCAACTTGGATAAGACCCTTTATCCTGGGAGTAAGTTTGTCAAAGCTGAGATCATTCAATATTACATGCGTGTTGCTCCTCTTTTATTGAAATACATTGGAAGGAGACCTTTGACTTTGATTCGATACCCGGATGGGATTGATGGCACTAAGTTCTATTCAAAGACTTGTCCTGATTGGGCTCCAAAATGGATTCAAAGGCAGCCGATTCAACACAGTGAGGAATCCGTTGATTATGCAGTCATTAATACGACGCCTGGTGTCGTTTGGTTGGCTAATCTTGCAGCCCTAGAATTACACCCAACCCAGATGACTACTGATCGAATGGATAACCCCGATCATTTTATTTTTGATTTAGATCCGCCGGAAGGTCAAGATTTTGAGAGGGTCAAGGAAATTGCTTTTCAATTGAAGACCTTTCTTGAGCGTTATAATTACACGCCTTTCGTAAAGACCTCCGGAGGTAAAGGAGTTCACATTTTGGTACCGATCTTTCCCGAATACACCCATGAGGAGATGGTTGAAACGGTGAAGGGATTGGCGAAGCAATTTGTGCAACAAAACAAGGAGACCTCTACCCTTCAGTTACAAAAAGGTAGTCGGGCGGGAAAGACCTTGATTGACATTTATCGAAATCACATGGCGCAGACCACGGTTTCCGCGTATAGCATGCGGGCTAAACCAGGTGCACCAATCTCTACGCCTATTCAATGGGATCACCTACGAGATATTTCTAGCTCTCAAGCTATAACCTTGTCAAATATTGACGCCCATATAGAAAAGTATGGGGATGTTTGGGCTGAATTTGAAAATTATGCTTCGCCCTTGCATGATCGAGTAAAGGCCTCCGAAAAATTTGATCAAAAAATGGAGGAGCGACTCAGGTCGTATCGAGAGAAAAGGAATTTCAGTGCGTCTCCTGAGCCGCAGCCATTGAAGGTCGATAAGGGCAAAGATCGATTCTGCATTCAACTACATGATGCTAGTAATTTACATTATGATCTACGACTTGAAGAAGATGGTGTATTAATGAGTTGGGCCATTCCCAAAGGATTACCCATTGTCCAAGGAGTGAAGAGATTGGCGATACAAACGGAAGATCATCCAATGGAGTATTTGACCTTTGAAGGCACCATTCCGAAGGGAGAATATGGAGCTGGACAGATGTGGGTGTTTGCGCTAGGAAAGATTAAATGGATAAAGAAAACCGAAGATAAATCCTATCACTTTACATTGAATTCAAAGCAGATCACTGGTGAATATAAATTGTATAAAACTGGAAATGGAAATCAATGGCTGATCGAGCGTAAGGATGTACCTGCATCTACCCTTTTGGATGAGTCGGTGATTAAGCCACAACTAGCTGATGTAAGTAAGGAGGTACCTGTTGGTCATCAATTTAGTTATGAGATTAAGTGGGATGGAATACGTACAATTATTTTCATCAATGATGGGAAGGTGAGAATACAATCCAGGGCGGGAAGGGATATAACCGATCAATTCCCGGAGCTTCAGGAAGTAGATGAATACTTTGATATTGAGCATGCGGTTTTTGACGGGGAGATTATCAGTATGGATGATCAAGGTCGACCAGTGTTTGCTGATGTTATCAGTCGGTTGCACACAAAAGGCAAGACATCGATTGAGCGAGCCACTAAGTCCAATCCAGCTTATTGTTATCTCTATGATTGTTTGTACTTGGATGGGCGTGATATTATTGCAGAATCTTTGGAACGGCGGCAAGCGTGGTTAGGCGTCAGTCTTAAGAAACAAGATAAATATCGATTGAGCGAACCGGTTAAGGATGGCCAAGCATTGTTTGAGGCTGCGAAAGCTATGAATCTTGAAGGGATTATGGCCAAAGATAAATCCATGCCTTATGAGCTTGGCAGACGAAACACACATTGGCTTAAGGTTAAATTCAGGGAAACTTTGACCTGTCATATTATTGGCTACACGGAAGGTAAAGGGGATCGGAGTAATCTCTTTGGCTCTCTACATATTGCACAGATTGATGAGCAACCTTGGAATTACTTAGGCAAGGTTGGAACTGGATTTGACGAAAGTAAAATGATAGAAATCTTAGCCATGCTCCAAGAAATTCCCGAGACGGGGAAGATCATTGAGGAGACAATTGAAGAGGCTCAAAGAACAGTCTGGATTGAACCTAGATTGATCTGCGAGGTAAAATTTGCTTCATACACTTCTAATGGAACTCTGAGAGAACCGGTATTTATGGGTCTACGCACAGACCTCACATAAAATCTATACTCTTAAATTTTTAAGAATCGGAGCTTAAAAATTATATTCTAATCCTACCGTAAAACTGCTCGGTCTAAAGCTTAGATTAAATTCAGAAACATCAACTTTAGAGGAATCGCTAAATGTCCCAGTACCACCAGTGCTCGATTCAAAATTCTCAGTAATGGAGCCTGCTGAATATGAAAGATTTCCTAATCTCGAAATCAGATTCCACCTTTGCGAAAGCGCATAACCAATTCCCAAGTTTACTCTGATATTCAATAGATTAGTTATTCTTTCATTTCTTGAAGATTGTTGGGCGAGTTCTGCGTTAGTACCTTCCAAAACCCAAGTAAGACCCTCTGTATCGTTGACAGAATTTTGAATTCCAATCATAGGTTCAGTGAATATGTGAAACTTATTAAACTGCTTTATTTTAGAACGGGCAAAAATCCAAGCACCTATACTCGTATTTGTTGAGTTTGTAGAATTTATACGGTCATTTTCTGGTTCAAGAATTGGGAAAACTTGTATTACTGTGCTGGGTGATACTGACTCAAAATTTGAGATGCTATAATTTAATATTACGCCTACTCTTAAATTAGGTTTTATTGATCTTAGATAATAAGGACTAAAATTAAATGAATTACTTCGAGTTAAATTATCAAATAAATTGGCTTGGACTAAGACTAAGTTTCTATTGTTCTGTGCAGAATTCAGCGAAAAAGAACCGCCAATGGTGTTTCTAAAGTCCATGTTTGCTTGATTTTGTTCTTGTGTGAAGGCATTTAAGGCTCCTAAAAAGAAACAAAGACAAAAAAGAATTGATCGACTAAGTAAATTACTCATAATGGATTTTTGAGTTGAATTTGGTTTTAAAGAAGTAAAATAGGGGTTCTAGCTGTAAATAAAAACAAAACTTTAGCGGCTACTACTAAAAGGTTATGCCCCTACTTCAAAGCCAACTCCTTTATCTTTTGTCTGTCTTTTATCAATTGCAGGCTTCACGTTTGACTTGTCTTGGAATTGGCTTACCTTTGGGGTATTCTCATTTTCTCATATTATAGGGTGTTAGCTAATAGCAGTTCGTATTCTCAGCGAGCTGCTTTTTTTATATACATATATAGCTCCGCTGGAGCTAATTCCTAGAGCACCATCTTAGTTATACATATGTAGCTCCGCTGGAGCTAAATCCTAGAGCGCTATGTTACGAATATGTCACACCGGAGCTAAATCCTAGAGTCGCATGTTACAAAAATGTAGCTCCGCTGGAGCTAAACCCTAGAGCGGCATGTTACGAAGATGTAGCTCCGCTGGAGCTAAATCCTAGAGCGCTATGTTGCGAATATGTCACACCGGAGCTAAATCCTAGAGTCGCATGTTACAAAAATGTAGCTCCGCTGGAGCTAAACCCTAGAGCGGCATGTTACGAAGATGTCACTCCGCTGGAGCGAAATCCTAGAGCGGCATGGGACGAAGATGTCACTCCGCTGGAGCTAAATCCTAGAGCCGCATGTTACGAATATATAGCTCAGCTGGAGCTAAGTCCTTGAGCGGCATGTTACGAATATATAGCTCGGCTGGAGCTTAGTCTAAGAGTGCCATGTTACAAAAATGTAGCTCTGCCGGAGCTAAGACCTAGAGCACTATGTTAAGAATATGTCACTCCGCTGGAGCTAAATCCTAGAGCCGCATGTTACGAATATGTCACTCCGCTGGAGTTAAGTCTAAGGGCGCCAAATCAATTATATATATGTGACTCTGCTGGAGCACAGTCCCAGAGCGATAGGTTACTAATGGATGGAATGGGATATGAGCATAAAAAAAGGCGGCTACATCGGAATGTAGCCGCCTGATATTTTATCCTTCTAAGGATTTTAATCTACTTTGTAAACTTCTGCATTGTTTTTACAGCTGTTTTATTTCCTATTTTCACTCTGGTCATGTAGTGACCATTTGGTAAGTCAGAAATATTTATAATCCAGTTCTGTGTTCCAGCAAAAGACTGAAGTCTTTCAACTTTTACTGTCTGACCAAATGTATTGATCAATTCTAATTGAACATCTCCAGTTTCTGGTGACTCTAATCTAATGTTTAAAAGATCAGCTGCTGGATTAGGATAAACTTCAAATGAAGCTTGTAATGCAGGATCATTTACACTTGATTGAACGAAACCATTTTCTTGAGCATCTGCTAATGAAACTTCTTTAGCATTATTCGCTGAACCGTCTGAGTTAAGTAAGATTGCAACTAAGCTTAGGTGATCGGTATCCCAAGATGGATCTAAGGTGAAAGTAAAGTTGTATAACTTTGATTCACCTGCAGAAAGAATACCTTCAATATCTGCATCTTGTCCATCATAAGCTGTTACAAGTGCTCTAGCAACATCTTCGTAAACCATTTGATCTGCTGGTACTGGATTTGGAAGATTTTCATAACCACCCATAGGTCCTTGTCCACCTCCAGCGTAAGCATTTATTTGCTCCCAGCCTGGGCCTGAACCTGTCACCTCATCTTCCACGATTACCAATGCTACATTGTCAGCAAAGAACAAACTTTGTAGAGCTTCAAGCTCTAAAGATATTTTCATTTCTCCTGTATTTTCATCTAAATCAGCGCCGATTTCAAAAGCTCCTCTTGGAGCTACGGCAACACTTTCTAAGAAAGGGGACTCCACAGCTGCAGGATCTATAAAAACGGTTCTTTCAACAGAAACAGATGGAAATCCAGAAAAACTTGCATTTGAAGTTAATCCCGAATCATATTCTGTTACAACCATTGGATCTGCATTATGAACAGCAATTCCTACGAATAAATCTCCATATTTCTCAGCCATTCTTTCCATAAAGACAGCACCTCTTGGGCACCAAGTACACCAAGTACCTGTTGCTTCTTCTACAAGTACAGCCTTATTAGGCGCAGGTTCTACAGCAGTTGTAACAGCAAATAAGCTATTATTACAAATTACGTCATCTCCTTCTATTCCATTCACTGAAGTTAATCTCACGAGTATTTCTTTTAGACCAGATGTCAAAGCTAAGGGTGTATCGGTGTTCACTTGTGCAGTATCTCCTTCCATTAGATTTAAACCATCCATTTCAATGGTTGTAGTTTCACCATCATAGTCAACTTCTAAAGTTGCACTGGTAATCACATCTCCTACATTGTTTAAAAGACCTGCAACGTTGGTAATCGTAGCTCCTTCTAAGCCACCTAAAGGATCATTTCCTAGGATAAGACCAGCATCATTGGCTACTTCTTGAGCGTCTGGTGAATGTGTGAAAAGCATGTCATCAAACCAGTATTCTGCAACATCACCACTTCCAAAAGGGTATAAATTAAATGATGCAAAAGAGTTTCTTTCATTGGCATATGAAGCTAGACATCTCCCATCTAATGATAGCTCCCAGATATTTTCATCTAAGTTCACATCATATCTAACTTCAAACCATTGACCTTGAGGATAAATTGCGGATGCAATTACTACACCATTTGCTCCTTCAAAAGTAACGGTACCGTTAGATTCAAAATATACTTGTGAAGCCCAAGAAGAAGTACCTGCACTTGCAGGAGGGTCAACTCCTTGAACGTTATAATATGCTGCATGATCTGGGCTTACATACATTTGAAAAGATAAAGATGCAGTACCAGAGTCATAAACATCTTGGAAGTTCATCACAACATCATCAGGTCCTCCACCTGCTTCTGCTGAAAATAAATAAATACTATTTGATCCGCTGAATGCTTGCTCATCTGAAATTGGAAGTCCAACAGAAGTATTTGGCCAATATTCAAAATATGTTGGATTTACTTCGACGATGTCGTCTCCCACTTCGTAAGAATCGAAGTCCTCAAATATGGTTATTTGAGCGGTACTTAGACTTGCAAAGCCAGCGATTATAAATAAAGAAAGTAAAAGTTTTTTCATGTTGTAAGTTCTTAATGGCATAAATTAATTGAATAATGGACTAAAATATTCAAATATTATTGAAATCATGGATTAAAACAGGACTTAAATTTGTCCGCTTAGGTAGGGATACAAATAAAAAGTCCGCTGCGGGGAGCAGCGGACCTAAATCAATAAACCAATCTCATAAAAAGATAAGCGTATAATAAAAAGACGAAATCC